>JAITCL010000100.1 GCA_031283105.1 Treponema sp. | reverse complement strand
GGCGAAGCGGCAAGGGCGATCATTCCCTTTCCGATAAGGGCCGGCGTATTCGGCATTATGCGCACTACAGGCAATTTCACGCTGATTGCCGCTTTTATTTTTGCGATAGACCAGCCTGCCGCCATAGAAACAAATACAGGAAGGAAACCGCTATTCAGCTTTTCCTTGACAGCGGCGGCGATTTCAGCTAACACCTGCGGCAGAACCTGCGGCTTTACCGCAAGAAACACATAATCCCCTTTTTCAACGGCTTCTATATTTGATTCAATTACATTTACTTTAAGAGACGCCGCAAGAGTACGCGCTTTTTCATGATCAATGTCCGTTAAAAAAACACACGAGCCGCCTATAACATTTGAAGCGGCTTTCATTAACGCCGATCCCATATTGCCACTTCCGATACAAACAATCGTACTCATCTTTCTACTCCTATTGTTTTTGCATTTTTCAGTCTTTACAAATCATCCTGCTTTAATCCGGTGTGTTTAGCCACTCTTGCCACCATCTTCGAACCTACTTCCTCATTGTCGTGAAATACAGGGATTGACATTTCATTTTCCATACGATCCGCTAAAACACGTAAAGCCAATGCTCGTGCTTGTGCCCCTGCTTGCAATGGGGTTAACCCATATGCAAGGACGCCAGGGATTTCCGTTATCTCCGCTATCCAGCGCCCATCGTCTTCTTGTTCGAATTCAACATCAAAATCCATATACACTCCTTGCTATTACTATCAATCAATTCCGGCGGCTTTCCTAAAACGTTTAACTGTAGCTGCCGCGATAGGACGCGCTTTTGCCGCGCCCTGCTCCAGGATTTTGTCCAAAGCGGGAATATCCGCTATGATAGAGTCGAAACGCTCCCTTATCGGGCTGAGTTTGCAGTTCACTACGCGGAACAGCTCTTCTTTGGCATCACCCCAGCCCATACCCCCGGCACGGAAGCGCGCCGCGAAAGCAGACTGTTCTTCGTTATCCGCGAATAATTTGTAAAGCAGGAAAATCTGGCTTGTGTCAGGGTCTTTTGGTTCCTCTACGGATTGGGAGTTAGTCACCATGCGCATTATTGTTTTTTGAAGAATATTTTCCGGCGCAAAGAGGGGAATTACGTTTCCGTAACTTTTACTCATTTTACGGCCGTCAAGCCCGGGTACAACAGCGACACTTTCCTGAACCGCGGCGCTGGGTACCTTCAATACCGGTTTTCCGTAGTTGGCGTTTACCGACTGCGCTATATCCTGCGCCATTTCAATATGCTGTACCTGATCCTGACCGACAGGCACAACATCAGAATCAAAAAGAATAATGTCCGCCGCCATCAGCACAGGATATGTAAAAAGCCCCATATTTATACCAGCGTCCGGATCATCGCCTTTTTGATTGTTTTCCTGAACAGCGGCTTTATATGCGTGAGCGCGGTTCATCAGCCCTTTTGATGTGAACGCCATTATCATCGTAGTAAGTTCAAAAACTTCAGGGATCGAACTCTGACGGTAAAAAATTACCTTTTCAGGATCAAGCCCTGACGCGAGCCAGCCGGCTGCGACCTTCCTGATAACGGCATTGAGTTCTTTCGGGTTTTTCATGCTGTTAAGCGCGTGATAGTCAGCGATAAAATAACGCGCGTCGTATTCTTTCGCCAGTTCCAGCGCGGGTTTAATAGCGCCAAAAAAATTGCCAATGTGTAAATCGCCCGTGGGCTTTATTCCGGTAAGTGATATTTTCTTCATCATAAAACCAATGTATCGGTTTCATTCAGGATTGTAAAGTGAGTAAGGTTATGACCTATTAAAATTATGAAGTTTTCAGGTGTTCCCTGTTGTTAAATTAATCTATAATAATAAAAAATGAAATTTTCATCGTTCCATATTAAAATCCCAGACTTAATAATAATTCTTTTTAGTATCGCGCTTACAGGCTTTAGCGCGTATATTTCTTATTTAAAGCCGCAAAATAATGTTCACGTGCTTATCCGCAGTAATGAGCGTGAATGGACTTTTCCTCTGGACGCTGATGAATCAGTCGCCGTTTCCGGACCTCTTGGCGATACAATTATACAAATTCATGATAAAAAGACCTGGGTTGTTTCATCGCCATGTGAAAATCAAACCTGTGTAATTGCGGGAAAATTGTACAGAGCCGGCGCGTGGTCGGTCTGCCTTCCCAATAACGTGTTATTATTAATCGAAGGAAATGATGATGAAGGAAACGATGTTGACGCAATTACATGGTAAAAATGATTCTATAAATAAAACCATTGCGTTACTTGGCGCTTTTTGCCTCTTCCTTTCCGCTGTTGAATACATGATTCCCAAACCACTGCCTTTCATGCGTATCGGCGTTGCGAATCTGCCGCTGCTTCTTGCCCTGGACATTCTCCCCTTTCCGCAATTCCTTGTTTTAGCAGCCATTAAAATATTCGGGCAGTCGCTTATATCGGGCACATTATTTTCGTATATTTTTTTATTTTCATTAACAGGAACGCTGTTATCAGCATTATTAATGTACGCTCTGCGCCGTCTGCTTGGTAAGCATATTTCTTTTACCGGAATTGGCGTTTTAGGAGCGATGGTTTCCAATTTGTCACAGCTTGCCCTCGCGTGGTTTTTTCTTTTCAGGGACAGCGTTATGTATATCGCGCCGCCTTTTTTGGCTGCGGGGCTGATTACCGGATTAGCGATAGGAATATTTTGCGAGATGTTTACCAGCCGTTCGCGGTGGTACGCGGCGCGGAGAGTGCGTTAATAATGAACATGGAAACATTCCGCTTAAAAAGACTTAATGTGTATGACAATTTATTTGGCGCGAATATACTTTGCATAACAGGGCTTCTTGTAATGCCCGCTCTCCTGTTTAATCCCAATACCGTAACGCGTGTTTTTCAATTTTTATTTTTTTTGCTTATTGCCTGGCTGTCAGGAAAAAAAATTAATTTACTTGTTACAACCGCCGTTATCATTGGCATAACGTTTTTTAATTTATTGGTTCCCTATGGCCGGGTCTTATTCACGATTGGCTCATTAAAAATTACCGAAACCGCGTTATTAACCGGAATCCGCCGCGCCGCTACCCTGGAAGGACTGATCATGCTTTCCAAAGTATGTATCCGCCATGATCTGAAGCTCCCCGGCACTTTTGGCGAATTACTAAGCGAATCCCTGCGAATCTCTTCTGTCCTTATGAGCCGCAAGTACCGCATAAGACCCAAAACCATTTTAACCGATTTGGACAATTTAATGATTGATTTGAGCAATGACAGTACGCCCATTACACATAATGTTAAACATCATACAAAACCGGCTGCTTATGTTATTACCGGGTTAATAATTTTGATTTCATGGCTATTGATGATTTGGAAATGAGTTTTATTTCAGAGCATTATTGGACTTGTGAGACAACTCGGTTAGTTGCCTCACAAGTCTGCATTTTGTAGGGTTTAAGCTGGCTTAAGCCCTACAAAAATGCTTTTTAATTTATTTACCCCATATTTACAGTCACTCTACTAATTTTAGCAGGTATAAAAACAGTGAAAACAGGCAAACCTGCTAATTTTAGCAGGTAGCAGACAGATAATCCCGGACGTATATTTTATAAATGCGTATTGGGCATTTTAGAACCTGCGGTTAAAAGATGCTTGATATGCAAATCTTTTTTAGGAGGTTTTGTCTCCGCGTTGCGGAGCCTCCGATTATACTCGCCGCTCACGCGGCTAAATTATGGAGGTATACTATGAAAAAGTATACGCTTTTTTTCGTCTGCTGTTTGGCGCCGCTCTTTGCGGCAGCAACCGTTTCCGCACAGGGCTTTATAGGCCCCGGCGCTAATCCGCCGCCGCCCCCGGGAGGAACTCCAGTCTGGTACGGGTTCACAGGCCCAACACGGACTGTTACTGTAGAACAGGCAAAAACTTTTGCGCACAAAGCTCCGGTAGTTGTAACGGGCGCTATTGTCCAGGCTATTGGCGGTGATCTGTATGTATTCCGTGATTCATCAGGGGAAATAATCATTAGAATAGGTCCACGGGAATGGTACAACTTGGGTTCAATTATCAGCCCGACTGAAAACATTGAGATCAGCGGCGAACTGCACAGAGACAAAAAATATTGGCAGAGAGCGCCTGAAATTCACGCAAGATATATCAGGAAGATATAAATTCCTGAATTCAGGCTGGCGCTTAATCCGATTGAAAATTGACCCTATAGGTTTTTCGGGGTACTCTGTTTTCAAGTGGTTTTGTTTCCTCATTGCGGAAACTTTGATCATCTAACCGCTCACGCGGTTTAATATGAGGTATATTTATGAAAAGGTATACATTTTTGGCTATGCTTTTATTCTCAACGGTATTTGTTTATGGGCAGGGATTTACTGGCCCCGGAACCAGCGGACAAGCTATTGGTCAGCCCATAACAGTCAGTGATGCAAAAAAATATCCTCATGATTCGTGGGTGGTTATATCCGGAAATATTGTCAATGTACTGCCGGGGGGCAGGCATTTCATACTGCGGGATTCCTCCGGGGAAATCCCCATTGAGGTCGGCCCTAAAGAATGGAGGGGCATATCAGCCGCAGTGTCCGATACCGTTGAAATTTACGGCGAGGTAAAAGTACAGAGAGGGCAGGTTTCCATTAAAGTACACGCCATAACTTTAGCAGCCGGAACAAATGTCCGGCGGTACACAATTGATGATACGCGAAACCTGCCCAATGATTCGTGGGTAGTATTGACCGGAAACATTGTCTATTCGCTGCCGTCACGTCACGATTATACGTTCCGTGATTCTTCGGGAGAAATCACCATTGATATTGGCTCGAAAGAATGGCGCGGTTTATCGGTCGGAGTATCTGACAAAGTTGAGATTTCAGGCGAGGTAAAGATACACAAAGGGCAAGTTTCAATTAAAGTACACGCCATAAGAAAAATATGATTTCTTGTAAAAAGGAGTACACAATTGCCGCAAAGACAAGGCGCAGCTATTACAAAACTTTTTCAAATAAGGGACGAATTGTCCTTTCGGAATATCAGGGGGAAATTGTGGCCTTGTCTGGTGATTTTCCCCCTTTCCGTTGTTATGGGAAACCTGCGTTATTACGACCATAGTATCGCGTTGGCGGGATTCAAATCGTCCGAACTGACATTTTTTCTTTTGGGGCTTGGCTGGCTCATTCTAACCCTCATCCCTAAACGGCTGATAATTCCGTTTCTGCGTTTGGCGGCGGTTGTTTCCACAATCCTCATACCCTTCCTGATTTTTATGCCGCTAGGCTTCTTGTGGTTTACCATTTATATGGTCTTCAAGTTTTTTAACGGGTTATGCGCCGCCTGCTCCTTCTTCCTGTTTTGCTTTGTGTTAAACAACATTGAGCGTCTGCTCGGCATGGCGCTTATCCAGTTTTACTACGGCCTTTACTACGCCGCATGGAGCATATTCCCCGTTTTTCATACTGCGGGCGAAACATGGGGCGGCGCTGTCGTAACGGTGGTTTTTCTTGTTGTTGTTTTTTTATACGGTAAACAACAACAGGAAATCAACGCCTCCAGTGACGGCAAAGGATCAGGAGTCCCATTTGTCATCGGCCTGCACGTTGTGTTTTACATGATCGTGTGCATGATCAATTATATTGAGTGGGGGGAAAACAGTCTGTCCGTTTTTGCGTTCGGGCTGGGAACTTTTATTTCCGTAGGCCTCGTAGTTATCGTCCAACTGCTCATTGGCCGCAGCGCTTTATATCTCTGGCTGATGTTTTTGGTTTCTTCTCTGCTGGGCTTGGGCGCTCTGTTATACGATACACCCATAACAATAATTTCCGGTTCTTTCGCTTATGGACTGGGGGACGGACTCGGCTACATTGTTATCTGTTATATGTGCGCCGGGGCAATTAAGCGGAGCAAGTCCCTGCGGATGTTCAAGCTGTACTGTTTTATGTTTTTTATTGAGTATTTTGTTGTTTCGGGACTCTTTTCCCTTTATTTCAATTATTTTGACGGACCTAACAAGTTTCTCGCTTTCGGCGTTGTGCTGGTACTGGTCAGCGTCAGCCTTCTTCTCATGCCGCTTATGCAAAAAA
>JAITCL010000079.1 GCA_031283105.1 Treponema sp. | reverse complement strand
GTTATATTTAATGATTTACAAATAAATAAAAATATTTTAACAAGATTGTTCATTCCTGGATAAAAAAGAAAAAAAACAAGTAATAGAACAATAAATAGTATTCCATCCCATATACTTACACCATTTTTTGCAAAATATTTATTTTTATAACTATATTTTTTATTTATATTATCAATAATTGATTTGCTGTTTCTTTTCAAATATTGTTCTCCTATATTTAAATTATATATTATTTTTATTTATTTTGTCAATGCAATATTTTATACTTTAATTTAGCCCGTATTGCATATAACTACCTGTAGGCGACATAAAGCGTCATCTATATCCCGAATTGGTATTGTATACGACGCTTTACCTTTGCCATGAATAAATCGTCGCTTTTTTGCCGGAAAGCAGAATGGGAATGTTGTGGTGTAATGCAAAGCGGTTTTGGGCTGCTTGAAGTAATGCGTCTGTTCTGCCACCCAGGATTACCACCCGCCCATCGGTTTTGAGCAGCAGGTCAAAAATGCGGAACATATCTTCGTAAAGCTGCGTAACGGGAATATCCTGATAATGGCCCCAGGGCGGGTCGGTGATAATGGCATCTACGCTTTTTTCGGGCAGAACAGAAGCCAAAGAACGGAAATCCGCTTTATGAAGGACAAAATCAACGGAGCGGCTTTTGTGCCGGGCGGCGGTATAGGCGGCGGCCTTTTCATTTGAATCACAGGCAATACATCGCGTTATGTGAAAATATTTAAGCGCCGCAGAGGGGATTGAGCCATAGCCGCAAAAGGGGTCAAAAACTATGTCGCCATGTTTTAAGTTTCCCAGACGGCAGAGCGTCCAGGCAAGGGGCGGCGGCAGTTCCCCCGGATGGAGGGATTTTTCCCAGGAAGGGCGCATTGTCAGCCGTTTCATAAAAACCGAAAAGCGCCGTCCCGGTGATGTGCTTTCCGGCTGATGGTCATGGCGATACAAAAACCAAAATTCCGCATCAGGCCGGGCGCGGTCTACCTTAAGGCCGGACAGTTGCGCGATGTATTGTTCCGCCCCCAGCCGCAGTTTTTCATTTATCGCCGCGGGCGTATTTTCACACGAAATGACAATCCTGAAGGTGCGGAATTTTGCGCTGTTATGCGCTATTACTTGTTCAGCGGCAAATGGAATGCTGTTGCGTATAACGGCGCTGATATGCGCTTCCAGTGCCCCGTCCGGGGCGGTATGTTCCATTATACCGGCAACCGCGAAAATATTATTAAAGCACAAAAAATTAAACCTGTCATAAGCAAGGGAAGTCTCAAAAAGAATCGCTCCGTCAAGCAGACGGTGAATTACCACATCATGCAGGCGTTCCCGCACTGTTTCTGCAATGAATTCCTGCAAACCGGGGATAAAACTTGCGTAATATAAAGAGCCCGCAGAAGGACGCATAGGCTGTTTTTCACTCGTGTTGGGCTGCCAGAAGGATTAAGGAAAGAATAAAAGAAAATGCCAGAATGACAATTAACGCGGTAAGGGCAAGGGAAAATCCCCAATTAATAATCAGCGAAATACCGATGCTGTTAAGAACGATCCGGTATGCATATACCATGCCGCTGAAAACTACCGGCAGAATAGGGAGCAACAACACGAAAAAATAGCGCGGGCGCCGTTTGGCGCGGTAACACCAGCCAATTACTATGGCGACAACCGACATGGGCAAAAAGAACAGGCAGGAACCAAGCCGGTTAATAATCTCCGCTTCAAAAACTTCGGGAATGTAGCCCATTTCATCGGCTATGCCGGAAGCGGCAAAAAGAGTGTCAATGTGCAGACCGGGCAGCCCCTGCCGCATTTCCGGCAGCATGAGAAAAGTTTCGTAATCTATGTCGAGTGTAATTTGCGCCATCTGCGGCTGATATACGGTGTTGTTTTGCGCGCTCCATTCCGGCTCCCAGCGTCTGGTACGGTCATGGCGATCCAGCGCGCGCATCAGAACAATTACCCTGTCCTCCTCGCCAAGTTTAATCGGCAGGAACTTGGCGTAAGGCGCCTGGAGGCGCAGCAACGGCTGGGCATTGGTATCGAAAACCATGTACTCAATGCCTGTTCCGTAGGCGTAATCCGGGGAGTAAGAGAAACTGGCTACCCGCATCACCGACCGATCCTGCCCCCTGTTTTGACGGGCGGGCAGGGAGAAAATAGTGTTGGTAAGCGTTTCGTTAACCGACACTTCCATTTCATCTATAAAAAAGGCGATTTCCGTGGTTTTCTTTTTACAGTCTGCAAAAAAATTCTTCGCGTCAGGGTCATTGGGAGTCAGGCCAAGAAGTTCCTGAAAAATATAATATGCCCGTATCCAGTCACTGGCGACCATTGCTTCATAACCTGACAGTTTAAGCTGATAAATCGAATACACGCGGTTTTCTCTGTCGGTTGGCCTTTGCGATGCAATTTCATTCCATGCGCGCGCCGCAAGCCAGGCTGCCTTTGTTTTTTCAGGACTGCCCTCTTTGGCAATGCGTCCTCCAAGAGTGGCAAGCCAGTGAGCGTCAAACAGCCGTCTTTCAGCTAACGCAGTTTCACCCAGGGCGATAGCTTCCGCCGCATTTACCGATTCCCGCTGTCCGGCCAGCGCCGAATACAGGGCGCTCTTCAGTGTTTGAGCGGAATCCTGGTCATCCAGCCTGTTTCGCCCAAACCGCAATTCATCCATGTGATATTCAAGCTCATTCCGCAGCGCGGTAAGCTCCGGGCTGTCTTGCCAAACGCTGTCGCAAATGCCGACAAACTGGGATACTTGAAGCCAATCCCCGTTTTGTTTATGAACTTCCGCCCGTTCTTTTGCCAAACGGTACATATCCCCCTGATAGCGCATATTTTCCTGATAATTTTGCGCCAGGGGAAGAATCAAAAAAAACAAAATAGCGTACAGACCCGCCGCACAAATTGCCGTGACCAGCGGAGCCATCAGACGTTGAAAAATGTGCTGATAACCGGAACGGTTATCCTCTTCAGCAACAAGGCCGAAAGGGATAACCAAAGCGGAAAAAGCCAGAGCGGGAAACAGGGCAATAATATCAATCAGGCCCCGAATCAGCCGCCAGTTTCGTGAAAAAATAGGCAATGGCGAAATTTCACCGGGAAAAATAAGACGGAAAATCAGGATAAGAAAAGACGCCGCACCAACATACGCGAAAAAAATCCCCGGCGGCGAATGAACCGTTTCTTTATCAAGCTGCATAATGACTCTGCCTTTTTACCAGATACACCAAAAATGAATACAGATGCGCCAGCAAACCAACGCCGCAGAAAATCAGCGGAACCGCCCATGCCCGTGGCAGACGGTTTTGCAGAAACGAATCAAACATCTCCTGCATTTCAGGCGTTTTGAAAAAAAGCTCCAGGGCAAGTACGCCCCGAAAAGCGAGGCAGCCCAGGAACAGGTTTGCCAAAGGCCACAAGCTGAATTTCAGAATGAACATAAGCGAGCATAACAGGAAGACGAGCGTCCCGGCATACATCAGAAACGGCAGCAGCCCCGCATTTACCGTCTGGCGTATATTTTCGGCGTTGAGCCGCAGATCAATGGCAAGGCTTTTGAGGAACCAGGGGCAATTATCGCTAAACGGCGCGGGCGGCAGACTGAGCAGCGACAAATCTTTTCCGGCAAATTCCGCCTGATACAGCAGGGGTTTGTCGGGAGTTGCCACGACACGGCTTCCGCCCGGTTTGGCAGGCCCCTCCAGCAGCACCAGAACAGTCCCGGCAGGTCGCACATTATTGGAAAGGATAAGCCCCGGCTTGCCCAGCGGCTGCGCCAAAGCCTTGGCAGGCGGCACATTTTCCCAGCTTTCTATTAATTGACCAATGCCGAAGGTAAAACCAATGGTCAGTACGGCCACGCACAGAATCGCCATTGGCGTAAAAACATCCCGGCGGACGGCATAGCTCAACCCCAGGAGTACTCCGCCGTAAACCGCCAGCGATAATGCCCAACGGGCGGCGGTCATGATTTCAATCAGTACAGCCTCCCGTTCCTGCGACAATGCCCGCACCCACTCAATCCGCAGCACCAAAAAGCGCAGTCCTGTTGCCACAAGGAACAAAATCGCAAAACTGAGACTGTAAAATAACACCAAATTGACCAGTTTTCTCACTATATTAAGAATAACACGGGAACGCCCAGAGTGCAAGAGCGCCCTGAAACCATTTTTCTCCACAAATTATCCACAGGTAAAATAGGAGAAAACAGACATAAAGCGGGGTTTTTTTGGGCATATCTGCACTTACGTTTGAACGGAAAAACAGCTAATTCCCTTACAAAATCACGTAAGTCCTTATCCTGTAAGGAATTAGCAATATCCGTTATTTGTTATCTTTCCCCAGTACGGATTTCTGTATAAAAATAGATACACCCCGTGAATTTTTCCTTATATTGTGAACAAGTTTTCCACAGGGGTATTTTGGCCTTAACCCAGTGAAACCGCCCCCGCATTGTCAATGGCAATGATTGTTTTGCAGTCTGAACAGCGGAAACGGCCGGGTTTTACCGCTTTGAGGCTTTTGGAACAAAAAGGACAGGCAAATATTTTGGGGAATATTTCCGTTTCCTGCTGGGGTTCATTACTGCGGAAAAGATCAATAGATTCGTTGAGGTCGGTCTGAATATTGAAAAATTGGGAAAAACCGAGTAATTGCAGCACTTCGTATATTTTAGGTTGAACTTCAAGCAGTATTATGTCCCCGCCCTGGGATTTTACCGCCTTGAGGAACACGGTAAAAGAGCCAATACCCGTTGAGGAAACATGGCTAAGGCCATTACAGTTGAAAATCAGCCGGATAAAACCCTCATCAATAGCCCGCTGAACCCGATTTTGAAAGCTGGTTGAATTGTATGTATCAATGTAGCCATGAAGTACCAAAACAAGACAACCTTCAACATCAGGTACATCCTGGAGCTTGATTTTAAGGTTTTCATCCTTTTCGTTATCGAATCCGGGAACAAGATCATTATTGTTCATGGCGCTTCCTCACCTTTATTGTATACACGCCCACATGAATTTGTCAAACTGATATAGATGGTCTTGTCGGATGTGGTGATTATTTTGTGCCGCGCCAGTGAACCGGGCAATGTGGGGGCGGTATGCCGGGTAATGAAAAACATGGGCATTTCCCAACTGCGAATGGTAGCGCCGGCCCCGCTGGATGAAGCGACGCTGCTGACGCGGGTTGTCCATGCCGAAGATGTGTGGCGCACAGCCCGCTTTTTTGACACCCTGGCGGACGCCGCCGCAGACTGTTCGCTGGTAGTGGGAACCACCCGCCGCCGGGGCAAGAGGCGGAAAGGGGTCACTTTGGAACCCCGCGCCCTTATGTCGTGGCTTGCCCCCCGGCTGGAAAAGTGCGCCGCCGCCCCTCTGGCCTTTGTCTTTGGCAATGAGCGCACCGGCCTTACCGACGATGAACTGAATTTTTGCAATATTGCCTCGCATATCCCTGTTTCCGAGGCCTTTCCCTCCCTTAACCTTTCCCATGCGGTGCAAATATACGCCTACGAGCTGTTTCTCGCTTTTGGCGGGGTGGAAGAAAACCCGGTAAAAGGGGAATGGGTTCCCCTTGAGCGCCAGGCGGTTGATACGCTGACGGCGGACATAACCGGCACTCTTGCCGAACTTGGCTTTTACCGGCACCCGGGACGCGAGGAACAGACCCGTTTTTTGCGGGATTTAATCTGCCGCGCCGGTTTAACTGAAAGGGAAGGGCGTTATTTAAGGAATATTTTCGCCAAAGCGGCAAAACTTGGCAGCAGACAGGACAACTAGCTGCCGTACTTAACGCTATTGATAACCTTGATTGTTTTCTCCGCAAAGGACTTTTTGTCTATCGGCTTTACGATAAAATCATTGGCGCCGAATTTTAAGGCTATAATTACATTGGCCTTATTGCTGTCGCTGGTGACCATGATAATAGGCAACTGTTTATATTTATCTATTTTTCGAATTTCCTTTAATACATCCAGCCCGGTCATTTTGGTATTAAAATTCCAGTCGAGGAATATAAAATCAACGCGCCGGGTTTGCACCATATCCAACGTAGTTTCGGCGCTTTCAGTCTCTATAAAATCAGGGGGGGCGTCAAGATCAAGCTCACTCACATAACTTTTGAGAAGATTGCGGGTAGGCCGTGAATCATCGGCTAGCAAAAATACCATACGGACATTCTCCTTGTACCAAGAGAAGATTATATAGGATTCTGAAAAAGGTGTCAATAACACGCATAAGACGAGCGTGAAAAACCAGAAATTTACTACAGTTTTTCCGGTTTTCCCCCAATATAATGAGCGCTAATGGTTTCCAGCGAATTGTCTATGGAAACGGTAACCGTTTTATGGAGGGAAACCGCCAAATCTTTTTTGAATTGGGATAGAGTATTCTGTATATTATCGGGCTTTGGCGGCGAATTTTCCTGAAAAAGCATGAAAACCTCAACATCAAGGGCTTTGGCAAGCTTTACCAGCGTGTCGGGATAGGGCCATTTATTACTTCGTTCAATATTACTCAGGAATGGAATCGAAATATTGGCTTTTTCGGCTAGTTCTTCCTGAGATAAAGAGCGTTTACTTCTGAGTAATTTAATATTTTTACTTAAAATTTGTCTTAAATTGGTTCCTGTCATAACTAATCCTTATAGATTAGGTGTAAAAATGCCTATTAGACGCACCTTTTCTATCTTGTCGTTATGAAATAACCCCAAAATAGTATTACCCCCTCTCTTTACCTTACGGTTAAAAAAATACTGGAAATGTAGAAGATGATTTTAATTTTTGCAATTTCTTGACATTTTATTAAAAACCTATTAGGCTTTTTCATAAATAGTCCTATTAGGTCTATTTATGCCTGTTCGTAGAGATGGGCAAATCAACAAGAGGTGGTGCTATTCATTCACGGATAGCTCGACCAACCTAAAGGAGTTTGTTTTATGAAGAAAAGCACTATTTTTTTCTGTAATATGCTGGCAGTTTTCCTTACAGTTGGATTGATATTAGCGTGCGACGGAGGAGGTGGAAGTGGTGGCGGAGGAGGCGGCAGCGGCGGAGGTGGCAGCGGCGGTGGAGGTGGCAGCGGCGGAGGTGGCAGCGGCGGTGGAGGTGGTAGCGGCGGAGGCGGCGGCGGTAGCGGTAGTGGCGGAGGAGAAGCCCCTTACTTCCCTCCTCTTACCCTCCCACCCCCACGTCCCGTCAGAGGCGAGGATGGAATTTACTTAGGGATTATTAAATTTGCCGGAGATGCTCAAGCAATAACCTTAGATAGGCCTCCTTTTCCTAACCATGAAAGGATTATTAGATTTGCCGGAGATGCTCAAGCAATAACAACCTTAGATAGGCCTGTTTTTCTTGACTATGATGTGAAAAAGTGGATAAATGACAGGTTATCTTGGGATTATCAAATTGCTAGTCAGCCCGGTACCGCAATATACTATGCCGTACATAAAGCGCTGGCAAACCTAAAAAGCAGTGAAGACTGGGTTCCGAACAATCCTGATTCGGTGTATGTGATTACCTTTACCGACGGGCTGGATAACGGGTCAGGCGGACAATCAAGGATTTCCCCAATTGAAGGGAAATCTTTTGAAAACACGCCCGCTTATATTACATACGTCAAAAATGAAATTGCAAACCGCAAAATTAACGGCACAGGAATTACCGCATATTCGATAGGCGTGAAAGGAAATGATGTAACAAATGATGCAGAATTTACGGCTTCTCTGCAGAACATTGCCAACCCCGGGAAAAGCAAGAAATTAACCAATTTCGACGGTGTACAATCAATATTCGATGAAATAGCCGATGGGTTTATACAAAGGTCAAGTTTCAGTATGACTACAACTCTGCTTGACTCGGGTACCAAAGTCCGAATAACCTTCGACGTTTTAAATACAGCCCCTACGAGCGCCGCGACATCTACTAGTTACGTTGAAGGTACTGTAATGGTATCCGGAAATAATTATACCTTCACTAATATCACTTATGTCGGAGAAATTTTTTCCACGGAAGCAAGCTCCATAACAGGAACAATAAGCGGTACGACGGTCGATTTTTTATTTAAAAATATTACGGTTACGGATAACGATTGGCTTAACACAAAACAGTGGACTATGACTCCCGGTTCGTCAACCTGGCAATATAACAGTGAATACACTCCTAGTAGTAGAACGGATTTTTTTGGTACCGCCATTATCTACCTTGTGTTGGATTGCAGTACTTCCATGAGTGATTCCGACATTGATAAAATTAGAAGTGCGGTAAATAACTTTATCGGTAAAATTTACGTTGCCCGGTACGGGGACTACTAGTATGTAAGTCGCCAGTGGTAACAGGCTCCAAATTTCCGTCAACTTGTCATTTCATCATTATTGACGAACGGAGCGAGGTCGCGGCCGTGCTTGCACGGACATGACCGAGCGAGTGAGGAAACGAAGGGTTTAATACCCCGCCGGACTTTAGTCCGAGCTTGCACGCGGAAAGCCGCCGTAGGCTTTTGTAAGTTGCGTAAGCAACTTCCTTGCAAGGCTTGCCCTGCGGTATAATACCCTTTATTCCGATTGACATAGCAAAATAATATGTATTATAATATATATGATACTATATATAATTATATGGAGAAATATATGTTGGTAGAAGCTAAACAAATGATGCCCATTACTCGGCTCCAAAAGGAACTTACTCAAACGGTTCGTAAATTATCAAATTCTGGAAAAGCCGTATATATATTAAAAAATAACAATATGGAAGCGGTATTGCTTTCATATCAGGAATATGAGCATTTAAAAAATATTGAGGAAATATTTGAGCAATATGAAATAAAAAAAATGGTAGAAACCCGCATGGAAAAATATAATCCAAAAAATAATGTTTCATGGGAAAATATTAAGGAAGAGATGTAAACTGTGGATATTGAATTTATTCCAGAAGCCGAAAAAGATTATAAATTACTCGATGGAAGCATAAAAAAATTGGTTAATGAAAAAATTGATGATTTAAAAGACGATGCATATATAGGTGAAGAATTAGGAAATAAAAACAATATAGATTTGACCGGATATTATAAGATATATGTAGCAAAAAAGAAATATAGAATTGTTTACAGGATAGTAAAAAATGAAATTGAAATAATAGAAATATGGGGAATTGGCAAAAGGGATAAAATGGAAATATATAAAGATGTTGGAAAAAGAATAAAAAAAAGAAAATAATGTAAAAGATTTACATTAATTCTTCCCTGATTTTTTTTAATGCCTCTATACTTCTAATTTTTTCGACAGACCTAATTACATACATTACATCTTCTTCATATACTTGAACCCTATAAGGGTAACGAATTTCATTGATATATCTATTTAGAAAACCACATTCCATTTTTACTTCCTGAAAATTATCATCTATTTCAATACATTTATCATTTAACAAAACTAAATTATGAGTTTTTTGCGGAATAATGCCATTGTATGTTAAATAGCATTTTAAATATTTTTCTGTTGCTTGGGCGCATAAATAGCAAATAACTTCCATATGTTTTCGAAATGATTCATTCAATATCTTTGCTGAATCAAAATCATCATCAGCTATTATCATCCATTCTTTGACATCGCTAATGTTCATAAATTACTTTACCTTTTTGAAATATCGTTTCTTCGAGGATATTTTCTGTTTTTCTCGTATTAAATACACTTTCCCTATTTAACAATAAATCAACAAAAAATATTTTTTTTAGACTTAAATCAACCATAATTTTTGTATAAATTTCCATCATATTAACTACATTGTCAGGAATAACTAAATAAATATCTATATCACTTTTCTCCGTTGGGTTGCCATAAGCATATGACCCATATAAATAAATAAATCTAGCTGGAACATTTTTGAGAATAGACTCTTTAATAATATCAATTCTTTCTGCCAAATTCTCCATATTTTTATTATAA
>JAITCL010000076.1 GCA_031283105.1 Treponema sp. | reverse complement strand
GCCTTTCTTCAAAAAAAATTCTCGAACCCAAAAAAACCTTATTTTACTACGGCTTTTTTTGCTGCGGGCTTCTTTGCTGCGGGTTTCTTCGCTGCTGGTTTCTTCGCCGCGGGTTTTTTTGCAGCGGGTTTCTTCGCTGCGGGTATCTTTGCAGCTGTCTTCTTTGCTGCGGGCTTCGCTACTGCCATCTTCTTATCCCCCTTAACAGGTTTTCTACTGCCTTTCACCAAGGCAGCGGTGGGTTTACCAGTCTTCGCTGACTCCCCTCCCTCTATGTTCTTTCCGGTATTTTTAATTACCGCCTGTGCGCCGGCAAGCCGTGCCAGCGGTACCCGGAATGGTGAACACGATACATAACTTAATCCAATTCTAAAACAAAAGTCAATAGTAGTCGGATCGCCTCCATGCTCACCGCAAATTCCGATCTTCAGATCCGGTTTTACAGATCGGCCTTCGCCTATCGCGAGCTCCATTAATCCTCCGACTCCGTCTTCATCAATTGACTTAAACGGATCGACATCAAGCACACCTTTCTGTATATAGATCGGCAGGAAGGACGCGCTGTCGTCGCGGCTGAACGCGAATGTCATTTGAGTAAGATCGTTGGTTCCAAAGCTGAAGAAGTCCGCATACCGCGCTATATGCGCGGAACGAATCGCCGCGCGCGGCACTTCAATCATCGTACCAATCTTGACCGGAATCTTTACCTTCGCGTCGCCCAAAACTTTTTCAAGAATCTTCTCCGCATTGGGGCGCAGCAGTTTAAGTTCGCGGGCGGTAACAACAATGGGGATCATTATTTCAGGCTGTACCGGAATATTTTCCCTGACACATTCCACCGCCGCGCGGGCAATAGCCTCAACCTGCATATCGTAAATTTCGGGGTAGGTAATGGCAAGGCGGCATCCCCGGTGCCCCAGCATGGGGTTGGCTTCAACCAGCCGGTCTATTTTGGGCTGCAAGGCATCGGCGCTCATGCCGAGATAGGAAGCAAGTTCTTCCACTTCCGGCCTGGTATGGGGAACAAATTCATGGAGGGGCGGATCAAGCAGCCGAATGACCACCGGACGGCCTTCCATAGCTTTGAATATGCCGAAGAAATCTTTCTGCTGCAGGGGGAGAATCGCTTTAAGCCGTTTTTTGCGTTCTTCCTCGGTGTCGGCAACTATCATGGCGCGGAAATGCACGAGTTTTTCCTTGTCAAAGAACATATGTTCGGTGCGGCACAAACCAACGCCCTGCGCCCCAAATTCAAACGCCCGCTTGGCGTCATCCGGCTGGTCGGCATTGGTCCAAACCTCAAAGCCTTTGACCCTGCCCCGTACCGCCTGTGCGCGTAATTCATCGCACCATTTAAGGAATGTGTTCATATCTTTTGATATGGTTGGCGTAACGAGGGGGAGGCGGCCTTCGTATACATCGCCGATAGAACCGTCAATGGTAAGCCAGTCGCCTTCCCTGAACGTTTTGCCGCCGATAACCACTATATCGCCCTGCACCGAAACGCCTTTCGCGCCGGCGACGCAGGGAGTTCCCATACCGCGGGCCACGACCGCCGCGTGGCTGGTCATGCCGCCGGTGGAGGTCAGTATCCCTTCGGAAGCTACCATGCCGCCGATGTCTTCGGGGCTGGTTTCCTTCCGCACCAGTAATACTTTTTCGCCTTTCGCCTGCCATGCTTCCGCATCTTTCGCAGAAAAGACAATCTTGCCCGACGCGGCGCCGGGGGACGCGTTCAAACCTCTGGTGATTGAGACCGCCTGCTTTGCCGCAGCCGGATCAATCATCGGGTGAAGGAGCTGGTCAAGATGACCGGGCGTTACCCTCATTATGGCGGTCTTTTTGTCGATTAAACCTTCGCCAACCATATCAACCGCGCATTTTACCGCGGCGGTTCCGGCGCGTTTGCCGTTGCGGGTCTGGAGCAGGAACAGCTTGCCCTGCTGTACGGTAAACTCAAGATCCTGCATATCCTTGAAATGTTTTTCAAGTTTATTTTTGATGCCGACAAGCTGTTTATAAATGACCGGATTGTGCTTTGCCAGGGTTGCGATTTTTTCAGGCGTTCTGATTCCGGCAACCACATCTTCACCCTGGGCGTTCATCAGATACTCGCCGTAGAATTCATTAATGCCGGTGCTGGGATCGCGGCTGAAACATACGCCGGTGCCGGAATCTTCGCCAAAGTTACCGAAGACCATCGACTGCACGTTCACCGCCGTTCCCTTAAGGCCGCGTATGTCGTTAAGCTGCCGGTACTTAATGGCGCGTTCATTCATCCATGAGCCGAAAACGGCGTTAATCGCTCCCCACAATTGTTCACGGGGAACCTGGGGGAAATCCTTGCCGGTACTCTGCCGCACGATTTTTTTATATTCCGTCACCAGATTTTCAAGGTCTGTGGCGCTCAACTGCGTATCAAGCTCTATATTTTTTGTTCTTTTAATGGCGCTGATGGCTTCTTCAAACTTGTCATGATCAACGCCCATCACCACATCGCCGTACATCTGGATAAAGCGCCGGTAAGCGTCCCATGCAAAACGGGGATTGCCGGTTTTCTTCGCCAGCCCTTTCACCGCCTGATCGTTTATACCGAGGTTAAGTATCGTGTCCATCATGCCGGGCATGGAAACCGCCGCGCCGGAACGAACCGAAACCAGCAGGGGATCAGCGGGATCGCCCAGCTTTTTCTTCATCACCTGTTCAAGTTTTTTCAGGCCGGCCTCGACCTCTTCTTTGATACCGGCGGGGTATTTATTCTTGTTCTCGTAATAAGCAGCGCAGACGCCGGTAGAAATGGTAAATCCCGGCGGGACCGGTATTCCCAGATTAGTCATCTCTGCAAGGTTGGCGCCTTTGCCGCCAAGCACCTCTTTCATTTTAGCGTCGCCTTCGGCTTTACCTCCGCCGAAGAAGTAGACGTTCTTTTGCTTCGCCATGTTACCTCCAATTATACTTTGCAAAACCATGTTTTGCAACATCTTTCTTTTTCATCATATCACAATCGACAAAAATGTGAAGTCCCTATATGGTTATATTATGAACTATCTTGAACTTCCTGTCTACAAAAATCATCAAAAAATTTTAGAGGCGCTTGAGGGCAGTCAAGCGGTGGTTGTTGAGAGTCCAACCGGTTCCGGCAAGACCACGCAGCTTCCCGTGATACTGCATGAGGCGGGCTATTCGCAGAAAGGTATCATCGGCATAACCCAGCCGCGCCGAATCGCCGCGGTATCGGTCAGCGAATTCATCGCCCGGCAAATGGAAACGACTATACCGGGACTGATCGGTTACAAGATGCGGTTTGAAGATCGTACGAATCATCACACCAAAATCAAAATAATGACCGATGGAATGTTGCTTCAGGAGATGAAACTCGACCCCTGGCTCTCCCAATACAGCCTGATTGTCGTAGATGAGGCCCATGAGCGCAGCCTTACCATTGATTTTATACTCGGTTTGCTCAAACGGGTGCTGGAAAGCCGCCGCGACTTCAAAGTAATCATCTCTTCCGCAACGATAAACGCCGAAGTATTTTCCGCCTACTTCGGTGAATGTCCTATTGTAAAGATTGACGCCCAGCGATTCCCGGTAACGTTGATTTATGACCCTCCGGCAGCGACTATACAACAAACCGGAGAACCGTTTGAATCCCGCCGTTATCACGAAGACGGCAGAAATCCGCGGCAGGGACGCAAATTTCAGGCTGAAGGGTCGTCTCTGCTGCAACAAGATGCGCTTTTGGCAAAGATTGAGGCGATAACTACCCGCTTTATTACTGAAAAACGCGAAGGAGACATTTTAGCGTTTCTTTCCGGCGAGAAGATGATTAAGGAATGTATGAACCGTCTTGCCCTGAGCGCGGTGGGAAAATTCCTGTACCTTGTGCCGTTATACGGAAGACTCGGTAAAGAAGAACAGGAACGGGTATTTGAATCCGCGCCCAAAGGCAAGACCAAGGTAGTGCTGGCTACCAATATTGCCGAAACGTCGGTCACTATTGACGGCATCACCGCGGTGATTGATTCGGGTTTGTCAAAACTCAACTGGTACAATCCCCGTAGTTTTACTTCCAGTCTGGTGGAAGCGCCGATTTCCAAAGCATCGGCAAACCAGCGCAAGGGACGCGCCGGCAGAACCCGTGAAGGTACGTGCTATCGTTTATACACCCGCCGCGACTTTGAGAACCGCCCTCTGTTTACTACCGAAGAAATTTTCCGCACCGACCTTTCCGAAGTTATTCTGCGCATGGCGGATTTGGGAATCACCAATTTTGAAGACTTTGATTTTATTTCCGTACCGGAGAAAGAGGGCCTTATCGCCGGCATTGAAACCTTAAACCTTCTTGACGCGCTTGAGCCTGACCGCAGTTTGTCCAACACCGGCAGGCTGATGACTGAATTTCCCCTTGCCCCCCGGCAGTCACGGATTATTGTTGAAGCGATTCTGTGCTACCCCCAGGTAATTCATGAGACCGTCATCGCCGCGGCGTTTCTTTCAACCCAAAGTCCCTACATTCTGCCGCCGGGCGAGGAAACCGACGCCCGCAAGGCCCATCACCGTTTCCGTGACAATAATGGAGATTTTGTTTCTTACCTTAAACTTTTTAATGCCTATGCCGCCGCAACCAACAAGATAAAGTTCTGCGAACAAGGCTATCTTGACGAGCGGGCGATGGCGGAAATCGCCAATGTAACGGCACAGCTTGAGGAAATACTTGCCAATCTGAAAATTCCCGTGCTGGAAGGCGGCGCAGTGAGCGATTACCTGTGCTGCATTGGCCGGGGCATGATACAGTTTGTCTGTGTCCGTGAAGGCGGGCGGCAAGGCGGCTCCGGCAGAAGTGTGAGTTACCGCAGTCTGACCGCGGATAAAATTATCATTCACCCCGGCTCGGTTATGTTCCGTACCGACCCGCAGTTTATTGTAGCGGGTGAAATTGTCCGCACCAGCAGAATGTACGCCATGTCGGTATCGCCGCTGTCGCGGGAAATTCTTGAGAAATTGGGATTGGGAATCGGGGACTGGGGGCTGGGCTATGAGGACACCTCCGAAAAAGCGCCGCATCAGGACAAAAGAGCGGAAGAGAGAAAATTAAAAAGGGCGCGTGACTTTACCAACAACATTAAAATTGCCGGGGAAGTTTTTGAAATCAAGACCATCAAGGGCAAAAAAACGGCGATACTGCCCTGGGAACAACTAACGCTGATACGCGATTCCATTCCGGCGGAAACGGTCTACAAGGGATTAAAAGGCTGCGTCACCTTCAACGGACTGTACACCCTGCTTGCCGGAGAAAGGCTGGAACTGATTCTTGCGCTGGCATCTACGCTTGACCCGGAAAACGCATTGAAACGCGCATGGCCCCGCAAACAGAATTTTAATTCCGGCGAAGACCTTGCCGCGCTGCTGGAATACATGGACAGCCTGGTAAAGCCTGTTCTATGGAAGAAAGGCGCAAAAGAACTGGGTTTCCTCGGCCTGTTCACCGACGGCGAGGGCAATTACTGGCTGCGGTCTTCGCGGGGTTTCCACACCAGTCTTAATGAAAGCCTGGCAAGCCTTGAAGCGCTGATTGACGAAATGGGCGATAGTGTCGATGTCAGCGTTAAGCATACGGTCAATCAAACTTATAGGCGGTTGTCGGATCAACTGGCGGTTAATAGTTAACAAATATTTTTGCGCCCGACAGGATTCGAACCTGCTACCTACGGATTCGAAGTCCGTTACTCTATCCACATGAGCTACAGACGCATTTATCCCTGAGTAAAAACTTAGGGTGGATGACGGGGGTCGCCCTCCAGCCTTCAGCATCCTGCTTCAGGCTTCCGGGCCGCCTTTTTTGCTAAACGTGCGTCCATGCACGTTTACCCTTATGACCCTACGCACCTGCTAGGGTCATAAGGGCCGCAAAAAAGTTTCGACCCCCGCATACATCACAGCAAAAGCATTTACTCTGAATGTTGTTCTTATCCCTGAGTAAAAACTTAGGGTGGATGACGGGGGTCGAACCCGCGACGACCAGATCCACAATCTGGGACTCTACCGCTGAGCTACATCCACCATAAAAGGGTAAATACGCCTTAAATATGATTTAAGCGGCTGTTTTTGTCAACCATGCGTGGTATCCGCCAGCAGACCCGCTAATTTTGCTTCCTCACCCGGTGAAAGAACGCCGGGAAGAATCAGCGGCTGACTTGCAACCGGCGGCAAAAGAAAACCCTTATCAAGAAAATGGCGGAACAACGCCGCCCAATTTTCCGGCGAGGGAGCTTGCCGCAGTGTCAGATACCAACCTTGACGCTGCCATTGAACGGTATTTGATTGGTTGCTTTTGAGCGCTTGCGCAATGCGGGGGTATGCGGGTTGCGCCCGCTGCGGTGCGGCGGCGATAAGATCGTATATGCCCCGCGCGGCAAGCGCCAGCAGAATCGGCGAAAGAAAATCGCCGGGGGGAAGTGAAGCCGCTTTTTCAAAAGTTGGGTCAATGGCAAGAGCGCAGAGTCCGTAAGGCAAGCCATTACGCCAGCCTTGAATCCCCGGCACAACGGGAATCAAAACCGGCGGGGCATTTTCCGGCACGGCGAGAGGAGCGGCAGAATCAAGAAAGGGCCGCCACAGCGCCGCGCGGCCTTCAGCGGCAAGCGTGTGCAATTCCGGCGGAGGGGCGGCGTATAATCGAAAATTTCTGCCGGGGAAAATGCGGGACAGGGCTTTTAGGTAACGCCCTTCCAAAAAATGGGGAAAGGGGGCATAGAGGCCCCGGCTGGCGGTATTTTTTAATTCCCGCAGCAGAGAGGGGGGCGTATGTCCCAACACCGCCGCGCCGCCGTTTTGCCACAGGTCAATTAATCGCCGTCCATCTTTGGTATATAAACGAAAATCGCGGGCGCGTACTACCGTTGGCATAAGGCGCAAAAGAGAAAATTCATTGTCACCTAACAATTGTTCAGTCATTGTTCGTCACTGCCTATTTTAACAAAAGCCGCTCCCTGATGTTCGCTGAGAAACCGCGTATCTTCGCCGGTTTCAAATTGCACCCGCACTACCGGCCCATCATCGCTATCCCGCACTTCCGTTACCGCGCCGTAGCCGTAATCGTCATGGAACAGCCGCTGCCCCCGCCGCCAGCCACTGACCTGCTCAGCCTCGCTTTCGATATGCCTCTCCCAAGCATGAGGCCGCCGCTGCGCCGTGCGGAAAACGGAGGGGGCAGTCCCGATAACCCGCAGGCAGCTTTTATCAATTTCCCGTAAAAACATCGAAGGTTCAACCGGCATGGTTCTGCCATACATCCGCCGCAGGGCGCATGAAGTTACATATAACTCATCCATAGCGCGGGTTGCCCCCACATAAAACAGCCGCCGCTCCTCCTCAAGTTCCTCGTTCTTTTTATCTTCGCGGGGAAAGATTCCCTGTTCAAGCCCCGTCATAATCACCCGGCGGAATTCAAGGCCTTTGGTATTGTGAAAGGTAATCAGCGTTATCTTGTCTTCGCTGCCGGAATTTTCACGGTCGTTTTCCAGCGAGCGATCCAGTTCAATATGCTCAAGAAATTCCAGCAAGCCGGTAAAGGTTCCGGCATACAGGCTTGCCGCGTTAACCAACTCCTGTAAATTGGTTAAACGCTGGTTTCCCATTATTTCATCCTGCATCAGGTGATATTCGGCAATGCCGGATTTTTGTATCATAGACGCGACGCATACCGAAAGCCCTTCGCCCGCCGCCAGTCCTTCACCTTTTTTTGCAGTGCGCCGGCTTTTCTTTGGCGCGGGGGCAGCGGCGCTTTCAACAGGCGCTTGTTCCAAAAGCGCCCTCCCCTCTTCTATTACTTTAATAAATTCTTCCAGCCCTTTCTTTGCTTTAACCGATAATTCCTGCGTCATGCCCTTCGCCGTTTCAAACAGGCTGCTCCCCCGCGCCATACCGGTTTCGATGATGCGGTCAACCGTGACCGCCCCCAATCCCCGCGCGGGCTTGTTCACCACGCGGCGAAAGGCAATTTCATCGCGCGGATTCACCAGAAACGAAAGCAGGGCAAGGGCGTCCTTTATTTCTTCGCGTTCATAAAATTTTAAGGAACCGACCACGCGGTAGGGAATACCCCGGCGCAGAAATTCAGTTTCAAAACCGAGCGATTGCGCATTAGTCCGGTACAGTACCGCCCAATCCGCGTATTGAGCCGCCGCGGCATTATTTTTTTGTTTAATGGAATTTTCAATAAGCGAGGCGCAAAAATTAACTTCTTCATCCTGATCCGGCAGAAAGGCAAGCACCGGCTGTTTTCCATCGCCCCGCTCGGCGCGGAGCGTTTTCCCCAAACGTCCGTGGTTGTGATCCACCACCGATGACGCCGCCCTGAGAATGGGCGCGGTGGAGCGGTAATTGCTTTCCAGCCGGATAATCTCCGTACCGGAAAAACGGTCGGGAAATTGCAAAATATTTTTCACCTCGGCGCCGCGGAAACGGTAAATCGACTGGTCATCATCGCCCACCACGCAAACGCAGGTGTCCGGGCCGCACAGTTCTTTTAATAATGCAAACTGGGCGACATTCGCATCCTGATACTCGTCTACCATGATGACAGAAAACCGTTCCCGCAAACGCTGCGCCACCTGCGGTTCATTACGCAGAATCTCCACGGTTTTTTTTATCAAGTCGCCAAAATCAACATTGCCGGTATGGGCAAGCCGTTCTTCATAACGGGCATACAATTCGCGGAATTTTTTTTTGCCGTCAATCGCGGCAAGGCCGGGATCATCCGGGGAAAGAAAATAATCTTTGGCGCGGGAAATATTGTAAGCGGTACGCTTAACGTCCGTTTTGGGTGACCCCTGCATAATGGTTGCAAGCAGGGAAATCATGTCATCGTCATCATAAATCACAAAATTGGAATCCAGTCCGGCGCAGCCGCCGTTGCGCCTGAGAAACCATGCCCCAAATGAATGAAAAGTCCGCAGCATGGCGCCTGAAGCCCGCTCATCAATAATCTGCGCCCGCGCTGCCATCTCCCGCGCCGCCTTGTTGGTAAATGTCACCGCCAGAATGGACTGCGGCGCAACGCCCCGCTGGATAAGCCAGGCGATCTTGGTCGTTATCACCCTGGTTTTCCCCGAACCCGCCCCGGCCAAAATCAGCAGGGACTTTCCCGTATGCAGCACCGCCCGCCGCTGTTCGGGATTCAGGAGTTCAAGATACGAAGGTAAATTATTATCCGCGCCGCCGCTCATGGCTCATCATAACAAAGCGGACGAAAAAATGCCAGTTTGAAATTTTGTGTTTAAGAAAACAAAGAACCACTGCCCTTCACCAAGCGCGGCCTGTAATTGTGATTGCTCTTTACAGGCAAAGACAGGTATAATAGATAGGGAGGAGTAAAGAATGATAAATAATGAAATTATAGCAATAAAAGACAATATCCTTTCTACCGTAGGTGACGGGTGCGAAAAGATTTTTTTATTTGGCTCCTACGCGTATGGTACGCCGCATAAAGAATCGGATTATGATTTTTATGTGGTACTCAAAGACGGAGTGGAAAACCCCATTCTGGTATTGCAAAAAATATATGAATATATGTGCGATACCAATTATATTCCGGTAGATGTACTTGCCAATTATAAATCCCGTTTTGAGCAGCGCAGTGCGCAACCAACAATTGAAAGGACAATAACACGAAAAGGAGTGCTTTTATATGAGCGGGCATAATATTGTAGATGAATGGATACGCTATGCATATAATGACATTATCGTTGCAAAATATTGTTTTGAAGATTTGCGCCCAAAACAAACAGAAATTGCAAGTTACCATTGCCAGCAATGCGCTGAAAAAGCCTTGAAAGCGTTTCTGATATATAAAGATATTGAGCCGCCAAAAACTCACGACCTTAAACTTTTGTGCAAAATGTGTCAGGATATTGACGGCTCGTTTACTGATATAGCAAGCCTATGCGCTCATTTAACCCCCTACGGCGTAACTGTCCGGTATCCTGATGAACTGTCTCCTGATGAATCTATGGTACAAATCGCCATCACTAAAGCGCAACAGGTATATGATTTTTGCCTGTCAAAAACAAGTAACAAATAACAATGTTTTTGTCCCCAACCCTACTAACGCACCAGCCGGAACCCCAAGTAGCTGTACCCGCTCGACAGGGTGCCGTAGCCCCTTCACCCGTGCGCGGCCTCTATACATAATGGCCTTTACAGGAAATAATACGCAAATTTTGTTTGTCATCAGCGGAGTAAATAAGGCGGTTACAGTCGTCAATATGCCGGCTGTACGCTTTCATGTGTCTTAATGCTTCCGGTTTTCCAATCCCTTTCAAGAGACCGTTTCGTTGAATGTCAATGATGAGGTCATTTATCTTTCTTAAAGTTTTTCGGTCTTCATTCTGCCATTCTATGTATTCGTTAAAAGCATCAATATCAAAAAGCACATTATTCATTGGCAAGAGCCTCAAGCTCTGCCAT
>JAITCL010000068.1 GCA_031283105.1 Treponema sp. | reverse complement strand
TGTTACTAATCGCCGGAAATCAATGTGCTTTCTGTAAATTCTACAGGACTTACACAAGGGATATCGGAGATTTCATAATCAGATTTATTTCGGGTAATTATTTGGGTAACGCCGTTCTCTCCGGCAGCAACATATTGAACTACATTGGTATCTACCAGAACTTTCATTTTAGGTATTTTGCCAGCCTTTCCGCACGAATTTCCTCAAGGCTTATGTCGCCCAGATGGGCCGCTACACCCAGAAGCCGGTCGGCGCGGGGCGTTGCCTGGTCAGTACTTTCTCTTTTTGCCGCAACTCTCCACTGTTTTTCAATAACCGGAGTTACTTTCAGTTCAACCCGCGCAAGCCCTGCCGGAATTTCCTTTGGAGCAAAAAACTCAAAAAATATCCTGTGGTCAGCCGGAATTTCAACCGTTTGTTCAATAGTCATGGAGACATTATAGCATGAAACGGAACAGGGAACAATAAGGAGGAGTAAATTATGAAAAAAATCATCTGTTTATTTGGAATGGCAATTTTTGGTATTGCCGCCATTCACGCCGCACCTCCCGTAGCAGTCGTTGAATATTTTATCGGCGAGTGGCAGGGCAGCGCGGGGGAATACGACATCAATATTGTGCTCATGCATTCCAATACGTGCATCATCACCGTTAAAACCGAACAGGACGGCAGGGAAGTTACCGAAGACGCCAACGGAACATGGTCGTGCGATGAAGATATTATCAGGATAAACGGAAGTTTCCCTCATTCAAAAATAAAGGGGTTTACGCGGATTAACTGGAGAAGCGTGTATACGTTCAACAATAGCGATAATAGCGCTTTTAATATGCTGGTGACGCCGCCGGGCGGCAGTACGCAGACAAGAATTTCCTTTGAAAAGGTTATGAGGTGGATTAATGAATAAGTTGTTATTATTATTGACACTTTTTATTGCGGGTTCCGGTTTTGTGTGCGCCCAATCAGCGGGGAACGCGGAAACGGCGGCGCGGGAAGCCGCCCGCAGGCTTGATGAAATACTGGACGGTAAAACTTCCGGCGGTGGAACACAGCCGGCACAGGTACAGGCGTCACAAGGCGGGCCGGAACCGGCGTGGGTAACCGACCCGTATCAGGCATATTCCCGCAGCCGCTATATAGCCGCGGTAGGGTTTGCGAAAAACCGCGATGAAGCGGAAAAAAAGGCTCTGGCTGAGTTAGCTGCCATTTTTGGCCAAAAAATACAATCTGATTTTTCAGTTGCCACTGTTTACTCGGAAGCGGTTTCAAAAGGCGTCATCGTTGTTTCTGACAATACCAATGTGCGGGATGCCATTGTTGCCGCCGCTTCTCTGGATACGCTTGTCGGGGCGGAAATCGGTAATGTCTGGGAGGACGGGCGCGGGATTGTATACGCGGCGGCGTACATGGATAAGGAAAAAGCGATTGCCGTATATACGGAAATAATCCGTATGAACCAGACGAATATCGACAGGCTTACCATGATTAAAGACGCGCAAAAGTATACCTTTGATGGTTATGCGCGTTATAAAATTGCCGCGCTCATCGCCGCAATTAACGCGAAATACGCCAATATAATCGCGCAGGCCGGAGGGCAAGTGTCTTCATTAAATCTGGACACTGCGGACGCGATTAACCTTGAAGCGGAAAATATTTATAAGAGTCTTGCGGTTTATATAAATATTGACGGAGACCGCAATAACCGTATCCGGTATACATTTGCCAAAATATTAAATGGAGAAGGATGGCGGATACAGGAAAACATTTCTCCCTATACATTAAAAGTTACTGTTAATCTGAATGAAGTTACTTTTCCGAATAATAAAAATAAATTTTGTGATTTTACGGTTCAGGCAAATCTGGTTGAAAGCGCTACCGGTTTAATAGTGTCTCAGTTTAACTGTACCGACAGGGCAAGCCATTTGACGTATAGGGGAGCGGCGGACAGGGCTGTCGCCATGATTGAAAAATCAATAAACGAACAGTATCCCGCCGCTTTACGGCGCGATGTTGCGGCTTTGCTGCCGCAAAAATAGAGTCTGTCCACAAAGTCGGTTACTTTGTGGACAGATCTTGCATTTTCTCGCCTAAAGGCTACGAAAATGCGATTTATAAAGTAGTCTGTCTATAATGTGTCCACATTATAGACAGACTCTAGATAATGGGAAACAAGTTTCTTGAGAAACTTAAATATTTTACGGAGGTTTTTTATGAAAAAACTGAGTGTTCTGTTTGCTGCGCTTATAATCGCGGCATTGGTAATGGGGTGCGGATCATCACCCGCTCAACAAACCACGGCAGCCCCGGCGGCTGCGGCGCAAAACAATTCCGGTACGAAACCGGCAAGTGCAAGACCGTCAGGTACGCCGGACTGGTTTGAAGATATGCCGCCGGACGATGCCTTTTGGGGTATAGGCAGGGCAAAACTAGAAGATGAAAGCCAAAGCCTGCAAGTGGCTACTTTCCGCGCACGGCGCGATGTCGCGGAACAGTTAAGCACAGTGGTTCAAGGTATGTTGATTGATCATTACCGGCAAGCGGGAACATTGGACAAGCCAAACACAACCGCGTTTATAGAAAATATAGGCAGGGGTTTGGTCAATGCCAACCTTGTCGGCGCGGCCCCGAATACCCGCAAACGAATGGATGACGGCGCGTATTGGGTGCGCGTTTCATTAAAGAAAGCCGACGCAAAAAAAGTTATCACTGATACTTATGACAGTGAAGCGGCGCGTTTTGCGGAATTTAAAGCGCGGGAAGCCCTAAAAATGCTGGACTTTGAATTGAACAAGTATCAGGCAAAACCCACGGGCGTTTTTGAAGATTAGTGCGCGTTAAAGTATTTTTTTCGCTGGTCTGCGCGGTCGTTCTGTGCGCCGTTCCCTGTCATGGAAACGGAATGCAGGAACAGAAAATCAACGTACAGACCGGCGAACTTTTATTCATCGGCGTATCGGGAAAACTTTCCCGCCGCGAAGATACCATTCAGGCCGCCCTAAGGGACGCCGCCCGCCGCTTGTCATTTTTTCACTCGGTAAGCGGTTATATAATCAGTTGGGAACACATCGGCGGAAAAACATTTGATTTTCGTATTGAAACAAAATACCGGTTACAGTATGACAATGATCTGGAAAAATTTGTGGAAGCGCTTGAATTCAATCCTCATACCGATATTTTTGAACATAACAACGCCCTGTTTGTCATTACCCATATAAAATCCGACATCCCCATGCCCCGGTTTCGGGGACATTCTTTCAGAAATGAACGCCCCCGCTGGATAGACACGCCGCCCGCCGAAATCGAAGGTTTCATCGCCGGCACAGGATTATCATCCCGCCTGTCCTCTCATAGTGACACCGTGATTAAGTCTTATGAAAACGCGGTCATTGGAATAATTGAAAACATGAAGAGTCATGTAAACGGTGGACAAAAAAACTATCAAAATAATTCCGGCGCGTTTGATTCTTATCTGGACTCATCAAATGAAACAGGCGCACAAGGTAAATTGAAAAATTTTTATATTATCGAAAGCTGGACCGATCCGAAAAACCTGTCGGTTTGGACTCTGGCCGTGGCGCAAGGCGGGGAGTCTACTCCCCCTCGATAACCGCTTTTATCGCCATTGTTTTGAAGTGCGTTTCGTTCCATTCATCTTCAGGGTTGGAATCCGCGACAATGCCCGCCGATGACTGAAAATATACATTATCGCCGATTTTTACGGCGGTACGAATCACTATGGAACTTAAAATGTTGCCGTTAAAATCAAAAAATCCGAACGCCCCGCCATACACGCCCCGTTCATAATGTTCCAACTCCTGAATAATTTCCATTGAGCGGACTTTCGGCGCTCCGGTCAGCGTGCCCGCCGGAAATGACGCCTCAAAAATTTTCATCGTGTTGCTGTTTTCGTGAACTTCACCGCTGACAATCGACACGATGTGAAACACATTGGAATATTCCTGAACACCCAGCAGATTTTTAACTTTAACGCTGCCGGCCTTTGCGTGGGCGCCGATGTCGTTTCTCGCCAAATCAACCAGCATAATATGTTCCGCCCGTTCTTTGGGGCTGTTTATCAGTTCGTCCAAAATTTTCTTGCGTTCGGCTTCGTCCTTTCCCTTTCCTTTGGACGTTCCCGCTATGGGACGGATTTCTACATACTGATTTTCAACCTTTATCTGCAATTCAGGGGAATTCCCTATCAGCGCGGCACCGCCCCTTTCCCAGAAAAACATATAGGGCGAGGGATTTACCTTGCGGATTTTGGTATAAATATCAATCGCCCGCGCATTAGTCGTCATTTTTTTGCGGTTTCCCAGTTGAACCTGAAAAATATCGCCGTCCACAATGTATTTTTTGGCGATTTCAACATTTTTCAAAAAATCATTTTTTTCAACTGAATTTTCAATGCCGCTGATTTTTGTTTCATAAGATTCCGGCGGGGTAACTGTGGTTTTGTGGGCAATAAAATCAAGAATTTTTTTCTTGTCATCTCCGGTATCGCCGGTAATAAAATTTGACACCAGCTTTACCGCATTGTCTTTGGTAGTATGAATCAGCAGGTTTGAATAAAAGGTTAAATGAACATCGGGCATTCTTAAATCGGAAATATTTTTACGCTCAATTTTTTCCAGATAATGCAAAAATTCATAACTAAAATACCCGATTAAACCGTTGCCGTAATCCATCTTTACATCGTGCTTTTTTTCAACCCTGAACATTTTTTGCAAGCGCGGAAAAATATCCGAAAAAACCAAATCGCCCAGTAAAACCCCGCCCTTTTGTTTATCGTAGATTTCAGAAAATTCCGTCAGGAATCTGTTCTTCATTTCATCATAAGCGGTTTCAAAACGCATAAGGCCCCGGTCGATGGTTATATCGAATTTCGGAAACAGGCCGATGACGCTGCTATTCCGGTCAAGGTCGGGCCCTTTTGCCGAATCCAGAATACACACATTTTCGCCGCCGAAATGCAGATAAAACTCACGGAACAGGTCAAAAAATTCCAGCTTGGGTTTAACGGTTTCAACTTCCTGCCATTTTTGTTCTATACGGTCAAAAAACGCCCTGAACATACGGTGGCCGTCTTCGGTCATAATGGATTCGGGATGAAATTGCACACCTTCTATTAAATATTCCTTATGGCGCACCCCCATAATTTCGCCGTCATCGGTTTCGCAAGTTACCTCCAGACAATCAGGTAATGTAGCGCGTTCTATCGCCAGCGAATGATAGCGGGTCGCCTTAAAATCGCCGAACTTTTCAAACATTCCCTTTTTCAGCGAGTGTATGGTCGCTATTTTTCCGTGCATCAATTTTTTGGCATGGACAATCTTTCCGCCAAAAGCCTCGCCGATTGCCTGATGTCCCAGACAGATTCCCAGAATGGGCAATTTCCCCGCAAAGGTTCGCAAAATGTCCAGGCAGACTCCCGCATCGCGGGGGGCCTTGGGGCCGGGCGACAAAACAATCGCGTCAATATCCATTTTTTCAATTCTAGTGGTAGTGATTTTGTCGTTGCGGAAAACCACCACGTCAAAACCCAGTTCAAGCAGATATTGCTTAACGTTAAACACAAACGAGTCGTAATTGTCTATCAATAAAATTTTCATGCTGTTATTATATTATAAAAACATCGCCATATACAGGGGAAAATGCTCAATTTTTTCTGATATGCTTATATTGTTTGACGATAGTTTTATCCCGTGTTCAACCCCGTAATTTTTGATGATATTGTCCAGCGATTTTGATTTGGTATTTCCGGCGGATTTTACTTCAACTGCCTGGGCCTGTGAATTGCGGCGAATAAAAAAATCTATTTCCATTTGCCCGCGGTATTCATAATAAAATAATTTTTTCCCCAGCTTGCCAAAAATATCAGCAATAATGTTTTCATAAAGTGCGCCTTTATAAATACCCAATTTGCCGTCAATAATATCAGCCTGAGAACCGTCTTCCAGCATGGCTGTTAAAAGTCCGGTATCCCGCATATAGACTTTGAAAATGTCATCCGCGGCGTTGCCTTCAAGGGGAAGTTCCGGGCAGCGAAGGTTGTAACAAAAATTGATTATGCCCGCGTCGTACAGCCACTCCAGACTGCCTCCGAATTTCCGGGACGTTCCCTTTTTTTCAACAATGCTGTACTGGAATTTTTTGTAATCCTTTGCGAGTTGTTTGGGAATCGCATAAAAACAGGAGCGGGCTTTAACCTTTTCGGAGCCTTCCGCATATTTGGCAATATCACTTGCATAGTCGCTGATTATATCCCGTTGCAGTTTGAGAACCGCGCTAAAATTACCGGTATCAACAAATTCCTGCACAACCCGCGGCATGCCGCCAACGACAATATGTTCTTTAAGAAGTTCCATCATGCGGTCATGCATGGCGGGGGGAACCTTTTTTTTCCGGTCAAAGTATTCTTTAATATCCGCGATGGATTGTACCGAAACGCCCCGTGCCCAAAGGTATTCCTCAAAATCCAAAGAATACATATCAAGATGCTCCACATAGCCCACAGGATATGAAGGGATTTCCCCGCTTGCGGAAAAGCGCCCGTTGTTTATACCCAACAGTGAACCGGTAGCAATACAGTCAAAGCGCCCATCCTGGGTTATAAATTTTAAGGCGGTTTGCGCTTTCGGACAGTCTTGAATCTCATCGAAAAAAATCAGCGTCTCACCGGGAATCATCTTTATAGAAGGAACACGCAGGGAAATTTGTTTGATAAGGGTATCCATGTCCAAATCGCCGTCAAAGATAACTTTGTAAGCCGGATTCTCATCAAAATTGATACGGACATAGCGCTGGTATTGTTCCTCGGCAAATTGCGCAATGGTAAAGGTTTTGCCTATTTGTCGGGCGCCTTTAACCAAAAGAACCATCTTGGAAGGACGATTTTTCCACTCCAATAGTTGGTTATAAGCCTTTCTGTGCAGCATAACTTAAATATGCATATTTTTACGGCGAATGTCAAGAGGTTAGTGCATATTTTTATGGTGAATATCAATGCTATCATGCAGATTTTTACTGCGAATATTATCATTATAACGCATATTAATACGGCGAATATTGGGAACATGATACATATTTTTACGGTGAATATTATCGTATAAGTGCATATTTATAAGGCGAATATTGGTACATTGATGCATATTTCTACGCTGAATATTGCTATGTATATGCAGATTTTTACTGCGAATATCAATATATAAATGCATATTAATACGGCGAATATTGGTACATTGATGCATATTTTTACGGCTAATAGTACCTGCCTATTTACGCAGCATTTTTGCAAACGATTTTAACTTATTACTTTTGATTCTGGTGCCGGGCACCTCAAGGATTTTGCGGGCGACTTTATTCCCCAGGGCGGCACATTCCCGTATCGGTTTGCCCCGAATCCAGGCGGCAAGAAAGGCGGCGCAAAAAGCGTCCCCCGCGCCGACGGTGTTCCGGGGAATAATTGTAAAAGTTTCTTCGCGGTAGATGTTACCCCCCGCCAAAACTACCGCCCCCCGTCCCCCCAGCTTGATAACGATAATGGGAAAAATTTCCCCCTCGGTGATACATTTCAGTACCGGGCAGATTTCCTGCAAGATCAGCGTTTCTTTTTCCTGCTCTCCGGTAACTTCAGTTTTTTTGCTGCCTTTCCTGATGGTATCGTAAAAAACGATACTTTCATCGGCGTTCATAAAAACAATCAGCGGGTAGTTACGGCTATAGTGTAAAATTTCTTCGGTTTTTTCCCGAATCTGAAATACCGAAGCGGCGTCCAGCGCAATGGGAATTCCGCGGCGGCTGGCAAGCTGCAATATGCGCTGTACCAAAGGCCGGCGGTCAAGCATATAACCGTCCAGTACTACCGCTTCCGCGCCGGCGATCAGGTCTTCCTGTACATCGGCTTCGGTGAATTCAAGGGCGGCGCCGGGCGAGGCGGCAGTGCGGGTTTCGCCGCCGCAGTTAAAGGTAAAACATAAGCCGGTTTTTTCTTTGCCGGTACTCAGGAAGGGAACAACACCCGCAGTTCGCAGTTCTTTTTCAAAAATGGCGGCCAAATCGTCGCCGCCCGCGCAGCCGGCAAAAGCCGCGTTGATGTTCAGCATGGCGGCGATTTTTGCTACATTTGCCGCAACACCCCCGGAGCTGACCATTATGTCCGCCGTCGCATCGTCCAATTCATCCCATAGCCGCTGGGCTTTTTCACGGGGAATGTGTTGTACCGGCGCTGTTATTCCCTGTTTTTCAAGCCATGCGGAATCGGCACAGGCAAATACATCGACAATCGCGTTGCCAAAACAAAGCAGTTCGTTCACAAAACTCCCCTTATCTGGGTTTTGCAATAATTTCCGCCAGTTCGGGAGTTTTTGCCAGTTCGTGTTCCAGACCTTCGGCGCGGCCCTTGTTCACGTAGTCCCTGCTCTGGAAAGAATAGGTAAATTTGGTGTGGATGTCGTAAGTACCCTGCATCAGGGCAAAAGCGTCTTCGGTCATTACCAATTCTTCATCGGTGGGAATAATAAAAACGGGTATTTTTGATTCAGGTTTGCTGATTATCGTTTCGGTATTGCGGGTATGAGACATTTCATTTCTGCGGGGATCATACACTATGCCTATGCCTTCAAGCCCGTCGAGTATCTTGTTCCGCATAAACCATGCAAATTCCCCCACGCCGGCGGTAAAGACCAGCGCGTCAACCCTGCCCAGTGTCGCCTGATATGCGCCGATATATTTTTTTACCCGTTGCGCTTCAATGCGCTGGGCAAGCAGGGCTTCTGTATCCCCTTTGACTGCGGCGGCCTGAATGTCGCGGCGGTCGGTGTACTGCCCCGTCAGCCCCAAAAGGCCGGATTTCTTGTTCAGGGCATTTTCCATTTCGGCGTCGTTCATGCCGGTTTTGCGCATAATATAAAAGGGAAGCGCCGCGTCAATATCGCCGGAGCGGGTTCCCATCACCAGACCTTCCAGCGGGGTAATACCCATGCTCGTGTCAAAGGAACAGCCGTCTTTTACGGCATTCACCGAAGCGCCGTTCCCCAAATGGCAGATAATCAGATTCGTTTTGAAGGGGTCTTGCCCCAGCAGTACCGCAGCCCGTTTCGCCGTATACAGAAAACTCGTGCCGTGGAAACCGTAGCGCCGCGCCTGATATTTTTCAAACCATTCTTTGGGAATCGCGTACAGGTACGATTCAGGGGGCATGGTCTGATGCCAGGCGGTGTCCATAATGGCGCAATGCGGCACATGGGGCAGCACTTTTTGCGCCGCCTCAATTCCCATGATGTTTGCCGGATTGTGCAGGGGCCCCAGGTCTTTTACCTCGTTAAAGGCGGCCATTGCCGCATCGTCCACAATGACGCTTTTGGTAAATTTCATGCCGCCATGCAGTACGCGGTGGCCTACCGCCTTAATCACCGACATATCGCTGATAACCCCCTGATCCTTGCTGGTCAGGGTCTTGATAATCAGTTCTACCGCGTCGGTATGGGTGGGGCAGTCCTGCTGCAGGGTAATCTCTTCCCTGCCTTTTACATGGTGGTTAATAAAAGAACCGGGAAAAGTCACTTTTTCCACAATACCGACCGCCATAATGTCCTTCGTTTCCCAGTTATACACCTGATATTTTGCCGATGAGGAACCGCAATTCAAGGTCAAAATTACCATAAATTCACCGCCTTTTGGTTTATTCTCATATTATACCTATTCCCGGTTGAAGGGTAAATAGCCGCTTTTTCATTATTGGTCTCTTGACAGAAAATCGTAAATAGCATATCATAATCAACATGGCAGACGCCGAATTTTTTAGTGACGCTGATTTTGAGCTATATCGTTCCTTTATCTATGCTGAGAGCGGTATTACGTTCACTCCAGCAAACAGGTCAATTTTGGAAAGCAGGCTGAAAGAGCGGCTTAGGGAAAAAAGTGTTGATTCCGTAAGAGCTTATTTTTCTACCATTTCCACCAATAAGGAAGAATTAAAGGGCTTTCTTGATGCAATAACCACCAATTTGACCCGATTTTTCAGAAATCAGGCCCAATTTGACGCATTTGAGAAGCATGTAATCCCCGAACTGATAAATATCAAAAAAGGCGGCGCCAATAACACCATTAAAATATGGAGCGCGGGCTGTTCCACCGGGGAAGAACCTTATAGTTTAGCGATGCTGTTGAACGAAATACTGCCGCCGCCTTGGAAATTCGAGATACTGGCCAGCGATATAAGCCTTAAATGCCTTATGACCGCCAAAGAAGGTTTTTATGCGGATACCCGGTTGGACGGCATTCCGCCCAACTACCTTACCAAATATTTTGACAAGGTGGATGGCGGCTACCATATCCATTCGGATATTCAGTCGAAGATTAAATTTGACTACCACAACCTTAAAAATGATTCCGGACAGCGCGGCTTGGATGTGGTATTCTGCCGGAATGTGATTATTTATTTTGATGAAGCAGCCCAAACCGCAGTAATGAGCCGGTTCTGGGACGCTATGTCGTCAAAATCGTTCCTGTTCATTGGACATTCAGAGTCCCTTTTTGGTATGGATACCAAATTTGAATTCCTGAAAACCGAATGGGCGACCCTATACCGTAAATTTATATAACCGGAGGTTATCGTGTCTGATGAAATTGCTGTACTAGTCGTTGATGACTCTGCGTTGATGCGTAACCTTATCGGTCACATGATTGATGACACGCCCGGTCTGGCAGTAGCCGATAAGGCAATGAACGGCAAATTTGCATTGGACAAGATTCCCCGGGTTAATCCCGATATTATTGTTTTAGACCTGGAAATGCCGGAGATGAACGGCATTGAATTCCTGAAGGAACGAAAAAAACAGGGCATTACCATTCCGGTAATAATCCTTTCATCCATTGCCCGCAGGGGCGCGGAAATTACTATGGAGGCCCTGTCGCTGGGGGCCAGTGATTTTATACAGAAACCTTCCGGTTCGGTATCGGAGGATATTCATCTGGTTAAGGATACCCTGGTAGGAATGTTGTTCGGCTATGGCGGCTCATATCGCAAATCTCAGGGCCGGAAACTTCTTTCCCCTTCGGAATACAAAGAAAAGCCGGCGAAGGCTACCAGCAGCCCGGATCTTCTGGTTCATTTTAATTTAAGCCCTGCGGTAACCGAACCTGCCAAGTCGCCGACCCCGGTTCGCAAACCCGCCAATACCGAAATTATCGCCATTGGCATAAGTACCGGCGGTCCTGATGCCTTGAGGGTGGTTTTCTCCCAACTGGACGCCGACTTGAAAATTCCCATTATGGTAGTTCAGCATATGCCCCCCGGCTTTACCAACGAATTTGCCAAAAGCCTCGACCGTATCTGCCCGCTGGAAGTAAAAGAAGCCGAAGACGGCGATGCTATCCTGCCCGGCAGAGTCCTGATTGCGCAAGGGAACAAACATCTGGAAGTAGAACGAAAAGCCTTAAACCATCCCGTAGCCCGGCTTTCCGACGCTCCCCTCGTTTCCGGCCACCGCCCCTCCGCCGATGTTCTCTTTGCGTCGGTAGCTATGGCTTATCAGAATCATGTTTTAGGCGTCATTATGACCGGTATGGGGCGTGACGGCGCACAGCATTTGGGCACTATTTACAAAGAAGGCGGCATGACCCTGGGTCAGGACGAGGCAAGCGCCGTTGTCTACGGAATGCCCCGCGTTGCCTATGAACTGGGTCATGTCATGGAGCAGGTTTCCCTGCAAAAAATGGCCCGCCGCATCTGCGATGTCGCAAAAACTCCCCGGTAGTTAACCCTTAACACGCCAGCGATTCTCGACATTCTCAAAATTACCGGCGGGTATCGTGACCACGCGGCTGTCGTTATTCGTCATTTTGACCTGTCCGGTAACCATGTTTGATTCGGTTACTGTCCATATTTCATTGCTGTAACTGACGCGGGCGCCCGCCTGGGGAACATGGCGTATCTGTTCACAGTAAAAACCGTATTCATAGGAAAGGCAGCAGAGCAGCCGCCCGCAGGGGCCGGATATTTTCATTGAGTTAAATGAGAGGTTTTGGTCTTTTGCCATTTTTATGGATACCGGTTTGATTTTATCGGAAACCGCATGGCAGCAGTAACCGCGCCCGCAAATGCCCAGACCGCTGACTACTCTGGCTTCATCACGGACTCCGATCTGGCGTAGCTCAATGCGGGTCTTAAAAACGCTTACCAAATCTTTGACCAGTTCCCGAAAATCTACGCGATTATCCGCGGTAAAGAAAAACAGTATCTTGGGCTCATCAAGCAAATAATGAACCTTGACCAGTTTCATTTCCAGTTGATGTTTTTCAATCTTTTCCTTGCATATCTTAAAGGCCCCTTCTTCCAGAGTATGATTGTTCTCCGCCTTTTCAATATCTTCTTTGCTTGCGGAACGCTCAATCCATGCAATATCGGAAACATCGTGCCTGCACCTTACCGGCCCCATCACCTGGGCAAGGTCTTTGCCGTAGCGGGTGGGAACTATCACCATAGAACCGGGGCTGAGGGTATCCTCACGGTATATCGCCAAAAAAGTCTCGTGGGAATAAGAAAGCCGCAGACGGTAAATAGGCGTATCAGGCGCCAGGGATTCAATCCCCTGACTGATAACCGATGTAGTTTCCCTTTCTTCCGGTCTGTCCTCAAGAAGGGAAATATCTTCTTCTTCAAAATCGCTCATGTTTATCCTTCATTGAAACAAGTCTATCAAAAGTCCCTTGATTTCCTCAAGACGGGAGGCAAGCTCCAACTGCGGCATCTGGCTGGAAAGCAGCAACGCCGCCATGTCTTCCAGCTTTTTGTCGATGACCTTGATTTTAGTGTAGGTGATCTGTTTCATCGCTTCGGGAGTACCGCGTACTCCTTTATAACCCGGTTTGAGGAATTTGGGAATACCCGTTTCATGATCCAGAGTATAGCTGTTCTCTACCACATAATGCATAAAATTGCGCACTGCCTGTTTGTAGCGGATAATCTCATCGGGGAAGGGACGGCTGCGCAGAATATCGCCGGTACTGCGCACTTCGTCCATTAATAAATCAAGGGTTTCTTCTGATACCGGCAAATTCTGGAACGGGCCGAGTTCTCCGGCTGTTGTACTGCGGAGTCCCTCGAAAATGCGGGAAAATTCGGTTTTGCCGCCGTGCCTGATGCCTTTCGTTTTTTTGTTTTCATCTTTTACGTGGGTATACGCTGCGGGATTCATGTAGAAAGACGGCACATCGCCGTCAACCCTCGCCATAACTCAAACCCCGTTGGTAATAAATTCGGCGAGAGACGGCGTGTTTTTGGAAAACACCGGCAGCGCCGACTTTACCCTCTGGTCATCACGGTATTCGCTGACGGCATGAGACCAGCTTTCTTCGTCCGGGCATACCAGCACCTTGCCGTGAATAAGGCAGCCATCGTCCGCCTGAATGCGGCGGGTAATAATGTCGCCTAATACCAGCGCTGTGGAAAGAATCACCAGAGACTCTTCGGCAATGACATTGCCGTATACCACCCCGCCAATGGTAATCGCGGTGCCGGAAACATTGCCTTTTAGCCGCGCACGTTCGCCGATCACCACCCTGCCGCGGGCATTTACATTTCCCGTAATACTGCCGTCAATGCGGGTAAAGCCCCCGGTTTCAATATTTCCTTTCAGGCTGGTGTTGGGACCTATAATACTATTAATGGAGAAATCTTCGTATCTATTGGACATAAACGAATTAGGCTATCGCCCCTGCTTGGCGATACTGGAACGGATATTAATGTACCGGTAAGGATCAACAACATCCGACCCGATACGAATCTCATAATGCAGGTGAGGGCCGGTAGAAAGACCGGTATTGCCAATATAGCCTATAACATCACCCTGCTGCACCCTTTGTCCCAGTCTGACCCGCGCGGAGAGTAAATGTGCATAACGGGTATAATAACCGTGTTTGTGTTTTATAAGCACATAATTGCCAAAGTCTTCGGTATAGTCAATGGTGACCACCTGCCCGTCGGCAGTGGTGACAACCGGATCGCCGGAACGGTAGGTGGAAATATCAATCCCCTTGTGAATATACTGCTGTCCGTTAAAAGGATTTTCGTTCTGGCCAAAGTACATGGAAACATGCCCTTGTCCGCCTTTAATAGGCCATATACTGGGAATCTCGGTGAGGAGGGCGCTCTGGGAATTGAGTATAGCGCCAATTTCTTTAACCGGCCCCGCCACCGAATAAAGATAAGCGGCAAGCCGCCGGACATCGTCAACTTCCTGCAGCATGCCTTCCGGAGTCTCGCGGATATTAAAGAAAGACCCCAAGTCGCCGCTGGGCGATTTTTGGGCCTTAAAATCAGGGCTTAATGCGGACAGGGCGCCGGAAAAGGCTGTTTCAAAGCCCCGCGCCTCCCGCAACAACAATGCCGTTTCATCGCGGAGTTGATCTAGGCTGGCCTGAACCTCTTTTAAGCGGCTATCCTTGCCGACAAGAACGCTTTGGGTTGAATTATAGGAGAGTCTATACCACACAGAAGCGCCCGCAATACTCCCCGCTACCAACAAAAACAAAATTAAAGAAAGGACGGTTATTTGAAAATTATAGACCTTTTCTTCCGAATGGGGGACAAAAACAACGGTATAACGGCGGGCAAGAAAACGCCCTATTGCCTGTAAAGTTCCGCCTATTCCACGTCCGGCAACAATAACGACGCTTTTTGTCTTTTGTACAATACTGTTTTCAAGTCGTTTATATTCGTGAACCGAACCCATTCCTTGCTCCTCCTCACAAAAGTACTATAATTTTATAAAAAAATGTAGGTAATGTCAAGTGGTTACTGGAAAAAAACCAACAAATTTTAGCAAAAAAACCCTTTTTTACCTGTTTTTACCGGTTGGCGATGCGTATGATCGGTTCCTGTCGCTCTGTGCGTGAATAGGCGCAGGCTTTGCGGGCGGCATCCGCCGGAAGGGTTGCAAAGGAACAGTAGTCCTTTACCTCAATTTCATCTACCAAGCGCCCCGGAATGCCGCCTGCCCGCATCAAAAGAGCGGCTATATCTCTGGCTCCCAGGCCGTGCTGCCGCCCCTGACCCACATACAGCCGGGTAAATTCCCCCGTAACTGAACGATTCTGCCGTCCGCCGCCCGCCGAGCGGCGATTTTCTCCAAAACCGCGGCCTTCTCTGAAAGCCGAAGGGTGTTTTCTGCCCTCCGCAAACGATCTTCCCCGCCTTTTATCGTCCCGGCCCCTGCCCATACCCCTGCCGGTGTCCTTAAAATCCTCTTCGGAGAACTCGGTTATGGGGCCGTAGCGGGCAGGATCCAAAAAATCACCGAAATTCAGCGAAACCAGCGCCTCAACCGCCTTTTCCGCGCCCAGCCGTTCAATTAAAGTATGGCAAACCTTGTCAAGAAAAGGCGAAACAGGGGGCGCCGCCAAGGGCGCTTCCGGCGCAACCGGGAACGGGGCTAAATGGGCGTTTTCATCGGCAGAAGGCGATGATTCCGCTTCCGCCGCCGGTGCGCCGTCAAGCGAAATCAATTCCTGTTCGGGCAGGGCGGCAATTACCGCGGAGGTAATGCGGCGGCGCAGGGCTTTCATAACCGCCTTGACCGAAGGAACTTTCAGCCAGAGGATGCCGCCCTGAGCGCCGATTCCCAGATTTTTTTCCATCATGCGGGAAAACTGGTGTATCCTGCCCCGTTCGGCGAGCGTTGCCAGACTTATGGCAATACCGCGCCGCCCTGCCCTGCCCGTTCTGCCTATGCGGTGAAGGTAGGTTTCACGGTCGTTGGGCAAGTCCCAGTTAATGACATGGCTCAAATTTTCAATATCCAGCCCCCGCGCCGCGACATCGGTGGCAGCCAGAATCGCCGGCTCTCCGCCCGCGCCGGTTGAGTTGACGGCGGCGGCGCGATGCAGACGGAAACGCCGCAAAGTGCGTTCCCGAATTTCCTGGGACAGGTCGCCGTGCAGGGCTTCGGCATGGTAACCCGCCTCAATCAGGCGGCGGGCAAGCTCATCAGTTTCCACCTTGGTGGCGCAAAAGATAAGCCCGTAAAATTCGGCGGCGCTGTCGATAATTCTCCTGAGGGCTTCCAGCTTGTCTTCACGTTTTATGATTACACATAACTGATCCACCAGCGGCTTTTCATCATCCGGCGCGGCATCGACAATAATCTCAACATCACCGATATGTTTGCGGACTACTTTTAAGATGGGTTCGGGCATGGTGGCGGAAAACAGGGCGATATGCAAGGCGCTCCGGGCGCCCGCGGGCTGTTCACGTTCATGGGCCTTGACCGCTTCCATTATCTTTTCCACATCTTCAAAAAAACCCATATCGAGCATTTCATCGGCTTCGTCCAGAATGAACCAGTCCACCGCGGCTAAATCAAGGGCCTTGCGTTCCATTAAGTCCATAATACGCCCCGGAGTTCCCACGACAATTTCCGTTCCCCGCCGCAAATCAAGTATCTGGTTTCTGATAGAAGCGCCGCCATACACGGCGGTTACCCGCGGGTAATGGCCGGAAACCAGCGAAGCGATTTCTCTGGACACCTGGAGGGCAAGCTCGCGGGTAGGAGTCAGAATCAATGCGCGGGGGGTATGGCCGGCCTGAGTCAGCCGTTCAATTAACGGTATGCCAAAAGCGGCGGTTTTTCCCGTTCCCGTGCGGGCCTTGACAATACAATGACCTTCATCGGCCAGCAGCCGGGGCAGGGCTATACTTTGAATGGAGCTGGGGGCTGTCCAGCCTTTCCGGGCAATAGCCTGAAGCATGGCATCGGACAGCCCAAATGAGGAAAAAGGATGATTTTCGTCAATTACCATGCAATACCAATGAGCAATGAGGAATAAACAATGAGCAATGAATAACGATTAAGTACTGAAATAATCCAAAACTTATCATTACTCATGGCTCATTATTAATTGTTTCCTACTAATTGCCTTTTTGCCTTAGTTGTTCGGGCCCGGCAGGATTGCCTGTTCTGTTTCCCTGTCAAAGTAACGGGCTTTTTCCATGCGGGGACAGAATCGGACAGTGTCGCCGACCGTGAAATTATGGTGGGGCTCTGTCCGGGCGACCATCGGCTGGGTGCCGGTGGTAAGCCAAAGGTGAATATCCGCGCCCAGCGGTTCAACCACGGTTACTTTTACGGCAAAACTGTTATGTTCTTCGTTTTCGACAAAATTCATGTCCTCAGGACGAATACCGAAGAAAACTTCCTTGCCGATGTAATTTTTAATGTAGTCGGCATGGGACGGATCCGGCTTGATTTTGAAAGACCCTTCGTCCAAAAGTAACAAGCCGCCGTCTTCCTCTACTTTAACGGTGAGGAAGTTCATGGGCGGAGAACCGATGAAACCGGCGACAAATTTATTGTGCGGATGATTGTACAGATACAGGGGCGACCCGATTTGCTGCACCAGGCCGTCTTTCATTACGACGATTTTGTTGGCCATAGTCATGGCTTCCACCTGATCGTGGGTAACATAGATAATGGTGGCATTCAGGCCCAAATGCAGGCGGGAGAGTTCCGCCCTCATCTGCACGCGCAGTTTGGCGTCAAGATTGGAAAGGGGTTCGTCAAAGAGGAAGACTTTGGGGTTGCGGACAATGGCGCGTCCTACCGCGACACGCTGCCGCTGACCGCCGGAAAGGGCCTTCGGTTTGCGATCCAGCAATTTCTCGATATCGAGGATTTTTGCCGCATCTTTGACCCGCCGGTCGATTTCGTCTTTGGGGACTTTTTTAATCCGCAGACCAAACGCCATGTTTTCATAAACGCTCATGTGGGGATACAGGGCGTAATTCTGGAATACCATGGCGATGTTCCGGTCTTTGGGGGGAACATCGTTCATCAGTTCGCCGTCAATGTACAGTTCGCCTTCGGTGATTTCCTCAAGTCCGGCTACCATACGGAGGGTGGTGGACTTACCGCAGCCCGACGGCCCTACCAAAACGACAAATTCCTTGTCCTCAACCACAATGTTGGCGTTTTCCACCGCCCGAACATTGCCATCATACACCTTCGAAATGCTTTTCAATTCTACTTTTGCCATACGCTGGCCTCCCTAAAGGGTTATTTTATCAGCCTTTTCACAGGAAAAGACGGTAATTGGTACTATAGCCGATAAAGGCGGTTTTTGTCAACAAAAAAGGAGCCGCCCACAGGGCAACAGCATTTACTTTTGTATTTACATACCTATAGTGCGTAAACCGGCACAGGGAACAGCGCCGGGGCTGCCAAAACAGATGGGGGAATTCAACTACGCAGCCCCCGCACGGTTTCTGTGCATCATTGATAACTATGGGTAATTCCATTATCAGCGTGTTCTCTTGTTTCTCGTGCCGTGCGGCTGTTACTGTACACCTGGTTTTTGCTTTTCCTCCCTGGTCTGCTCCGTCGAAGAATCCCATAATGTTTTGGCAACCCCGCACTGTCTCCCTGTGCCGCCTTATTCTACCCTATAACCGATGTAACAGGGTAAATGCTGTTGCCCTGTAACAATAGACACCAGCCGGAGGGGGTGGGCGGGTAGCGGAAACATTTGTGATGCTCCGTAGGTGGGAACAGAAAAAAGCGTCCCGCCAAGGGGCGTTGACGGACTAATGCGACCGGTTCCGGCGCACAATAAATTCCACTGCATTACACTAATGCCGGTTTGCTTTAGCAAGCCGAGTGCGCCGCGGAACTCTACAAGCGTTTCCGCTACCCCGTAGCGCCCCCTTCGGCTGTGGTTTATATGGTCAAAACTAAATGCTGTTACCCTGAGCCGCCCAATGGACAGCTCCTTTTTACAATTAAGTAGTCCGGTTCTTAGAACTTGTAGCCTACAGCAGCTTTTAAACGGGGGCCCATACCAAAGGTGGCTGCCCCATCTATTGCAGATGCTGCTTCTCTCATGGCCGTGGAAGGAAAACGCAGATGGAACATACCTTCCCCTCTGAGGTACAGGGAATCGGTCATATAAAAGTCGGCGCCCACGCCGGCAAGTGCGCCAAGCTGGCTTAATTTTGCGTAGTGAGGGTCAGCATAGCCGGCCACCGTGTGGGAAACAACCATGTTGTAATCAAACCCCAAGAGGGGGAAGATGATAAAATCACCCACTTCAAAGGGATACTTGCCCAGGAAGGTAAAACCGAGCTGCATCACTCGGCTGTCATAGCCTCTGACATCACCATCCCCCATACCTCTTATATTTCCATAGGCGAAGCTGACATCAACCTCCGCATAGGTGGCGTCGAAAAAGCCGAAAAAGCCAAGACTCAGTATCCGCATCCCGCTATACCCGCCATCATACTTGACACCGTTGTTGCTGCTCAAATCAAAGAGCATACCGGCGCCGGCGCTCATCGAAAATCCTTGGGCGAATGCACCACCCGCCAGCAACGCCGCCATCAGCAACGCCAATATTACTTTCTTTTGCATTATATTTCTCCTGTCAAGAATATAGCCAATTTTTGAGAATGTGTAAAGTACCCCGCTAAGGGCAACAGCATGTACTTTTTTATTCTATAATAAGTTATCACATAAGGCAGAAATCCGCCTGAGAAGGCCGCGCGGGGCGGCAAAAAACCGGGAGAATCTGCCTACAGAGCCCCCCAGCACTTAAATTACTAAGCATATCGTAATTACTATGAAATCATGTCGTATTTAAGTGCTGGGCTGTTACTGTACACCTAGTTTTTGCTTTTACTCTCTGGTCTCTTCCGGCAGAGAATTCCCGGAATTTTTTTGCCGCCCCGCCGACCTCTCTCAGGCGGCTTGGCTGATTATATTATCTATCACAGTAAATGCTGTTGCCCTGTGATGGTAGAGGGGGAGAGCTTTCCCCTCCGTGTCCTCCGTGGTTAAATTCTTCCCTGCTTTCTCATCTCGCATTGTCCCATGTTTAATAAACTTCTCTCTGACCCGCTACATACCTCCCTTTGACCGCAGCGCGGACGGTGAGCTAAAGCTCACCTCCTTTTACTCATCTTGGTTACCTTGTCCGGCGCTGGGGCATGATAAATTTATTCATCCACACGGCTTTGCCGTGCATTGTTTGCCCCCCATCTGGATATTTTGCCTTATAAACAATATAATGCTTCTATGTTTAATATTCAGACGACACTGTTGTTGATAATTGACGTGCAGAACGATTTTTGCCCGGGCGGCGCACTGGCCGTTCAGGACGGCGACGGGGTTATTGCCCCGCTTAACAAGCTGGCCGCCGCTTTTGCCTCGGCGGGGGGGCGTGTTGCCGTTACACAGGACTGGCATCCGGCGGGGCATATTTCCTTCGCTTCCTCGCATAGCGGTAAAAATCCGGGGGATATTATTGACCTTGACACTGTTCAGGGGCAGGTTCTCTGGCCGGATCACTGCGTACGGGGAACTAAGGGCGCAGCTTTTCACGATAAACTTAACCTTGACCCGGTTAGCCTGATTATCCGCAAAGGGTTTCGCGCGGGGCTGGATTCCTATTCGGCTTTTTTTGAAAATGACCGCTGTACCGCCACCGGCCTTGAAGGCGGCATTAAGCAGATGAACATTCAAACGGTCATCATGGGCGGACTGGCAACCGACTACTGCGTGTTTTACAGCGCGATGGATTGCAGAAGATTGGGCTTCAATACGATAATCGTCGAAGACGCGGTGCGGGGAGTGGGCTACCCTTCCGGCTCGGTAGAAAAAGCGGTAGCGCAGATGCGGGACTCGGGAATCATTTTTTCCGATTCTGAAAAATTGTTAGGGGAGATGCGCTGATGGCCGCCGTTCATGACATATCCCATTCCGCCCTGTTCACCGACCTTTATTCCCTGACTATGGCGCAGGGCTACTGGAAACAAAACCCGAACCGCAAGGCGATATTCGAGATGTTTTTCCGATGGCAGCCATTCGGCGGCGGTTATGCGATATTTGCCGGATTGGGAACCCTGCTGGATAATCTTGCGTCATTTTCATTTTCTGATGAAGACATCGGCTATTTGAAAAGCCTGGGAATGTTTGAAGACGCTTTTACCGAATACCTTAAAAATTTCCGGTTTTCAGGCTCGTTGTGGGCGATGGACGAAGGAACCGTGGTCTTTCCGCAGGAACCGTTAATCAGAATCGAGGGCAGCCTGATTGAATGTCAGATAATCGAAGGGATGCTGCTCAATATCATTAATTTTCAGAGCCTTATCGCCACCAAGACCCGCCGTGTCTGGGTTGCGTCAGGGAAAGGCTCGATTATGGAATTCGGACTGCGCCGCGCACAGGGGCCGGATGGGGCATTGTCCGCGTCAAAGGCGGCGTATATAGGCGGCGCAATGGGAACTTCCAATGCCATGGCGGGAAAAGTATTTGGCATACCGGTGCTGGGAACTATGGCCCATTCATGGGTTATGGCTTTTCCTTCCGAGGAGGACGCTTTTAACGCATACGCCGAAATGTACCCGGACAAAACGATATTTCTTCTCGACACTTACGATACCCTGAAAAGCGGAATCGTCAACGCGATAAACGTGGGGAAAAAACTCAAGAAGCAGGGAAAGAATTTTGGAATACGTCTGGATTCGGGGGATATTCAGTATCTTTCTACCGAGGTCAGAAAGATGCTGGATAAAGCGGGGCTTAACGAAGCTGCCATTACCGCGTCCAACGATTTGGATGAATCAATTATTGAAACTCTGGTGAATGCCGGCGTTCCGGTTGATATGTGGGGCGTAGGAACGCGGATGGTTACCGGAGGCAATGACTCCGCCTTTACCGGCGTGTACAAAATGACTGCCTGCGAAGATGCGGCTGCACAAATAACGCCGGTGATGAAAGTTTCCGACAATCCTGAAAAAATCACCAATCCCGGCCCCAAACAGGTATGGCGGATAAAGGACAGTCAGGGCGCCGCTATCGCCGATGTGCTGGCTTTGGACAATTCCGCCGATGCCGAAAAAATTGAAACAGGATACCGATACTGTTTCTGGCATCCTTCGGCGGACTACCGCCACTTTTACCATATCACTGAATGGCCGCCGCAGCCGCTTTTGAAAAAATACGTCACAAACGGCAAACCCTGCGTCCCGCAGCCCTCGCTGGATGAGATTCGCGCCCATTCCGCCGCCGATCTTGAAACGTTTGATTCCACTTACAAGCGCCTGCTCAACCCCCATGTGTACAAGGTTTCCATTACCGAAAAACTCCGCGACTTAAAACTGGAATTGATAACCAGCCATTTGAGTGATTTGTAGAAACCGAGGTTTTATTCGCGCTATCTCTCACAAAGGAAGAAAGAAGAATTTTTAACCACGGAGGACACGGAGAACACGGAGGAAGAGAAAAAGGAAAATCAAATTGGGTGTCAGTCACTTTTTACTGCCCTCTTTATATAATCTCCAGTAAGCCATAATCGCTATTTTCTAAATCGACAATAGATGGTTTGGCTTGTAACAATATTCTTTCTGCTGTTTTTATATCTATGTTTCCTACCCGCAACAGGATTATTTTTGGTGGGAATCCTTTTGTCTCGAAAAAATTCAAAAATCCGAATCTTGAGTAATAATAGTATATCCATTGGCAGCGGCATAATTCCATATTTCTGTATCTTTTGCGGGTTTGGGAAGATTTGTCTTATTTACATGAACGCATTCACCAAAATGTTCCGACAATACAGATGTCAAACGCCACGATAAATTTGCGTCAAGCAACAATTTCATGCGCAACCACTTTGGTCATTGCATCTCGTTCTGCCGCAAAGGCAAGCGCCGCCCTGACGTGGATTTTCTGTAATTCGGGATAATCTGCTACTATTTCCTGCTCAGTCATTCCCCCTGAAAGCCACTGTAGAATATCTCCGACGGTTATTCGTGTTCCCTTTATACAGGGTTTACCGAATCGTACTTCAGGATCAACAACAATATGCGCCCGCAATTCATTCATACAACATAAATTATCATAACTGGCGGGCAATGACAAGGGACTTGGTGACTGTCACCATAACCCCTTTTACCCATTCGTTTTCCGATAAACCGCCAACAAAATTGCCTTCGTAAATGACGCCGTTTGTAAATGTCATTTTCCTTTCTTTTGGAAATTGTCATCAACCCAATCGCCTTCGTAAACATAGCCGTCTGGAAGTGTCATTTTCCCTTTTCCGTTCTTCTTGTTGTCAACATAATCGCCTTCGTAAAAACCGGCGTCAGGGGTTGTCCATTTTCCTTTCCCGTGCCATTTGCCGTTAACCCAATCGCCTTCGTAAACACAGCCATTAGGGTATGCCATTTTTCCTTTGCCATGATTTTCATTTTTAATAAAATCGCCTTCGTAAACACCGCCGTCTACAAATGTCATTTTTCCTTTTCCGTGACACCTGCCGTCAACCCAATCGCCTTCGTAAACATTGCCATCAAATGTCCTTTTTCCTTTGCCGTGACACTTACCGTCAACCCAACCGCCTTCGTAAACATCGCCGTCAGCCCATGTAAATTTTCCTTTGCCTTCGCATTTTCCGTTAACGAAATCGCCTTCGTAAACACGGCCATCTGCATACGTACATTTTCCTTTGCCGTGCCTCAGTCCGTTAAGAATACCACCAGTGTGTGTCCATGTTACCCCGTCGTCAGTTTTTCCGGTTAAAGTTCCTTCACTGTTACTCATAATCATCTCCTTATGTGTTTTTACGGTGTTAATGTCGCCGCCGACATATTTTAAATTTCCATACGGAAATTTATTTACATTGTTTCCTCTTTATTTATTTTTGGCTTTTTCCTGAATTTCTCCCAAACAATAGGTAAAAAACACAGGAAAATTGCCTGATGAAACATTTATCCTTTAATATAGCGCCAGTAGAGTGTTGTTGTCAAGTTAAATTAACACTCAATAGGCTGGTTGTATGGAGAAAATAAAGGCTATTAGCATAAGAAATGACCTTAAAGCAGATTTTTATTAGCAATATGAAAGAATTCCGCAAAAAAGAAGGCATATCCCAGATGAAACTGGCGGAAAATTTAAATACATCACCTACTTACATTGGAGAAATAGAAGTTGGGAAGAAATTTCCTTCTATGGACATGATTGAAAAAATAGCCGTGATTCTGAAGATAAAGCCCTACCATTTTTTTATAGACCGTACGGAACAAAACACCGATACAAATACCGGAAATATCTATCCTAAACTGCCAAGATCAATGCAAAATGAAATAAGAAGTAAATTGAACTTTTCAATAAATGAACTAATCAGAGAAATGCTTGAGGAATATTGAATTAGGGGCGTTAGGGGTTGTCCAAAAAGAATTTTTTACCCTTTGTTACTTGTTCTCTGTTACCGGTTCCCTTTTTTTTCTGCGTCTGCGGCGTTTGCGCTGCGCGCCGCTATGAGCGCTGCCGTGAGTGACTCCCGCAGGGGCGTCCACAGCGTTGTTTTCGGTTTCTTGCGCCGCAGGCCGGCTGCGGGTAACCCGGTCTACCAGATGGGATTTTCGTATGGTTATGCCGTGGGCGGCAAAGAAACGGCGTACCGCATAATCAAGCTGGAAACGGGGGGGATTCATCGGCCGAATAAAACGCCGGGCTGCGGTATAACATGCCCGGTAATTTTCGGTGATGCCCTGTTCCCAGTCGGCGATGTCCTCTATGTAGTCGTTTACCAGCGCCCCCAGCGCTTCGCCGGGCAGGTTTTTATAAGCCGCTTGATTCAGAGCGGCCATACTGCGCAGGTAGCGGCTGCGGAACAGGGGATTGTCCTTCATTAATTGCGCGGCCTGATGCTGAAGATACGCGTACAGCCCCATGTCGTCTAACGCTTCTACAATGCGGGCTGCCTGGGGTGAATGGATAATCTTGAAAATTTCTTCGGTAAGCCGCGATGGTGAAATGGAAGCAAGCAGCGGCGAATCCGTTTTTATTTTCCACTTGAGGGACAGGGGCAGGGTAAAGCCCGTGGCGGCGCTGTATTTAATGGCGCGGATCATGCGTACCGGATCGTCCTTAAAAATTGTCGCAAGGGGAATAATCGGCTTGACCAGTTTTGCGCGAATGTCCTTCATGCCGCCTACATAATCTACCACTATTTGCTGCTCCGGATCGTAGAACAACGCGTTCATGGTAAAATCGCGGCGCAGTACATCATCGTCGATAGTCCCGAAAGTATTGCTGGTAAGCCCGTCTTTAAGCGAGCGGAAAGTTGAAACCTCAAAAATGCGGGGGCCAAAATAAACATGAACCAGTTTGAAACGTCTGCCGATGATACGGGAATTACGGAAAATCTTTTTAATCCGGGAGGGGTTTGCCTCGCTGGCAATATCAAAATCTTTGGGTTTTTTCTTGAGGATTAAGTCCCGCACCGCGCCGCCGACAATGTAGCTTTCGTAGCCCGCGTCTTTCAGCCGCCGTACTATGCCGATTGCCTCTATATCCACATCTTCAAAATTGATTCCATGTTCATCACGGGTATAGACTATCGCTTTTTTGACTAACTTACCGTTTTCTTCGGCGGAGTACCGGAAACGCATGAAGGCCGCTTACTCCTTTCCCGCCGCTTGCCCGGAATCAATATGGCGGCATATCCACGAAAGGAGGTTGTTCATCACTTCATCGCGGTTGGTTTCATTGAGGGTTTCATGCCGGGCGCCGGGGTACAGGACAAATTCCAGGTCTTTAACGCCGAGGGAACGGTACGCATTGACCAGCGCGGTAGGGCTGGTTCCCATTTCACCGACCGGATCGGCGCTGCCGGAAAAAATATAAATGGGCATATCCCGCCGGATTCGGGACATTGCTTCAGGCTGGTGTATCTGGCTGAGGCCCAGGGCAAGGTCGCGGTAAAAACCGGCGGAACAAAGGTATCCGCAGAACGGATCGTCAACATAAGCATCTACTTCCGCTTCATCGCGGGAAATCCAGTCAAAAGAAGTGCGGATGGGACGAAAAGGCCGGTCATAGGGGCCGTCTGCCGCGGCGCGGGCAAGGGACGATTTCCGGCGATGACCGTAGACAAATGCCAACAGGGTCATAAACAGCTTTCCGGTCTTAATCCTCAAGCCCCCCGGCCCCCTGGTGCCGGAGAGGATACAGCCCGCAATTTCCCTGCCATCGTCGTTTTCAATATAGTTCTGTACGATAAAAGAGCCCCATGAATGGCCCAAAAGGAAAAGAGGTACATCAGGATAGATTTTCCGTATTTCCCGGTTGATGCCGTCAATATCGGCGGTTACCCGCCCAAAAGTGTCTTTATCGGCGCAGTGGCCCAAAAGTCCGCCCTTACCGGGGCCGTTGACGCTTAAATCCGCTGTTTTTCCATGCCCCCGCTGGTCGGCAACCCAAATTTCAATGCCAGCCCCGCACAGTTTGTCCGCAAGCCGCCCATAACGCGCCCCATGTTCCGCCATACCATGCACGATATGCAGTACAGCCAGAGGCCGCGCCGCAGAGGACGGGCCGGACAGCCAGCGCCGCAGGTACAATTTGGTTCCATCGCTGCTCTCGAACCAGGTATTTTCCTGAACCATAAGGCATTATAGCAATAATAAGGACTTTTTTCAATTACAAATAATTTGGGGGGTGTTGTTTTTTTTTTTGATTTATACTATATTTAAGGTTCATAGTGGAGGAATAAATGGCTACGACGATTATGGTTGTTGATGATTCAAGAATTATGAGAAATACCGTAAAGGGGGTATTTTCCGGGCTGGGAATTGCCTGTGTATTTGTAGAGGCGAATGATGGGGAAGAAGCGCTGGTACAGTTGGATATGTACCCCATTGACTTGGTGCTGCTTGACTGGAATATGCCGAAATTATCGGGAATCGATTTTTTAAAAAAGGTCAGGTCTATGGAAAAATACAAAAGCCTGCCGATTATTATGGTTACCAGTGAGGCCGCAAAGTTTAATGTCATTGAGGCGTTGAAAAACGGAGCCACTGATTATATCACCAAACCTATCAATTTGGACCTTTTTAAGGAAAAAATAACCAAGCTGCCTTTATTTAAGGCTTTTAAAGGGAGATAACGAGATGGATTTATTGGAAATGTATATAAAACCTTTTGTCAATGCGACGCTCAATACCTTCAAAGCCTTTGTAGGTTTGGATCTGATTGCGGGGAATCCCCATTTTTCAGGCCGGACACTGGGCTTTGAACAGGATATTTCGGCGGTAATCGGCCTTTCAGGCGGTATTCGCGGCGCGGTAGTTATATCCATGAAGAAAAATTTTGCCATAAAACTGGCCGATGTGCTGGTGGGGATACCACACACCGAAATGGATGATGACGCGGTGGACGCCGTCGGTGAAATAGTCAACATCATTGCCGGAAATATAAAGAACGAAGTGCCGGGCGGAGAAAAGATCGTGATTTCGCTGCCGACGGTCATAAAAGGAAGCGAACATTCATTTGCATGGCCCGGCAAACAATCGCGGATACTCTGTATTTCCTTTAAGCATGATGATGACTCTTTTCATTTGCTGGTAGACATGGAGAAAACAGAGGAATAGGCAACAAATGAAGCATGTATTCGTAGTTGATCCCAAAGTATTTCGTGACCAGCAATGGAAGATGGACGGCCTGGTTGACAGCATTGGGCAGTATTTCAGAAACCAGGAAAAACCGGATTTTTCCATTCTGTTTTCTCATTATCCACGGGATGCCATAGGGATTATTCAGAAACAGGTAGCTCAAGTTGAGCCATTTGAAACGACACGGGTTTACGCGATAGGCGGGGATGATATTTTGTTTGACTGTCTGAACGGCATCACGGAGCTTCCCGGTATGGAACTGGCAGTATCGCCCCACGGAGATACGAATAGTTTTATCCGCATATTTGGGGAAGGAAAAGCGGAGTTATTCAAAAATATTGTTTCCCTTGCCGAGTCTGATACGGTAACCACCGATATAATTAAAGTTGGCAATAACTGCGCGATTAACGGCTGCTCTATAGGCGCCAACTCCGCGAAAGCCATGAAAAAGAGAGAGATACGGGACAGGATGGGCCACGGTATAAGCCGCTTGTTTACGGGGTTTTGGTTTTTTGTGAACAACGTAAGCTCCACGTTTAACAAAGAAATTATCGCCCACCACTACCACATTACCATAGACGACGCTGATCACAGCGGGAATTACAGCCAGATTCTTGTTGTCAATTCACCGTACTTTGGACGCAATAAAGTTGCCCTGAAAGGGGCGGCGCCGGATGATGGTTTGCTGGATGTGATACTCTTCAAATCGGTCGGCCCATTCAGAACGTTAAGATCCATCAAAAGATATTTCCGCGGAAAAATACCTTCAAACTGTATTCGCGTACAGGCCAAAAAGATACATCTCAAGTCAGATACGCCGATGTGGATAAAAACGGACAGTGAATTCTTACGGGATACCAGCATGACCTTTGAAGTAGTCCCTGGGGGAGTACAAGTTGTCGCGGTAAATAATTTGACTTATCAGGGGATCTGAAAATGAAGATGAACGAAGTCAAGAATACGGGGCATTACAGAATTGCCAACATAAGCGCGGTCGCTATAATTGTATTCCTGGGTGTCAACTCCATTATTGAAGCCATACGGCAACCGAGTTTTTCCGAAAGCGTAATGAGCTTCGGCATGGCGGTAGCCCTTATATTATTAATACCCATTTTTAGATCAACAAAGAATTTTTCCAAGTTGGCGTTTTTTATTCCCTTTATTTTACTTTTATTTAATGCCGTGGTAATGATATGGGGCGGACAAGGCGTTTACTTTTTAATCGTCTGCCTGTGTACCTGCGGAATTAGCTGCTTGTACGCCAATTTTCCCCTAACGTTGTTTTATATCGTAGTGCAAGCTATCGGAGTCGGCACGTTGTTTTTTTTCGATTTTCCCATTGCAGGACACGGCGCGCCTTTTGGCACCGTGTTAATCAGCCTGGCTGTTTATTTATTTTCCTGCCTGGTTTTGCTTATACTTGTCCGCTCCGCTACGGTCAGCCTGAATAAAGCGCTTGACGACGGCAATTCCTTTAGAACCTTTTTGGCTACTACCGCGAACTATCTTGCTATGGTGGATAAATCAAATCAGGTTATCTATGTCAGCAAGCCCTTGTCAGACCTCGCCGGTATTGAAGACCCCGATCTGACCACCGGACGATCCCTTATCGATCTTTTTCCCGGCAGAGACCTTAAATTGCTGGCAAGCGAAATGCTCGGTCAGCGGGGCCTGTATGAAGCTGACTGGGAATTTTTTCTGGACGGACAAAAACGGTTCTTTAAGGCGGCTTCCAACAGTCTGGGCGGAACTTCCAAAGGTACGCTGGTCAACCTGCATGATATGACCTACCTCGCCGAGCGGGATGAAATTGCCGCCATGAGGGACAACCTGAAAATCGGCCTGTTCTTTATGAACCGGGAGTGTATCATACAGGATAACTATTCCCGGTATTTGGAAGAACTGTTGTCAGAAAAAGAACTTAACGGAAAACAGTTTATAAGTCTTCTGTCAGCGTCGGTTACCTCCAAAGAGCAGGACGCTATCAAGGATTATTTTGAAATGGTCTTTGACCGCGTGTTTGATCAAATGACGCTGGAAGATATTAATCCCCTTCATGAATTGCATTATGTAAGCACCAGAACAGGCGACAAAAAAATATTTCAATGTGAATTTGTCACGGTAGAACGGGGTAAAGGAGATGTCTTTGTTCTGGTCGTCATTTACGATATTACCGCCAAAGTAGAATTGCAGCAGCGGCTGGCGGAAGAAGAAGCAAAACGGCAGGAAGAGATGCGCTCCATCTTTGAGCTTATTCAGGTAGACCCCACGGTGTTCAGCGACTTCCTGGGGGATGCGGAATATGAATTCACCCGTATTGATGAAACCCTCAAAAACGATGATTTTTCCGCCCATGAAGCATTGGTGGAAGTTTACCAGTCGGTTCACGCCATAAAATCCAACGCGGTTATTTTGGGTCTTAATACCTTTGGTGATAAGGTTCATGCCCTGGAATCACAAATTAAAAAACTGCGGGAACAGGAAACCGAAGTCCCCTTCGATGATATGCTTCATCTGACTATGGAGCTTGAAAAACTTTCCAAAGAAAAAGACGGATTCAAAACCGTTATAGACAGAATTAATTCATTCAAGGTCGGAAACACCGATGGAAAGAAGCAGAATGAATATGTCCTGATTGAATCCTTGACCAAGGCCACCAACAGGGCGTCAGCCGATATGGGGAAAAAGGTAAAATTCATCGCGACCGAGATTGATTCCATAGCGCTGGAGAAAGGGCCGCGGCGGGTAATAAAAGAAGTGCTTATGCAGTTGATTCGTAACTCAGTTGTGCATGGCGTAGAACTCCCCGACGAACGGCGCGCCAAAGGAAAGAATGAAACCGGTATCATACGGCTCTCAATTAAAACTGACGGAAAAATTATTCAGGTCAAGTTGATAGATGACGGCAGAGGGCTTGATTTCAAGAAAATCGGCGAGAAAGCCCTGAGCATGAAAATGATTAAAAAGGAAGATGTAACCAATAAAGGCGCCTTGCTGCAAGCGATATTCGCGCCGGGATTCAGTACCGCGGAAACCGAAGGTGTTCACGCGGGACGGGGCATCGGTTTGAATCTGGTTCGGGACCGGGTACATGATGTAAAAGGAACCATAAAATTGCAAACCGAATGGGGCAAAGGTACGGCGTTTAATGTTTTCTTGCCGCTGGAAAGCGGCGCGGCGGACAATAAAGCTTCATGAATGAACGTCTCAGTTCCCTGCTGAAACGCTACGGAGAATTATCTCTGGTAATACAAGACCCGGATCTTACCAAAGACCAGAACCGTTACCGTACCACCATGAAGGAATATTCGCAGTTAAGCGAAATTGCCGCTATTCATGGCGATACTGAAGAATTGTCAAAGCAGCTTGAAGAAGCAAAACTCATTGCCCAGGAAGAAAAAGACCCCCAAATGCGCGAGCTTGCACGGGAAGAATTTCGGGAACTGGAAACCAGGCTGCGGGACTGCGAAGACCGGTTGAAATTCCTCCTTATCCCCAAAGACCCCCTGGACGAAAAAAATATTATTATGGAAATTCGGGCGGGAACCGGCGGTGAGGAAGCGGCGCTGTTTGCCGCGGATTTATACCGCCTGTATTCCCGCTTTGCCGAAACAAAGGGCTGGAAATTCGAAATAATGAGTTCTAATGAAACTGAATTGGGCGGCCTGAAAGAAATTGTTTTTTCAATCAGCGGCAGCAATGTATACGAAAATCTGCGCTATGAATCCGGCGTTCACCGCGTACAGCGGGTTCCGACAACCGAAGCGTCCGGCAGAATCCACACATCGGCGGTGACGGTTGCGGTACTGCCCGAAGCGGACGAAACCGAAATTGACATCAAGCAGGAAGACTTGCGTATTGATGTTATGCGCGCCGGCGGCCCCGGCGGCCAATGCGTCAATACCACCGACTCCGCCGTACGGATTATCCACCTGCCCACCGGCATTACCGTTCACTGTCAGGACGAAAAGAGTCAAATTAAAAACAAGGCCAAGGCGATGCGCATACTGCGGGCGCGTATTTACGAAATGGAAGAGGCAAAAGCCGCCGCCGAACGCGCCGAAGCCCGCAAAACCCAGGTCGGTTCCGGCGACCGTTCCGAGCGGATAAGAACCTACAATTTCCCCGATAACCGCGTAACCGATCACCGCATCGGCCTTACCCTGTACAAACTGGATCGCATTATGGAAGGCGACATCGGCGATGTATTTGACGCGCTCAAACTTTCCGCTCGTGAAGAACTGCTACGGACAACCAGTTCCGAAGCCGCTTCCTGATGAGCGGCTTTAATCTTCATTTTTGCCCATGACCATTCGTGAAGCCCTTGCCGAAGGAAGCGCCGTCCTCGCCGCAGCCGGCATTGAAAACCCCGGTCTTGATTCTTCCCTGCTCCTTGCCGAAGTTCTTAACATCAGCCGTTCATCGCTGATGGCCGCCGCCTCTCAGCCGCTTACCGAAGAGTCACGCGCCGCTTTTGACCGGTTCATCAAGCGGCGGCTGGCCGGGGAATGTACCGCCTATATTGTGGGCAGAAAAGAATTTTACGGCCTTGATTTTCAGGTGAACCCCGCGGTTCTGGTACCCCGGCCTGATACGGAAACACTGGTAGAGGCGGCGTTAATAGGGAGTAGGGAGTGGGGAGTGGGGAGTGGGCAGCCGTTATGCGTACTTGACCTGTGTACCGGCTGCGGCGCGATTGCCATTGCCCTGAAACACGCAATGCCGGAACTGGAAGTCTGGGCTGCGGATATTTCCGCCGAGGCGCTTGAAATCGCCAAAGCCAATGCCCTTCGTTTGCTGCCGGATAAAACAATTCATTTTTATTGCGGCAATCTTTTTGATGTTTTTTCAAACGGACAACAATCTTCCCTATTCCCCATGATAATAAGCAATCCACCCTACATCCCCACTGCGGAAATTGCCGGCCTTTCCCCCGAAGTCCGCAGGGAGCCAATGCTCGCGCTGAACGGCGGCAGTGACGGCCTTGATATAATCAACAGCATTATTTCCCGTGCGCCGGAATTCCTGTGTCCCGGCGGCAGTCTGCTGCTGGAAGCCGATCCCCGCCAGATGGAGCGTATAGCTTCCCGGTTATTACAAGCGGGCTTTACCGATATACACACCCGCAGGGATTTATCCGGCAAAGAGCGGGTAATCAGCGGGAAGAAACCTTGAGGGTATATTTATGATTACTATAATAAATACCTTGTTTTGGATTTTTTTACACTTTGGAGTTGCGTTTTTATTCGGAAGGTTGCCGGAAAATTTCAGATTACGGACATTTAATAATAAAAGGAAATTTTTCATTGTTTCTGAAAAAGAAATTTTGTTTTATAAAAAAATACGCTTGCCAAAATGGAAAGACAAATTACCTCAATATAACAAAGGTTTTAATAAACGGAATTTATCTAATGAAATTTCAAAAGAATACCTTGAATTATTTATTAATGTTACTTGTCAGGCAGAAATGGTACATTACATAATTATACCATTAGGTTATTTTTCCGTTTTTTTTACATTACTGACAAATAAACCGGAATATTGGTTCTTTATTTTCATTTTAATAGCGACTTTTATCGGGGTTTGTAATATGGCGTTTTCATTTATTCAACGCTACAATCGCTTTCGACTGGAAAAATTACTCTTAAAAAGAGGTAGAACGAAGAACCAATGATTTTAACGGTTAAGCCTTCGCTTCATTCGTCAATAGTTTCCCCATAACGGCCGAAATCGTCTGCTGAAAGATAATGCCCAGCAGAGCGGGCAGGGCGGCTGATTCAGGAAAAAAAGTTACCGCGATGGTAGTTACAGCGCTGATGTTCCGCAGTCCGCCGCAAAAAAACATGGCTACGCTTTTCTCTGGATTGCACCTAATGGTAATGGCAGAAAATTTTGATACTATAAAACCCCCGGCGGAAAGCACAATACACATTCCCGCAATTTTCCAGACCTCCGGGTTATCAAGCTGAATTGTTTGTGCGACCGGCGAGGTATTGGCGGCGATAACCAGCATAAGGCAAATTTTTGAGACCGGATTAAGATAGGGGCAGACCAAAGCGGGAATTTTCTCCCGGCTGATTTCGTTAAGCGTAACGCCGATAATTGTCGGGATTACCACCATCAAAACAAGGGAAACGGCAATGCCGCTCATATCCATTGCCACTTTCGCGCCCATCAACAGTGAAACGGTACCCGGTACGAGTAGCGGCGCAAGCAGGGTGTCCAGCAGAATCAGGGTCAGACAGAGGGCTTTGTCTCCCCGAAAAATGCTTACCCATATAAAACTTGAAACACCTATGGGGCCGGCAAACAGCAGAATAAAACCGGTAACAGTGTCCGTATTGCCGCCCAAAAAACGGGAAGCGGCAAGCATGGCGCAATACGGCATCAGTACGTGGGTGGAAACAAAAAACGCCAGTATGGGAACAGGGCTGCGTATGGTATTGCCGAATTCAGTGACCTTGAGTTTCAAAGCCCCGGCAAGAGTCATAAGACCGAAAAGCCAGGGAACAAAAGGCCGCAGATGTATAAATATGCCCGACAGAAAAAAACCCAGAACAATACCCAGAGGAGTCAGCGCCGGCATCAGCCGTTCAAGCTGCCTGTTTACGGCATCTGCGGTTTTGGCGGCCAATTAAATTCTGCCTGTTCCGGCAAGAGTAAGAATTTGCGGCAAAAAGTTTTATCCCCTTTCGCGTAACGGCGTGTAAGGCTTCTGCTTGGACACGGACTTGTAAGCGGGGCGGATTATCTTGCCCGAGTTGACCAGTTCCTCAATGCGGTGGGCGCACCAGCCGGAAACACGGGCAACGGCAAACAGCGGCGTGTACAATTCTTCAGGCAGATCAAGCATACTGTAGACAAAGCCGGAATAAAAATCTACGTTGGCGCTGACCCCTTTGTAAATTTTCCGCAGTTTCCCGATTACCTGAGGGGCCAGACTTTCAACCTTTGAGTACAACAGATATTCTTTTTGCCGTTGTTTTTCATTGGCAAGCTGCTCGACAAAACGCTTAAAAATTAATGCGCGGGGATCGGACAGCGAGTACACGGCATGACCCATTCCGTAAATCAGGCCGGAATGGTCAAAGGCTTCCTTGTTGAGCAGCTTTTCAAGATGGGCGGTTATTTCCTCGTCATCATTCCAATCTTTGATTTTTTCCTGCATATCGCGGAACATCTGCACGACTTTAATATTCGCCCCGCCGTGACGCGGCCCTTTCAGCGATCCGAGCGCCGCCGCTATGACGGAATAAGTGTCCGTGTGGGAAGACGAAACCACATGGGTGGTAAAAGTAGAATTGTTGCCGCCGCCGTGTTCCGCATGAAGCACCAAAGCAATATCCAGAATCCGCGCTTCCAGTTGGGAATATTTTGAGTCAGGGCGGAGCATATACAGCAGATTTTCAGCAATGGACAGCCCCTTCATCGGCGGATGAATAACCAGACTCTGGCCGCGATGGCTATGGGCATAGGATTGATAGCCGTAAATCGCCAGCAGGGGAAATTGGGCTATCAGGTTGACCGACTGACGTATAACATTGAGAACGGAAATATCATCGGGGTTGTTGTCATAGGCATACAGGGTCAGTACGCTTTTTGCCAGTGAATTCATCATGTCCTTGCTGGGCGCGTCCATAATTGTGCCGCGCAGAAAACTGTCCGGCAGAAAGGCGCATTGTTCAAGAAGGCCGGAAAACGCGGTAAATTCCTTCTGGTTGGGCAAATGCCCAAAAAGCAGCAGAAAGCACGCTTCCTCAAAACCAAAACGTCCCTCGTCCAAAAAACCCTGAACGATTTTTTCAATATTGATTCCGCGATAATATAATTTTCCCTCGCAGGGAACATAATCGCCGTCTTCAATAATGTATGAAACAATTTCCGAAATTTCCGTCAGGCCCACCAGTACGCCTTTTCCGCTGACATCACGCAGGCCGCGTTTTACCTCATACTTTGTGTATAATTCGTTGTCGATGCCGCCTTTTTCCAGCACCAGATTTGAGTACTCATTGATTAATTGGGTAACTTCTTCATCAGTCATGTTTTTCCTCCAACAATTTTTGACGTTTTTCTTCCGCGCCAATATGCAGCCGTTCCAATTCCGCCATAACCGCGTCAACTACGGCCTGTTTTTTATCCTCATTGCCGGCTGCCTCCGCGGCGGCCCGCGCCCTGTCACGAAACTCCACACATGATTGCACCGGCCCCGCCGTTATCCGTATTATATCCCTGCACACCACGTCATTCAGCATATCGGTTTGCTGCACATGAAGAATCTCGCCGTTAAGCGCAACACAACACATATAATCAAACGAACGGAGATAAGAGTCAATCTCGCGCACCCCCTTTTTGGTTGAGGGATCCCAGGGGCGGTAACGGGTTCCCGACGGAAACACCAGAACCAGCCGTCCCTGCGTTTTAAGCTGCTCAAGCGCCTTCATGGCGGCGCGGTTAATGGCGTTGCTGCGGGCAAGTTCCACCCGTTTTTTTTCTTCGTCCAGCCCCTTAATCGAGCGGCTGGGATAAATAACAATGCGGGTATAGGCGCTGGCAAAAGCGGCCACTACCGGATTATCCTCGTTCAGCTTCATGCCGGCAATGGCGATTAACGCTTTTGCGATGGCGTCGCCGCGGCCCCCGGCCAGCCGCACCAGCAGGGAAACAAGTGAAAGATCAAAATTACTGTAATGCTCAACCAGAAGCAGGCAGGCTTTTCCCGATTCCGCCTTTGCCAAAAGTTCCTCAAGATTTTCCATGCCGTCTACGCCGGAACCGGGAAGTATCAGCGGTCTGGCCATTTTATCAAGAATGGGAAGAATGTCGTTATTACCCTCCTGATATACATTTTCTCCGGTAACAACCGCGGGTACATTGGTCAGGGCCATAGCCTTTTTTATTTCTTCGCGGAACGCTGTTGCCAAAGTATCCATCTTCATTCTCCCCACAGCCTGATTAATTCTATAACAACCCTACAGGCGGCGCACATTTCGCTGACGCTCACCCACTCCAGCCGGCTGTGAAAATTCCTTCCGCCGGTAAAAATATTCGGGGTGGGGATTCCCAGTTCGGTCAGGCGCGAACCGTCAGTCCCGCCCCGTATGGGCTTAAGCCGCCATTCAATGCCAATATTGTCCAGCGCTGTTTTCAGCCGCCCCAGCGCCTGTGGTTGTCCGTCAATCTTTTCCTTCATATTATAATATTGCGGGCTTGATTTAACAATAACCTGCCCGCCGGGAAACTGCGCCTCCACCGTTTTGGCTATTGTTTCCAGCGCGGCAAGCCGCCACTGAATGCCGTCGCTTTCAAAATCCCGCAGAAAAATTTCCACATGGGCGCTTTCCAAATCGCCGGACAATTCCATAGGACAGTAATAGCCGTAGTAGCCGTCAGTTGCCTCCGGGCTTTCCGAGCGGGGCAGCATCACCGTAAAAGAAGCGGCCATGAGCGCGGCATTCGCCAAAATGCCCCGCGCCGCGCCGATATGGATAACCTTGCCCCGAAACTCAACATCGGCCTTCCACGCGTTAAAACATTCAGTTTCAATTTCTCCCATCGGGCCGCCGTCCAGAGTGTAACACACGGCGGACTTGATTTTTTCCAAAGGGAATTCGGGCAGCCCTTTGCCGGTTTCCTCATCGGGCGAAAAAATAATTTCCACGGGGCCGTGTGGTATTTCAGGGTGATTCAAAAGGCACTCAATCGCTGCCATAATTTCCGCAATGCCCGCCTTGTCATCAGCGCCCAGCAGGGTATCGCCATTCGAGTGAATGATGGCATTGCCTTTCTGCGCCGCCAACCCCGTCTCCCGCGCCGGATCAAGCATCAAACCGCCCGAAAGCTGAATCTTCTCTCCGTTATAATCACGCACCAACTGCGGCTTAACATCTTTCCCGGAAACATCGCTTGCCGTATCAATATGGGCAAGAAACCCAACAGAAGGAATATGCTCCCTGCCTTCGCCCGGCGGAATGCGGGCAATTACATAACAGTGGGGAGTCAATTCAACTTCTTTAACGCCCAGTCCCAATAATTCATCTTGCAGCGCCCGCGCCAAATCCCACTGCCCCAAAGTAGAGGGCGTTGTTTCAATATGGCGGTCGCTTTCTGTCCAGTAACGGACATAGTTCATGAACCGGGGAACCAGCAGCGTTTCAAGTTCCTGATCCGCGATTTTCTTTACGGGGCTTTCCATGTTGACAGTATGGCTGGAAAAAGGGATTTTTTCAATGAAGGGTACGTCCAATAAGTAAGAAATTAACCACGGAGGTCACGGAGTACCACGGAGTTTTGGTACGACAATCTTTTCTTCCTCCGTGTTCTCCGTGTACTCCGTGGTAAAAATTCTTAGATAAACGTATATAGCGAAGAATAACCCCCGCCTTCCAGTCAACTATTACGAATCCATTTTGGCCGTTTTCTTGCTGAGCGGGAAAATCAGGTTAAGAATTATTCCCACAACAGTGGCAAGGGCAATGCCGGCAAGTTCAAAACGGAGGTCTTTCGTAAAATTGAAAGCAAGTCTGCCGCCGCCAATGCCAATCACCAAAATGACCGAGGAAATGGTCAGGTTGCGTTTGTCCCGATAATCCACGCCGCTTTCAACAAGGGTGCGCAGACCGCTTGAGGCGATTATGCCAAAGAGCAGCATGGATATGCCGCCGAGAACCGGCGTGGGAATTGTCTGAATCAGCGCGCCGAATTTTCGGAAGAACGAAAGCAGCATGGCAATGACCGCCGCACCGCCAATAACCCACACCGAATAAACGCGGGTAATTGCCATAACGCCGATATTTTCACCGTAGGTGGTGTTGGGCGGCCCGCCCCAGAGCGCGGCCCAGGTTGTAGCAAGACCGTCGCCGGCAAGGGTGCGGTGAAGGCCGGGGTTTTTGTAAAAATCCTGCCCGACAATTTTGCTCGTTACCAGCGTATCGCCCAGATGTTCACAGATCGTTGCAAGGGAAACAATCACAAAAGTCAGGATTGGTACAAAACTGAAACTGGGAGCATGGAAAGTTGGCAGCCCAAACCAGGGGGCATCCTTCACCATTTGAAAATTAATAACCGCATAGGCGGGAAAGAAACGGCCCATGATAAGGGCAAAGACATACCCCGCTATCAGGCCAAACAGAATCGGAATACTGCTGAAAAAACCCTTAAACAAAATATTTGCGGCAATGGTTATGCCCAGCGTCACTACGGCAATGGAAATGTATGCCAGGCTGTATGTATTTGGATTATTCGTATCTGTTAACATTGCCATGTTCATGGCAACAGGCGCCAGATTAAGGCCGATAACCACGATTACCGAGCCGATGACCACCGGCGGCAATGCTCTGTCCAGCCACCTGGTGCCGGCAAAGCGAATGATAAACCCGACAAGGCAGTAAAACAAACCTGCCACCACCGCGCCGCCCAGCGCGTAGGAAACCCCGTGGCTTGCCGAGATAGCGATTAAAGGCGGAATAAAGGCAAATGAAGATCCCAAAAAAGCGGGAACTTTGGCGCCGGTACAAAGAATGTAGATTAAAGTTCCGGTTCCTGCGGTAAACAGCGCGGTTGCCGGATCCAAACCGGTCAAAATGGGAACCAAAATAGTCGCCCCAAACATGGCAAATACATGCTGAAAGGAAAGGGGTATCCAATATCCCAGGTCGGGTCTGTCATTTGGACGAAGAATTTCTCTATGAGCCATATAATTACCTCCGATTCGTTAGTTTTTTCAGTATACACCAGAAAAGCAGTTTATGCCCAGCACCTAACCCAACACCCAAGAATTTAGGCGCTGGGTATCTCGACTTTTCAGCGGGAAAAATAAACTTGACATAATATGCACAATAAGTCATATTGAAACATGTGTGGCCTATTGAATATACCCAGGAATATGAAGACTGGTTTTCGCTTCAAGAAGATGAAAATAAAATGGTTATAAATGCAAAAGTCATTTTACTTTCGGAATTTGGTCCACAATTGGGTAGACCTTATGTTGATACTATTCATGGCTCAAAATATAAAAACTTAAAAGAATTAAGAATAAAATTTAAAAATACTGTTTTTAGAATACTATTTTGTTTTAATAAAAATCGTAATTGTTGGTTAATAATCGGAGGAAATAAAAAAGGTAAAAATAAAGATGATTTTTACGCAAAATTAATCAGGCAGGCAGAAGATTTGATTGATAAATATCCTGAAATATTGGAGGGAAAAAATGCATGACGCAATAAAAATGATGGAATCAAAAATGACCCCGGAAGCTGTAGCCCGTTCACGCTTGATGGCAGAACAGGAAATATTGACTGTAAGACTTGGTCAATTACGGGAGAAATTAGGAAAAAAACAAAATGAATTTGACGGTTTTAGTCAAACATCAATTTCCCGACTTGAAAAGAGAAAAGATATTAGGATATCGACATTAATTGAATATTTAAATAGTCTTGGAATGGGATTGGAAATAAAAACATTTCCAAAAGCCAATATAAAAAGAGTTAAAGAAGAGATTTTATTAAGAGTATAAAAGTCAATCATCGCCTAACAGGACGCGGCAGTGAGGGGTAAAACAAACAGGATGAAGTCCCGCCCCATCCTGTTGTTTTCAACGACTACCGGTCGCCGACGCCGAGTTCCGATGCGTAGGCACGGTCAAAGGCAGCATTCATTCGGTCTTCGGCGCTAAAAGAAGCCATTGCCGGAACAGCCAGCCGGGCGGCGGCCTGAGCCTGATTGATTTCGGTAACCGTATTTATTTTGCTCAGCATAACCACTACCCAATAGTTGCCGTTATCATCCTGATCTTCCTCGACAATAGAGGAACCGGTAAGGGTTGATTTGGAAAGCGCTACCGTAATGTTCTCCTGAAATGAGAGCGCCGCCTTGGGATCAACTTCACTGCCGGCGGAATAATCCCTCACCATATCCTGAATCATGGTATTCATCTGGCGGGAAATTTCCGCACGAGCGCGGGTTGCCGCCGTAGTCCGCGCAAGGCTGAGCGACGCCGCCCGCGCGGTACCGATGCCTACCAGCGCGTCTTCCGGGGTTCTCTTGAGTGCATCTTTGACAAACTGCGGAACAGCGCCGCCAATTCTTCGCTCGGGCTTACTCGCCGCAGTTGTAGTGGTAGTAGTGGTGGTAGTTGCAGCTGCGGTTTTTGGACTGGAACCACAGCCCGCAAAACCCAACACAAAACACAGCGCTACCGTAACTCCGATAATCTTTTTCATAACAATACTCCTTGCCGTTTTTTACAAAGACATACGTCTTTGTTTGGTACTATATGTGGTAAAAAACCCTAAATTAGCACATGGTGTCTGCCGCCTACTCGTTTTCAGCCCTTTTGGCTTTTGCCAAATCCCTCTCTTGTTTTGCCTTGACAATAGCCATGATTAATCTGCCTATCTCTATGGGCATTGCAACTATTCCAACCACAATGGCTGTAGCAATCCTCAAAAAAAATCTGATTGCATACCACATAGAACTGGTATCAACCGTGTCAGAGCTGGGAAACCATTTTGCGGAAAGAAACCAACCCCATATAGTTCCCCCAAAAAGCCAGCCAAATATAACACAATAGAATATATTACGCTCTTCAAGAACTTCATAGGTAATAATGAAACCAATGACAAACATCACCAGCGAAGGGAACGCCTTTTTAAGGGCGCCTCCTATATCAACAGTATTTTCACCCATACCATCCTCCTTAATTATTACCCGGCAACTTGCCGGATGGGGCGGACGTAATAACGATATTTCTTTCCGCCGCTTGCGCAAGCGCACAGAATTCCCAGAACCGCCAAAACCGCGAAAAAGCCGTGCTTTTTCATAATTTACCTCCTGTGGTATTTTTTTCTTTTGGTACTTTTTCCTTGCTTTTTCTATCAAATAATTCATATAAGGCATACAACCCCGATATGGGTAATAAACAATGGAAGTCTATTAAAGAGTCTATTTTTTTTAAGATGCTTATATTTTCATATAATAAGCTCGCATCTTTACCTAAAAGTTTTATTGCCGTAAATAGAAAAACAAGAAACAAATTTGTAGCTTTCAATAATGATATATCATCTCCATTTTCTATTTTTGTGGAACGACAAGTTATTATTATTAATAATATTATAACAATCAAGTATGAAATATGAATACAGAAATTACTTAAACTTTTAGGATAACTATAAATAAACATTATTGGGGCTATCGTAAGAAAAGAGTTTACCACAAATGAAATTAACATTCTCCTCTTAAAACCGTAGAATTTTTCATTTATACAATATATGATAAAAAAATGTAGACCAAAACCACCCATAATTAAACCGCTCAATAATGAGAAAAAATAACCATGTGTGTTATAATTTTCATGAAGTATTATTGCGATAAAAATACTAAAAACACCGAATACCACTAATGCGATTAAACCAACTGTTGTAAGCTTATCACCTTTTTGTCTATTATTTTTCATAATAACCTTTACTTTAATATCTGCGTATATCTTATAAATTATTGTTTCTGCCATTTTGCTTCCCATACGCCTCCACTCCATGTTCCTGATTCAAAGTCATTATTATTTCTGGTTAAAAAGGCTTCATAAGTTTTCATAACAATCCTCCTTAAAAAATAAATTACCGCATAGAGTACGGCGCTCTATGCGGTTACCAGCCTCTTATTGCCCGGCAACTTGCCGGATGGGACGGACGTAAAATTTATTATCGTAACTTCTAGTATTTATCTCTCCATCTCTGAAATCTTGCGCATACGGCGAGTTCGAAGCTGACGACGAATACATTGTAGAAGACCAGTACCACCCGTCCTTGAAATCACCAAGTTTTTTCCGTTTAAGGTTCCCGTACATCTGATCCAATTCAGCTTTGCTGGGCAAAAACCAGTCATCAAATTTATTGAACACCAAGTCATCGGCTTTCTGCGCCGCGGTATCCCATTCCCCTGACGTTTGACTGAATTTTTCAACAATAAGCTGTGTGTTCCGTTTACCGATCCCGATTAGTTCTTGTGTACCTTCTACGGTTGTACCACGAATAATAAAAGCAGCTTGGAATTCCGCTTCTACCGGCGCGGCTTCCAAATAACGCCAGCCGCCTGAATTGTTCTTCTTGTCGTAAAAGATAAGCCCGCCGGCAGGGCCGGTGTCGCCGACTTTATAGGCCGGTACCGCGGGCGCGGCAGGTTGGGCCTGACCGGAAGCAGCCTGAGCAGGAACCGCTTGTGTACCGCCTTTTGCGGCAGCCGTCTGCGGTGTTGAACCCTTTTTGCCCTGACTCAACAGGTACTTAATTTGCGAATCATCTTTCACGTTAATTGACGATGAAGTCTGAATGGCGGCGCTGATTACATTTATCGCCTTGGTTCTAAAGCGGTAACTTTCGCCCATATTGACCATCGAACCTGAAACAATGGCCTGTGCCCCGAGCATCGCGCCAATCTGCTGGGCGGATTCATCGCTTACTTCGCCGGACATTTGAAAATTCATCTCGCCGCGGATAAGGTCTATCTCCTTGCGGTCAACCACCACAAGTTTTTTGCCCTTCACCAAAGCAATCGACATTTCTTCAATCACGTAATCGGAAAAAACATCCGAATCAGAGCTGAAGTTCAACAGCGCCACCTTGGTTCCCGAAGCCAGAGAATCGTTTATCTCCTTGCTTGCCTGTTGTATAGCGGTATCCAAATCCACTATACCCGATTTTCCGGTGTTCGTTTTACCGCCGCTTGCGCAAGCGCACAGAATTCCCAGAACCGCCAAAACCGCGAAAAAGCTTTGCTTTTTCATAATTTACCTCCTGTGGTATTTTTTGCGTGAGATATGAGAAAATTGAGTAATGAAAAGGTGACAAAGGGGAAAGATTTGTTATATGTTGGGTGCGCCGTGCGGTTACTTGCCGGCGCCCTGACGGGTTGCTGAAGCAACCCTTGCTTGTTCTGGTCTTGAAAACCTTTATTGGGGCTACAACGTGTTGATTTTGTCCAATTAACGCCCTTACGGGCGCTGATACTAGTTGGGCGCCCGCCGTGCTGATTTGGTCTATGTAATGGGGGGGGGGGGGGGGGAAATTCCCTGCACCCCGTTAAGGGGGGGGGGTGGGAAAATTCATCCCGTCCCACCCCCGGACAAGGGAACCGGGGCGGGAAAAAGGAGGCCAGCTTTAGCCCGCCGGG
>JAITCL010000032.1 GCA_031283105.1 Treponema sp. | reverse complement strand
TAACAGGGGCCGGGAATTATAAAAAACGGGCCCTGCGTAATTGTCAGCATATCGGCTTCAAGAACGACGGCGAGAGAGGCCTTTCTGGATTTGTCGCCAATCCAGCATTGGCCCGAATAAAGATAGGTCTTTTCGCCTTCCGTAAGAACGCCGGGATCAAACTGGGGCAGGTCGCCTTCCTTTCTGCCGTACATGGTTCCGTCGGGATAACGCACATACCCCAAAAATTCATATTTTCCCGCGGGCGTTTCGCAAACGGCGACCGATACCACGTCCGTCTTGTCCAAAACATAGTAAAGGTAGTAACGCCCGTCAGGGCCTCGCGTAACATCGGGCGCGTACAGGTTCATGCTTCCGTCGGCGTTAAAAGGGTCGTCCGTCTTTTTGAAAATCACGCCCTCATATCGCCAGTCGGTCAGGTCGTTTTCGTCCGCCGACCAGCAGACATAATCGTTCATGCAGTAAACATAACCGTTGAATTTATCGTGGGAACCGTACACATAGACTCTGCCGTCAAACAGATGCGGCTCGCCGTCGGGGATGTATTCCCATGAGGGCAGAAAAGGGTTAAATCCCTGTTTTTTCATACCTGCAAAAAGGGCATAGAGGAGCGCGGCTGTTGGTTAATCTGCCAAATATTGATTAGCATATCGATAACATTGTCATATTCGGGGCCGAAGGAGCCGCCCATAAATTTACGGCTGTCCATAAGGATATACTCGGGGCCCCACATTTTATTGCATTTTAAGTTACAGTGGTTGATAATTTTTAGCATTTATACCCTTAAAAGCATTATCGGCATCTTTTAACTGGATTTTTAACGTGAAAACATGGTACAATGTGCCTGAAAAGAGGTATTTATTAAAACTGAACTTTTTACATTTTGTGATTTTGCTCAGGAAAACGGCGGAAAGCTGACCATTGTCGGGACTTTCGACACAATCATTTCCCGCAATTTTCCATGTATTCACCCCCAGTTGTCGGTAGTAATACGCCTGCGCTTCGACATGTGGGAATTTTCAAATCACGATTTCCGCATAGAAACGCGCGATTTGGAAGGCGAGACGACTATGGAACCGATAAGGGGCAATCTTGAGGTAAGGGGCGTGGGAAACTCAACCGCCGTTTCGCACCTTGTGTTCAGCATAACGAACCTGCATTTCAAAGACCCGGGAGTGATAAGTTTCATACTTTTTATTGACGATAAGGAAATCGGCCACCTTCCGCTGTATATCCGCAAGGGATAGCGCGACATGTTAGGCGAAATTGCGCTTTGACATATATGTATAAAATCAAACAATATAAAGTATTGCATAATTTTTGATATAGTATATAATAAATCCATAGGAATTATTTATGGAAACAATTGAAAAAATGCGGAAAAACGGTATTTTTCCCGATTATAATGATATTGTTCTCTTGTGTAAAAAATACGGTATAAATGAATTGTCGATATTCGGCTCATCTATTCGGGACGATTTTACCCAAAATAGCGATGTGGATATACTTGTTTCATTTGGCAAAACTTTAGAAATTACATTGTTTGACATAATGGATTTAGAAAAAGAGTTTTCGCAAGTTTTTAAGAGAGACGTCGATATTGTAGAAAAAGAATCTCTTAAAAATCCTATCCGAAAAAATAGAATATTATCAACACGGGAAATAATATATGCCGCTTAATGCAATAGAATATTATCAGTTTGAAAAAGATAAAATGCGGAGACTTGCGGTAGAAAGACAGCTAGAAGTTATTGGACAAGCCGCAAATAAAATAAGCATTGAAACACAAAATAATCTGGAAAATATTCCCTGGAAAAATATTATTGGGTTACGGAATAAATTGGCACATGATTATGGAGAAATATTGGCTGAAAGGATTTGGAAAATATCAAAAAATTCATTGCAGGAATTGTTAAAAGAATTAGAAAACATTGAAGAATTAAAACAATACATAAATACAAAGCGCACCATTGCCTGATTGGTCAGGGAAAAAATAGCCGTTTCAATGTAAGAAAACATTTCAGCCGCGCCCGGTGACGGACGCCATGCGTGTGCAGCGCATGGGTTGTTAGTGGGGATTGATGGTCACTGAGCTTGTCGAAGGGAACGCCGACTGCCAACTTGCGTTATTGAATAAATTCGAATATATTGAATATAATAACCACATGGGAACAATTTCAATGTTTTATGGGATACTCATAAGGATGTATTTGGGGAAAAAAGAGCATAATCCCCCACATATTCATGCGATTTATCAAAACAAAAAAGCCATTTTTGATATAAAAACCGGCGAAAAAACAGAAGGAAATTTACCCAATGATAAAGAAAAATTGGTCTCCGCGTGGATAATTTTACACAAAGACGAATTACTGGCTGATTGGGAGTTAGCCCAGAATGGCGAACTTCCATATAATATTGACCCGTTAAAATAAGGAAAAAAATGTATTTATCCGTAAAAAAAGTTAAGCCATTAAATGATTATAATTTGGAACTTACCTTTGAAAATAATGAGATAAAAATATTTGATGTAAAACCTTACCTGGATACAGGATTATTTAAAAAGTTAAAAGACGAAAAAATCTTTAAGAGGGTTAAAGTATCATACGATACAATAGAATGGCCAAATAAAGCAGATTTGGATCCTGAAGTATTATATGAAAAAAGCACCGTAAAAGCAAGAAAAAGCGTACCGCGCATGGCGCCGGTTATTGGCTTGGGTTGGGGGGCTATTCAAATAATAACACGCTTATTTTATTAATAATTTCGCTGATTTTTTCAGAGGTTATTTTTGTAATAAATTCTATATCTCGCGTCTTCCAGTCAAGGCTTTTAATTTGGTCTGACAAAATAACGCCGTCAATTTTTTCATTCACAATTTTTACCTCAAAAGGATAATTTTTTATCTTGCTTGTTATCGGGCAAAAAAGCCCCAATCCTGTTTTTTCATTGTATTCTTTCGGCGAAATAACTACTGCCGGTCTTTTTCCTTTCTGTTCATGCCCGGACTGGGGATTGAAATTTAGCCATACAATATCCCCGCGTTCGGGAGAATATTTTTTCTTTACCATACCTCTTTTCCAACAGGACTGCCTGTTTCAATTTCTTTATGTATATTTTGTTCATTAATATTACTTAACATTTCTGACAGTTTATTTTTTTGAATAGGCTTTATAACTATCACTTTTCCCTTGTCGTTAATATCAACAAATGAACCGTCTTTGAGCGATAATTCCCGGACAATAAGATTGGGTATCCTGACTCCCAGGCTATTTCCCCATTTTTTTACCACGGCTTCCATAAATTTCCCCCATAGAGATGTATATACCATGTTTATACATTTGTCAAGGCTGGCGTCAGTCGTTTTTCAAAACTTTTTCGGCAGGCTATGTGACGGGGGGAACCCCTTTATCAACTTGAACTGTTTGTAGAAGTGAGACACATCGGTAAAGCCGCAGGATTCGGCAATGTCGCTGACTGTGTATTCGCCGCTGGCAAGCATATCGGCGGCGTTCCTCACGCGGATCTGTATCAGATAACGGTTAAAACTGATTCCCATTTCCTGCCGGAACAGAAGCCCGAAGTAGGTGGGGTTCAGGCTCGTCATTTCCGCCATCATCTTTACCGAGATGCGCTCGGAATAATGGGCTGCCATATAACGGATAACCCTGGCAATGCGGGAATCTCCGGCACCGGAATCAATTTTATAAATAATCAGTTCCAGAAAGCGGTGAAGAATTTGCAGAAACAGCCCCCGGGATTTGATGACATAGCCGGGCTGTTTGTTCAGCCATGCAAAAAACAGTTCATGGAATAAATGCACAATGTCTTCGTGGCGGCCCGGCAGTGAATTCAACGGAAAAGGCGGGGCAATATCCTGTCTTTTGGCGTTTTGCAGGGCAAAATCCACCGAGAAGCAGTGCATCAGCCGGTCGGGAAAAGTGACCCCCTTGCAAATACTGCCGCGGGGAAGAACCAGCAGACTGCCCGGCGACAAATCAACGGTCTGGTCGTTTATGGTATAGCGGGCCTCTCCCTGGACAAGGTAGGTAAGGTTACAGTCATCCAGCCGCTGCTCAGGTATTTCCCACACCGGGGTACATTTGCGAAAAATGATGTACCGGATATCCGGCATCATGTTTTCATCAACGACGATGGGCATACAATCTTCCTCTTTTTCATTATAACATTTTTATAACTGTATAAAAAACTAAATGCTGCCGCCTGTTCAACTAACGTCAAACGCGAAAACTGTTTTTTCGCTGTAGTCCCGGTCGGGGCCGAATATGCACGAAGGGAAATCAGGCTGATGGGGGGAGTCGGGAAAGTGCTGGGTTTCCAGACACAGGCCGGTATGTTTGCCGTATACCGCGCCCGCCTTGCCGGAAATGCCGGGGAGCATATTGCCCGTATAAAACTGGACGCCGGGCTGGGTGGTGAACACCTTCATGGTTCTGCCGCTGACCGGTTCAAACACTTCGGCGCAGGCGCGGAGTTTCCCCGGATCGCCGTCAATGGTAAAGCAATGGTCGTAGCCCTCCTCCCTATCCCGCAAAACGGGCTTGCGGTTTCTGAAATCAAAGGGGGTGTCGCGGACGGGAATCAGGCGGCCGGTGGGGATGAGCTTTTCATCAATTTCAACATACGACGAAGAATACAGGCAGAGTTCATGCGCATGTATGGGGCCCGACCCCTCCCCCGCCAGATTAAAGTACGCGTGGTTGGTCAGGTTAACCGGCGTGGGAGCGTCGGCTTTTGCCTCGTAGCGGGCAATAAGTTCGTTTGATTTGTTCAGGCCGTAGGTGACGGTAACTTTGAGGTTTCCGGGAAAACCGCCGTCGCCGTCGGGACTGTCCAGTCTGAAGCGCACAAAAACGCCGCCGCTTTCCTCGTAGGCTTCGGATTTCCAGAGCGTCTTGTCAAATGCCCGGTATCCGCTGTGCAGGGTATTGCCGTTATCGTTGTTATCCAGCCGGTAAGCCTTGCCGTTCAGGGAAAAGCCGCCGCCGCCAATGCGGTTGGCAAAGCGCCCCACGGTAACGCCGAGAAAGGGGCCGTTATGTAAATATCCGTCAAAGCCGGAAAAACCCAGCAGCACGTCGGCCTTGCCGCCTTTTTGGGCGGGAACTACCAAACTGGTCCACGCGGCGCCGAAACTGGAAAGGCAGAGCTTTAAGTCTCCCGCCTTGAGGGTGTACAGGTATACTTTTTCCCCGTTGGACAAAATGCCGAATATTTTTTTGTCGATTTTCATGGGAAATAGTATAACATGGGGAGCGGAAAGTGGGGAGTAGGGAGCGATGCGTTGACACTGCGCCGCCAACAGCCTACAATACGGCTATGCCGGAAAAAAATCATCCTGCCGCGTCTGCGCCTGAGGATCAGGTTCACCTCAAACCCATTCTGGGGATACGTCCCGGCGTGTATATTGCCATTATGGGAGCGCTGGTTCTTGTGCTGGCGCTGTTTTTTTTGTTACTGTACCCCGGCATTGCCCGTCCCGGAGCGATGGTGGTGTTTACCAGCGACCCTTCAGGCAGCGCCCTGCGGGTGGATGACGTATACGCGGGAACTTCCCCGTGCAGGGTTTTTGTTCCACGAGGGGAACACATTCTGGAAGCGGTTCTGCCGGGTTTTGAGACGAAGCGCCTTGACGCCGCGATACCGGGGCGGCTGTTTGCGTCGGTATTGTTTCCCCGGCGTTATGATTTGAATGTTAAATTGACTGCCCCCGATCCGGCGGCGGTTTTGGCGGCATCCGCCCATGATTACGCGGCATGGAGTTTTGGCGGTGAACCGACACCGGCATGGCAGATACCGTTGAGTCTTTCAGAAGGGGTCTACCGCATTGGCTCTGCTGCAGCCAACATAAATTCAAGCGGAATACTTGCCGCAGCCGCCCGTTTTGCCGTGACCCGCGCCGCCCTGCGCGATTTGGTCAGGGCTGACACCCTTGCCCTTAACGGCGGTAATGTTCCCTCTCCGTTGACTTTAACCCGTTCAGTAACACAGGCGCTTGCCTTTTTGTCAGATAACCCCGCCGGCGCCGCATGGCTTGCCGATACCCTTCCCCCTGATTCCGCCGCCCTGCTGATTTCATCCGCATGGTATCAGAATCAGCTTGCCGCTTTTGCCGATGTCACCGCCGGGGAATCATTGGCGGCTGCGCCGGGAGGGCAGTCTGACCCGGACTTACCGGCAAGCCAAATTCGGGTGGGCGGTCTTTTGTTTACCGGCGTTGGCGGCGGCGTTCTTGTGCAGGGGGAACCCTTTCCCCACCGTGTGCCCGTACCCGCCTTTATGATCTGCGCTACGGAAATTCTGTCTCCCGCTTATGCGGATTTTCTTGACGCGGTTCCCGCATGGCGCGCGGATCAGCGGGAAACGTTGGAACAACAGGGGCTGGTTACTGATGAATACCTTGCCGATTTTGAAAGTACCGTGCCGGCGGGCAGAGGCAGGATAGACAGGGGCGTCAGCTCGGTGTCATGGTATGCGGCGAAGGCCTACTGCGAGTGGCTGAGCGGCAAACTGCCCGCCTCGTTTGCGGGCTGGGAGATACGGCTTCCCACCGAGGCGGAATGGGAATACGCGGTAAAGTCCGCTCAAAAATGGGGCGGACGCGGCATCTTTATTCCAGATGGCGGCGTATGGGAATGGTGCGCCGATTCCTATTCCCCCCTGCCGTTTTTTGCCGCGCCGCCTGAAGCCATTGCCGCCGCCGGTTCGCCGGAGCGTTCACTGCGCGGCGGCTCTTCATTTAACAATACGGGCTTGAGCAACCCGGAAACCAGAGCTTCTTTGCCGCCGGCAGCCTGCTCGTCCTTTGTCTCGTTCCGCCCGGTGATTGCCCGCTCGGTCAGCGTGAGCCGTTAAATGGCCGAAGAAAAAATTAAAATTATCGCCGTTAACCGCAAGGCGCGGCACGATTATTCAGTAGACGATTCCTACGAGTGCGGCATGGAACTGCTTGGCACGGAAGTAAAGTCATTCCGCGACGGAAAAATATCTTTTCCCGATGCGTGGGCGGAAGTCATCGAGGGTGAAGTATGGCTGCGTTCCCTGCATGTAGCGGAAAATCCCTTTTCCTCGGTATTCAACCACGACCCTGACCGCAAAAAACGGCTCCTCCTCCACCATGACGAAATCAAACGGATTAACCGCAAGGTTGAGGAAAAGGGCTATACCCTGATTCCGCTGTCGTTTTATTTCAAAAAGGGAAAGGTCAAGGTAGAATTAGGGCTGTGCAAAGGAAAAAAGGTCTATGATAAACGTGCCGGTATCCGGGAACGGGACTTGCAGCGGGACGTGGAACGGGAATTCCGCCACCGGTGACTTTAACCGAGGAAGGTTCACACCAAGAACACAGAGAAAGAGAAGAACACAAAGAGGAAAAGTAGAGAAGAAAGTACCCGGTAGTGTGATGATAGAATTATATCAAAATAAGATAGTTGTAGATGGTATAATCCAGAGCAATGGGTAATGCAAAAGGGGACGGCCACGCCGGGTGTCAGTCACAAGTTGATTAGGTCAGCAACACCGTTAACTGCTCATTGATCCCTGAACGCTGAACGGATTTTTTTGATCGTAAGCCTGTGCGTTATACAAAAAATCGTCAAGCGGAATCTCGGAAAAATAATCACGTTGCCATTCGGTATAATCAAAGCTATCCCTTAACAGAGAAGATATAAAAACTTCCGCTTCCACAACACCCAGAGATTTTACCAGACATTCCATGCCTTCTTTTCTAATTACAGTGGCGCTACGCATTTGTTTCTTCCTCCATATCTTTTAAAAATGTCAACGGCGTTCTAACTTTAATGGCTTTGCCGCTGTATCTTCTCATCAATTTGTCATCGGTTGTTAAAAAATAATCGCAACCAGCTTTAATCGCACAGGCCAGATGTGTTGCGTCCTTCATCTTTATTCCCTGCTTCATAAAATTATCCGCCATTTTTCGAATATCTTCGATATTTTCATTTCCGACATATTCAGACGCATTGAAAAAAAATTGAGCAATGGAATCACGGTTGGATATATTCGGGTTTTCGCTGTTTTCATACCGTAAAATGAACGAACAAACCAGTTTCAATTTCTTTTCAACAATAAGTTGCTGTATATATAGTTTAGCCTTCGTTTCAAGATAAATACGCATCTGTTGTTGGTTATCGTATGGTCTGTTATAGCAACAGTTGTCCAGATATACCTTCAATCCCTTGCTCCCTGTTTATTCTAATGTATCTAATTATCCCCTGTCAACAACCACCGCCACAACGGTACCACGCTCCAGCGTCACCTTTCCCGCCCCCGGTTTTACCGTTTCAGGCTTTTTGTCAAATAAGTTACTGCCCTCTGGTCACTTCGACAGGCTCAGTGACCTGTCCACGCTCCAGTTTCATTATCTCGCTATGAATACAGCGCATGATGCCGTCCTGCTTTTCGTTCCACATGTGCATAGCGCCGCCTTTGCAGTTGCTGTAGTCGCGGCATTTTTTACAAATCCCGGTTTTTGTCCATGAGCGGTTTCGCATAACTTCAAAGCGGTTGTCCCATACGTCCTGAAAATTGTCTTTGTAAATGTTCCCCTGAATAAAGTGCCGGTTGATGTTCGGACAGGCGGAAATAGATCCGTCTATTAAAACCGAAGCGATATTAACGCCGGCATGGCAGAAGAAATAACCGTCTCGTACCTTTCCCTCATAATCGCCCGTGTAGGCTTCGCAGCTAAAGTATACCTTGATGCGGCTGTCGGCGTGTGAGCTGACGATGAAATCCATCAATCGGCGTAATTGATCCGGCCGCAGGTGCAAATCGGGATTGTCCGCCGCCCGCCCGATTGGAAAAATCGTAAACAGCCGCCACGCTTTTACCTTGTGACGGATTAAAAATTCCTTAAACGCTTCAAGATCGTCTATATTTTTTTGATTGACGCAGGTTACAATGTCGTAAGTGAGCCGGCGCGTGGAAGTGACAATGTCAATCGCCCTTACCGCCCTGTCGAAGCTCTGCGGGTTTCCGCGAAGCCAGTTGTGGGAGGACTCAAAGCCGTCAAGGCTTACGGTGATGGAACCCATGCCCGCCGCCATCAGCTTTGTGTGCAAATTTCCGGTGTAATTGTAGCCGTTGGTTACCATGCCCCATAAAAATCCGTGCTCGCGCAATTTGCGCCCGCAGTCGGGCAGGTCTTCGCGCAGGGACGGCTCTCCTCCGGTAATGGCGATAACGACAGGTTCTTTCGCGTTTGCATAGGGCAGTACCGCGTTCAGAAAATCATCAAAGGGCATATCCTGATTTTTGGCGCTTGCCGAACAGTCCGAGCCGCAGTGAAGACAATTTAAATTACAGCGGCGGGTACATTCCCAAAACAGGTACTTTAACTGGTGAAGCTGCGTTTCATTATACCGGTACAGATTGAAAATAAAATGGGAAAATTTATTCCTCATCAGGTTCCGTATCTAATTCCATGCTTATCAATAAGGTACTGTATGTATCGTTCTGTTTGAGTTTCCATGTTTGTTCCTTAAACAGACCGCCGTTGTATGGACCGTCAACATCTTCAAATTTTAGTTTATATTCATCCTGAACCGGTATCCAAAAACTAAAGTATCCGCTTTTATCGGTACGTTCCCAATACTCGGTTTCTTCGATAGAAACATGAATCCCAATAATAGGCTCCTGAGTTTTCGCCGCCCTTACCCTTCCTGAAATTGAAGTTGAAATTTCCGGCGGCATTCCATAAGCCGGAGCGGGCATTCCGTATGCAGCACCTGGCTCATCCGGGGGCAGGATGCCGTAACACGCCTGAATAATCAGTGAAACTACTGATACGCCAATACCGCGAAAAACCATCCTGAGAACCTTTCGGAAACGCTCGGAAATCTTCATCATATTTTAAATATACCACTAATTTCAAAAAAGACAATGTTTTTTTAAAAGAAAAATCCGTACTATTGAGCAAAAACAGGCATTTTCGGTATAATAAAGCAGTGGCATATCTTTATGAAACACACCTTCATACAGCCGGGGTCAGCAAATGCGCGGTTTCAGGAGGAGCGGATTACATTGCGCCTTACAAAGACATGGGATACTCCGGTATCATTGTAACCGATCATTTTTACAATGGTAACTCCGGTTTGTCCAAAAAACTTTCGTGGAATGACTGGGTAACTGAATTTTGCCGGGGCTACGAAGAGGCGAAGGAAGAGGGCGATAAGCGCGGGCTGGATGTTTTTTTCGGGTGGGAAGAAACTTTTGACGTTTGCGACGATTATCTCGTTTACGGGCTTGATAAAGCGTGGCTTCTGGAACACCCCGAAGTCCGCCATTGGAGCAGGGGAGAGCAGTATGCCGCGGTAAAAAAAGCGGGCGGCTGTGTTGTGCAGGCGCACCCTTTCAGGGAGCGCGACTACATTTCGCGCGTTATTTTGTCCACGGGCTGCGTGGACGCGGTTGAGGTCGCCAACAGCGGCAACGCGGATAAGGCAAACGACGCCCTTGCCTTCCGTTATGCGAACAAACTGAACAAGCCCATGACCGCCGGTTCCGATATTCACAGCGTCAGGCAGATAAAATACGAAGATGTTTTTGGAGTATACCTTGATAAAAAACTGAACAGTATCGCGGATTATGTAAAGGCGGTTTGTAATAATGAAATTGCCGGCATTAAGGCCGGCGAGTCGCGGCTGGTTTTTCACGGCACGGAAAGCGTAAAGCTTCCCTTTGAGATACGCGGCGAGAATGACAGGATAACAGGCAAACACTGGAAGGAGGTTATATGAACGAAAAGGCAGCCCATGTTCCCGACAGGATCAAGGAGTTACGGGAAATTCTGGAGATAAGCGCCCTTGACATGGCGAAGGATACGGACATTCCGTTTGACACTTACGGAAAATATGAAGCGGGCGAGCTGGACATACCGATCAGCGTTTTGTACACGATTGCAAACCGTCTTGGTACGGACGTTACCGTGCTGTTAACGGGAGAGGAGGCAAGAATGGACAGCGCCGCCGTATGCCGCAAAGACAAGGGCGTTCAGATCGAAAGATACCCGGGCTATGAGTTTTCCAGCCTTGCCTATAACTTTAAGCACAGGACAATGGAGCCTTTGCTTGTCTCCCTTGATTCTACAAAGCCGCAGGCGGCGCAGGTGTCGCATTCCGGGCAGGAGTTTAACTTTGTAATTGAAGGCCAGGTGAAAGTGACTGTGGGAAAGAGCGAGTATACCCTGAGC
>JAITCL010000024.1 GCA_031283105.1 Treponema sp. | reverse complement strand
TGCAAGCTCGGACTAAAGTCCGGCGGGGTATTAAACCCGCGAACCTTCGGTTCGGCGTTTCCTCACTCGCTCGGTCATGTCCGTGCAAGCACGGCCGCGACCTCGCTCCGTTCGTCAATAAGGTTGGCGCAAAGGCGACTGACACTGTTGCGTGACCTGTTTAATCTTCCCGTAATTCCTTAATTCTTCCGATGACTGTTTTCTCAAATTGCCTGAAATCGACCGTAATATCCTGATACAACCTTTCTATTGATTTGTTGTAATTGGGCATAAAGGTAACGGTATGGGTAGTAAACAATTCAGGAGTATCTATTCCGAGCGCGATGGCTATTTTTTCAAGCATCTGAGGAGAGGGGTATTTTTTGCTTGTTTCTATCATTCCAATATGTGTTAGTGAGGTGCCAGCCTTATCAGCAAGCATTTCCTGTGAAAAACCCCGAATTTTCCGGTAATTTTTGATGTTTTGAGCCAGCAAATTCCGTATATCGGTCATTGATTCGCCTATTATCCGTCGGATTATTTTGTCTATTTTTATCATCTGATAGGTATTGACTATAATCTATTGAATTATATATAATCCAATAGATTATATTATGAGAAGGAGTTTTTTATGAAATGCACAATTAAGACACGAATCGCGCCTACCCTGCTATTGGCAGGGATGCTTATAGTAATGGTCTTGTCTTTGACCGGTTGCGGCGATGGCAGCGGCGGAGGTGGTGGTGGTGAAAAAGCACCCGAGGAAAAGACAACTGCGGAACGCTGGGGTAAATGGGTAGATCCGTCATCAACCGCTACATTGGATTATTCGGTTGCCGGCAATGGAAAATGTACCATTACCGTAGGCGGCAAGGCTGAGTCGGACAGATGGAAAGCAAGCGCCAGATATAGTTACACCGCAAAGAAAGATAAACTGTATGATTATACATTTGAGGCATGGACACAATCAGGCGATCGTGAGTTGACTATTCAGTATTATGAAGACAATGATGAAAGAGTCTATTTATGGGATATTGTTTCGCTAACAACGACACAAAAAACCTTCACGGTAAATGGGACGAACATTCCTAAAAGCGGGATACAACCTTTAGCCTTTCAATGTGCAGACCAAACAGGAACATTTTATGTCAAGGTACTCACCATAAGCGAGTATGATGACAGCTTTGGGGAATTGAGAAAATGGCTTTCTACCCAACCCGCCAACACCCCCAATACCGCGTATACCATTGAGTTGAAGATTGATAATGTAAGAGATTTTGCAACCATCAAAACAATGCTTGATAAAAATTCCAACAAATATGTCTACCTTGACCTTTCAGGCAGTACCATAACAGAAATACCGGAAAATGCTTTTGCTTATTGCAACAACCTAACCGGCGTAACCATACCAAACAGCGTTACCAGCATTGGGGATGGCGCTTTTTGGGAATGCTACAGCCTTACCTCAATAAATGTTGACGCTGGTAATAGCGCGTATACTTCAGAGGACGGAGTACTGTATAACAAGAATAAAACAGCCTTAATTCTATATCCGGGAGGAAAAACAGGTAATACCTTTACCATACCCAGCAGCGTTACCAGCATTGAGTCGTACGCTTTTCAAGATTGCACCAGCCTTACCTCAATAAATGTTGACGCTGGTAATAGCGCGTATACTTCAGAGGACGGAGTACTGTATAACAAAGCAAAAACCCTTTTACATAGATACCCAGCAGGAAAAACAGGAACTTCTTTTACCATACCAAACAGCGTTACCGACATTGAGTATAACGCTTTTTACTACTGCACAAGCCTTACCAGCGTAACCATACCCAACAGCATTACCAGCATTGGATTTTGCGCTTTTCAAGGCTTCATCGGCCTTACCAGTATAACCATACCAAATAACGTTATCAGCATTGAGCGTAGCGCTTTTAACGCTTGCGCCAGCCTTGCCAGTGTAACCATAGGAAGCGGCGTTACCAGCATTGGGGAGCACGCTTTCTGGCAGTGCGACAGCCTTACCAGCGTAACATTTCAAGGCACGATTACTTCGGACAATTTCGGTAGTTACGATGATGCTGAGGATGTCGACATCACCAGTCCATTTGACGGCGATTTGCGCGAGAAATATCTTGCCGGAGGCATCGGGACGTATACGCGGGCAAGCGGCGGGGCAGTGTGGACGAAACAATAACAAAAGAGCAACGAGCAGGTAGCAAAGAGCAAAGAAAAGCGATGTCTTAACTTTGCTCACTGCTTTTTGTTTCTTCTTCCTCCGTGTTCTCCGTGGTGAAAAGTCTTCCTTAGTTATCATAGACGCAAAGGCGCGGAGATGTCCGCCTATGCAGTCCTTTGGCATCTGAATTATAATGTACCCATGACGAACAAAAAACGCCTGACCCTGCCCGCGAAGATACATCCGGCGGTTATTGCCGTGTGGGCGGCGGTGGTTGCGGCGGCGCATATAGTTCCGGCGATACCCATGCTGGGCACGGGGAGCAATTTCTCGCTGACCGCCCTGCTGTCGCCCCTTGCGGGAATATTTTTTGGCCCTTTAGCCGGAGCGCTCTGTTCTGCCGCCGGAGGCTTTATCGGCAGTTTGGTCGCCCCCCATACGGCGTGGCTGGGCATGGGAACTTTTATTATCGGGGCTGTTACCGCTTTTACTTCGGGCTGTATCGCCTGGGGGGGCTGGCCGCTGGTTACGCTTAACAGCAGGGGGAGCTTCGTTATCAACGGCGGCATCATCGTGTATATAATCGGTACGGTATTATGGTTCAGCCAGGAAACCGGACGCGGCCTGGTCATTTTCCCTCTGGTCTATTACAGCGCGGGTTGCGCCGCCCTTATCGCGGGCAGTATCTGTGCCGGAAGAATCCTGGTCGGTAAAAACAAAGCCCTTAAAATTCCCATAGTCTGGCTGTGCGCCTTCGGCGGCATGACCGGCGGCGCGACCATCGGTAATTTTTTTTTCCTGATACTGTACCAACTGCCCAAAGAAACCTGGCTGTACCTGACCGTTGCGGCGCCTCTGGAACGGGCGGTGTTTTCGCTGGGAGCCGCGCTGGCAGCCGCGCCGCTGCTTGCCGGACTGCCCAAGATCGGGATTTTTGTGGGGCCGCAGGAAGAGGCGGAGGATTTACTTCCTGTTCCGCCGGGGCCGCCGCCGCCGCAAACCGGAGGAAATGAACCATGATAGACTTTCACGTCCATGTCACCCCGCCGGAAATAAGCGCTCACTGGCAAAAGTACGCTGCAAAAGAGCCGTACTTTGCCCTGCTTTCAAGTGCCCCCTACAACCGCTTTGCCTCTGCCGAAGATATTATTGCCGCGCTTGATGAATCAGGGTTTTCTCAGGCGGTTATGTTTGGTTTTGCGTTCAGGGATTGGGGGTTGTGCCGTCTGGTAAACGATTATGTTATTGAAAAGGTACGGCAGTTTCCCGGCCGGCTTGTTGGTTTTATATCGGTGTCGCCTAACGCTGCCGGCATGGAACAGGAAATTGACCGCTGCCACCGCGCCGGGCTGAAAGGCATCGGCGAACTGTACCCCGACGGGCAGGGGTTTACTATTGATAATGAAAATGAAACCCGCGCCCTGACCGGCGTATGCCGGGAACGGAATATGCCGTTGATTGTTCATACCAACGAGCCGGTGGGGCATAGTTACGCCGGAAAAAACGATATTGGCCTTAAAAAAATTGAACGCTTTATCGAAAACAGCCCGGGTCTGCGTATCGTGCTTGCCCATTGGGGCGGGGGGCTGTTGTTTTACGAAGCGATGCCGGAACTGCGGAAAAAATTCCGCGATGTGTACTACGATACGGCGGCGACTCCTTTTTTATACGATGCGAATATTTACCGCGCCGCGCTGGCGCTCGGCCTCGGTGAAAAAATAATTTTTGGCAGCGATTTTCCTTTGCTGTCCCCCTCCCGCTACCTGCCGCCTCTGGAAAATTTGCCGGACAATGAACGCAACCTTATTCTGGAGGGCAATGCCCGGCGGCTGTTAAGTTAAGAAGAATATAACCACGGAGGACACGGAGTACACGGAGGGGAAAGGGAGAAATAACAAAGAATAGAGAAAAAAGAAAAAAGGGTACTGGCGCTATTTTCGTTTCAATTGCTTGTTTTCTTTAATTAAGTAGTTATTAACCACAGTCATTACGGCATTTTGTACTGCCTTGTTAACTGATTTTGTCACTTCTTTTCCTAAATCGGCCAAAAATGTTTTTTGGAGTTTTATCATGCTTTCAACCGGAAACGGAGGCGGGGTAAATAAATCCAGATTGTCAATTTCAAGGGCGGCAGCGAGCCGTTCCAGTAAGTCAAGACTGGGAAATTTTCGTCCCAATTCAATCATGGCTACATATTGTGTCGAAGCATCGGCTTTTTCAGCCAGTTTTGCCTGAGTTAGGCCAAGTTTAGTGCGGGATTGTTTTAAGTTAAATGCGAGTAATTGCTTAAGGTTTGTCATAGTTCCACTTGTCCATAAAGCAATAATATGGGTACATAGCTATATTGACAAATTGCCTAAAAATTGGTATTTTCTAAATATTGTCTATTAGTTAATTAGACACCGCATTAATTACGGTATTTAACCTTTTATGGGTTGATATAAATTGGGCAATCCGGTGTGTTTTACGCCGGAAAAAAGGAGATTGATTATGAAGATGAAAAGCGCGGGATTACTTGTTACATGTCTGATGTGTATTATCGCAGTTAATGGATTCTGCGAAGAGCCAAAGTTTGTACCGCTTACATGGAAAATGGTCAGCGATGTACGGAATGAACTTCCCAATTTAAATTATTATTTATCCGAACCATTTTCCATAAGGATAAACGAGCAGAATAATGGTACTACGTACGGTATTAATGACGGTATACTCGTCCCTGGCGAAAACAATCATTCATCCAAACCAATAGAATTTACCACTGATGTTACCGGTACACTGGATAATATAATTGATGTTCCCCGGGGCAGAGAGGTACTTGATATATATTTCCCGGATAATACGAAAAAAAATATCAGGTTAAAATTCGCGCGGAATATGCATAAAGACCGTTTTGAACTTGTTTCCGCAGTGATTAATGCCAATAATTACAATTTACGGTTTCCTGGCGAAGCTCCGTATTTGAAAATTCAGGCCAAATTAAATATCCCTGATATTCAGGCGCGGGCTGTTCCGATCAGTGATGAACGAAATTATTCTTCTACCGGTTCCGTATTTATCAGTACTATCAATCAGGTTACCGAGCATCCTCAATATGGCGCACTGTCTATTGCCGGACAGGGTTCGTCAAGCAAATCAACCATAATGAAATATATAAAGTTGGTAAACAACAATGCTTCCGACAGGATTATGGATGAACTCATTGGTTGGTATATATTTGAAGCGCATCAGGAAGGAATAGACCACGATTTTGCCATCGCCCAAATGTGCCGGGCAACGTCTTTTCTGAGAAACGAAAGATTAATGCAGGCATATAATTACGCCGGTTTTACTTCAACACCGGGATGGCCGGGCAGATTTTCCAGTATGAGACAAGGAGTTATCGCGCATATTCAGCACCTTAAAGGCTATACCAGCAATGTACGCCCGTGTGATCTCAAGTCGCCGCTTTATGATCCCCGCTGGGATATGCTGAACAGTTTTCGGGGAAGAATATACACGCTTGAAGGTTTGTCACAAAAGTGGGCGCCGTATAACGCGCGAGTGTATGAAAACGACATTAGAACCATTATTAATGAAATGCGCCGGTATTCGTTTTTATGAGAAGTAAAAAGGAGTTTCTTATGCAGAAAATCAGACTTTTTTTATTCATGCTTTTGTTTGTCCACGCGGGACTTTTTGCGCAAAACGTGTCGCTGGATCAAGCCGTGCAGACTTCCGCGCAGGCAATTGAAACACGGCTTCCCAAAGGGGCAAAAACGGCAGTATTAACCTTTACTTCCACATCGCAGGCTTTTTCGGATTATATAATTGACGAGATTGCCACCGCCCTTTCCGCCAGCAGGAACATACAGGTTATTGACCGCCAGCATACCGACGCTATCCGCAAGGAATTTAAGATTCAATTTTCCGGCGACGTGAGCGATGCCGAAGTAAAAAGAATCGGGCAACAACTCGGCGCACAATATGTCGTTACCGGATCGCTGGTAGACATCGGCAACGCTTACCGTTTCAGAATGGCGGCGATTAACATTGAAACTGCCGTCCGCGAAGGGTCAACTTCACTGAATATCAATATTAATGATCCGCAAGTTACTTTTTTGTTGACGGGACAGCGGGCTGCTCAAACATCTACGCCCGAAGGGCTTTTGTATGAAATTGTTGACCGAAAGACTGTTACTATTACACAGTATATCGGAAATGCCGCAACAGTGAATATACCCAGCCATATATTGGATTTCCCCGTAACGTCTATAGGAGATTATGCGTTTTTTGGTTGTATTAATTTAACAAGCATCACAGTAGACAACCGTAATTCTTCGTATTCCAGTATTGACGATATTTTATTCGATAAAAATAAAACAACTATTATCAAATATCCTGAAGGAAAAAAAGAAGATGCTTATTCCATACCATCTTCGGTAACGGATATTTGTGATTTTGCATTTTTTAAGTGTATAAATTTGGCAAGCATAAACATACCATCCTCGGTAACATCTATTGGCGATTATGCGTTTCATCAATGTGAAAATTTAACCAGCGTAACCCTTTCACGAAGGACAAAGATTGGAGAAGGCGTATTTCCCGCTTCGGCGCGAATTATTTACAGGGATTAGAGGCATAGTACACGCAAAAGTATCTGATACTATTTTGTATTATAGACCGCGCCTGTCAGGCGCTGTTTTTGGGCGATGAGCGGGGAACAGGGAGCAATGAACAATGATCAAAGGGCGGGGTTAGAAAACGAAGGTATGTGGGGATTGACCTTGGGAAACGGGAGTACACGATGGCAGTCATAGGTAAAAACGGAAAGATGACCATTCATCACGGGAAAACCAGCATTCAGGGGCGACAGGCGCTGTACCGGCTTCTGGAGCCGACGGACAAAATAGCGCTGGAAGCCGGGAATCTCGCGTTTATAATGGCGCGCGAAATAGCGGAACAGTCCGGCGGTGAAGTGCGGGTATTGAACTGTGCGAAACTGCCGGAGATATGGGACTCGCCGACAAAGACGGACAAGTCGGGCTTTAGCCCGCAGACGCGATGAAACTGGCGCATTTGGTAGAGGAAAGGCGGGACGAAAAACTGCCGGTAGTGCCGCTGCCCAGTGAAAAGGAAATGGAACGGCGGAAAACACTGGCCAGCTATGGAAGGGAGATGAAGAACCGGACGAGGCTGATCAATACGTTACACGCAATATTTGTGCATCACGGACATACAACGGTAGTGAAGAAAAATCTTGCTACGGCGGAACGGCGGCGGCAGGCGGTTCAGGCATTGACCGGCTATGAGCGTGAAGAGGCTGAATGGCTTTTGAAATATCTGGAATTGCACGAGCAGCGGATAAAGGAATTGAAGGGAAAGATACAGGAAGAAGCAAAAAGCGATGAAGACATGAAACGGCTGCAAAGCATACCCGGCGTCGGCCCGATAGTGGCTTACGCCTTTACAGCCCATGTGGGAGACGGCAGCCGGTTCAGCAAAGGAGCGCAGGTAAGCAATTATATCGGATTTGTTCCGAGGCTGGATTATTCCGGGACGATCCAAAGGAACGGGCATATAACCAAGCGGGGAAACGGTTATCTGCGCGGTTTGCTGGTACAGGCGGCCTGGAAGATGACGTTTTCAAAAAAAGGCGGGGCACTTTTTATGCGGTATAAATATTATACGCTATGCCAGGAAGCAAGTAAGAAGAAGACCATAGTTTCGATAGCCCGTAAGCTGGCGGAACTCATGTATTCGGTATTACGCAATAAAACGACTTATGAAACGAGGAAATGGGACGGTCCGAAAGACAAGCCGGTTGTTTCAGCCGGACAAACAATGTGTGCTTAAGGAACGGGAGCGGTCAAGAGGAAATAATTAAAATTCCTCTTGACTAAATCATAGGAGTCACTTTGTACCTCGGTTAGTTGCCTCACAAGTCCTGTATTTTTTATTGGAAGTTGTTCAGAAACTAAAGTTTCTAAACAACTCTAATATTTATACCTCATAAAAAGCGCCCCGCCTTTTTTTGAAAACGTCATCGTCCAGGCCGCCTGTACCAGCAAACCGCGCAGATACCCGTTCCCCCGCTTGGTTATATGCCCGTTCCTTTGGATCGTCCCGGAATAATCCAGCCGCGGGACAAAACCGATATAATTGCTTACCTGCGCTCCCTTGCTGAACCGGCTGCCGTCTCCCACATGGGCTGTAAAGGCGTAAGCCACTATCGGACCGACGCCGGGTATGCTTTGCAGCCGTTTCATGTCTTCATCGCTTTTCGCTTCTTCCTGTATCTTTCCCTTCAATTCCTTTATCCGCTGCTCGTGCAATTCCAGATATTTCAAAAGCCATTCAGCCTCTTCACGCTCATAGCCGGTCAATGCCTGAACCGC
>JAITCL010000122.1 GCA_031283105.1 Treponema sp. | reverse complement strand
AGAGGAAATTTATTATACTGGCGGGGGCCATACCTCGGTAACATAAGTATTAACCTTCATGCGTAATGTAGTAACCTGAACCGCTGCAAGCAGCGAGGTATGGACCCCCGCCTTCCAATAAATAACCGGGAGGGAAGTTATGCGAAAATATTTTCTGCTTTTCTTGGCGGCGTCTTTTTTGGCTTTTGGCTGCGAAGGCAAGGGACAAGCCGCTAGTGAAGGGTTTACAAGGGGGATGGCGTATGATGACAGCGCCGTAACAACCTCATGGATAGGAACGGGTTTTAACCCCGAAGGTCCTGCCGGTGTTGAAGGGGAAGATGCGCCGCGATTCAGGAATTTGTCTAATCTGTATGGCAACGCGTCTCGCGCCGAAGATTACGGAAGTAACGCGGACGAACCGGAAATATTTACCATAGAAAATACCGGGCGTAAAATAGTAAAACGCGCCAATATCAGAATACGTGTTGAGAATCCAGAGGCGGCGGATATTTTTATAAATGATTTAATGGAAAGATACGGCGCTTACGCGGCTTCGGCAGTCATTGATGAAAACTCCCACCGTTATTATATACGTGTTCCCTCGGCCGCGTATAAAAACTTTCTTGCCGGAATGGACGGCATGGGGAAGATAATTGGCCGTTTGGAAAGCGCGGAGGATGTAACCGTCCGTTACTATGATCTTGAAGGGCGTCTTGAAACCAGAAAAGAACTGTTAAAAACCTTTCAGTCATATTTGGGAAAGGCAAAAAATATCGAAGAGATTCTGTCTGTAGAGAGAAAAATCGCCGAATTACAAAGCGAGATAGACAGAACCGGAAGTGAGTTGCGCGGCCTTGCAAATGATGTGGATTTTTCTACCATCGACCTGGTCATTCTTGGGCCTGTGGCTTCAATATCGTATCGGTACCCAACCCTGGCCGATAGAATTAAGGAACTTTTCAGCAGCTTTGGCAGATTCCTTTCCTCTTTGGCGGTTATTATTATCAGCATTGTAATTTTCGGCGTTCCCGTTGTGCTTCTGCTGGTTTTCTTTTTCTGGATTTTATTCGGAAGGGTTGGCCTGTTGAAAAAACTTTGGCGGATGGCAATGGATAGAGAAAGCCATTGACAAAAATGGCGGTTGTTATCAGCCCTAAACCGTAAACCGCGAAACCGCTATAACGAGATTGCCGACAATTACTTTATTCTGTCCGCTGATGCTGTTTACCTCGTTCACAGTGGCGCTGATCTGCTCCGCGCTTGCCGCTATTTCAGCCATCCCGCCGGTTATTTCCCCGGTAGCTTTCGATAGATTTCTGCCTTCGCTGATAATTTCCTTTGCGCCTTCAAGCATCTCTGTGGAACTGCTTTTAACTTGCCGCGTGATTTCGTTGAGCTGTCCGATGGCTTCAAGAATCTGCTTGCTTCCCGCGCCCTGTTCTTCCATAGCGCCGCGGATGTTTTCTTCCTGACCGGAGACCGTTGCGATACCGCCCTCAATGGCTTCAAATGTTTCCAGCGCGCTGCCGGTGGAACGGGAAATTTTGTCAATAGAATTTTTAATTTTTTTAAGCACTTCAACAATGGTTTTTGACTGCTGGCTTGAGCCTTCCGCCAGCTTGCGGATTTCTCCGGCGACAACGGCGAAACCCTTGCCCGCTTCCCCCGCGTGGGCGGCTTCAATGGCGGCGTTCATCGAAAGAAGGTTGGTCTGGCTGGCAATGTTTTCCATTACCGAGTTAATCTCCAGCAGCCCTTCGGATTCATGGGCTATTTCCTGAACGTCCGAAACTACCGTCTGCAATCCGCCGCGGCCCGCGCCGGAGGCGTCCGTCAACTCGTTCACCTTGTCCGTGTTCTTGTAAAGGGTTTGGGTAACGGACTGTATATTGGCAAGCATTTCCTCAACAGCGGAAGACGACCGGGAAACGCTGTCTGTCTGACGCTCCACATGATCGTTGAGCTTTTGAATGTTGCCGCTTATCTGCTCCATGGTGGCGTTTGTCTCTGTCACCGAAGCGGACTGGTTGACTGCCAGATTTTGAATGGCTTGAATATTGCTGGTAATCTCTTCCACCGCTGCCTGAGTTTTGCCCGAACTGCCGGTGAGGGCGGCGCCGATATCGTTCAGGCGTTCAGACTCACTTTTTATGGTGGCAATGAGCTTTTTAATATTGTCAAGCATGGTGTTAAAGCCCTGCGCAAGTTCGCCAATCTCGTCTTTTGATTTGACGCTGACGCGCCTGGTTAAATCCCCGCTGCCGGTTTGCTTTACTATTTCGTTCATACGAATCAGCGGGCTGGTTATGGAGCGTCCGGCGACAATGGCGACAATGACGCCCAGCGCCGCGCAAATTCCACCGATGATTAACAAGATATTACGGATGCGGATTACCGGGGCAAGCACCTCGCTTTTCTCTACGTTTTGAACGAGTATCCAGGAGTAGCCGGGAAGCTGCGAAAAAGCGCAGACCATTGTCTTCCCGTCATAAACGTATTCGGCGCTGCCTGTTTTGTCCCTGATGACCCGCGCTATTAAGTCCGCCAGGGGTTTCTCGGAAGGGTTTTTTTCCGCTTCTTTGATGGGGTTTATTTGCTCGTTTACCAGTTCCGTGTCGGGGTGCGCCATGTAGGTTCCTTCACTGTTGATTAAAAACCCGTATCCGGTCAGGTAGTCGGTTCGTATGGCGCTTACCAGGCCGGTAAGGAAGGTGGGGCCGTCTTTACGGGCAACCACTACGCCTAAAACAGGAGCGCCCTTGGTATCATCCCTGAGAACCGGGGCGGCGAGCATTACGACCGGCTTGCCGGTGGCGCGGCTGATAAGCACGTCCGAAACCGCGGTTTCCCCGGCGAATCCCTGTTTGACGTAAGCCCGGTCGCCGAGGTTGGTGGTAGCGGCATCCCGCACATAATGGGTTGCGCCGTCGGGAAATACCAACCCTATATCAAGGCTGTCAATACGGTCAACGTCGGGTGTAAAGTTTGCCTTGACCACCCCCTCCCAGTTCATGGTTCTGGTTCTGGCGCGGTTGGCGATTTCCCAAAGCTGGTTGAGCAGTATGTCCAGCCTGAGTTCGAGCAGTTCGGCGTTTATTTTGCTGTTACTGACCATTCCGGTAAAAACGGACTCTTCCATGTTTCCGGTAACCAGCACGTTAACGGAAACAATGATGGCGGCGGATGTTATCAGCACGACCGCCACGATTAAAAGGGGCACCCGAATACTTAATTTCATGAAATTTCCCTTATGTTCATGGTAGAATGTTTATAGTGTAATTATAGCATGAAACAAAGCAATGAGCAATGTGGACAAAGCAATAACGCATAAACCGGCACAGGGAACAGCGCCGGTTTACGTATTATATGCGTATATGAAAAAAGCAAATGCTGCCACCTGAACAAACTATACTTGACTAAATCCGCGTTTTAGTTTAGCATACCAAAACAATGATACAGCTCTATTTTCTATCAATAGTATTTAACGGGTTAGCCGGTTTTCTCTTTATTTTTGGGGATATGGGAAAAAGCGATTCTGCCGAAAACAGCGGAAAACTCTCCTTTGTGAGCGATGGTTTTCTCCTGGTTATCGGTATTTTGGCGGGGATAATCGGCCTGCTTAAGCTGCTTTCCCCCATGAAGGGAATGCCCATTCTGGGGGATTTGCTCCCCGCCGTGGCGGGCGTTGCCGCGGGTTTTATGCTGATTTTTGGCTTTTACCGGGAACATTCATCCGGTGTTGACGCCGACGGGGCCATTAACCACTTTGGAGAAGTGATCCTCCACTACAAAAAGCCCATCGGCATTGTTCTGCTTGCTTCCGCGGCGCTGCACTTTCTCTTCCCCGAAGCGTTCCTGCTGTAAGATGAATTCCGTCGCGGGCATTGCCATTAAACAGGGTAAGGTCTTTATAGCGCGGCGGAAACCCGGCGGCGATTTGGGGGAAAAATGGGAATTTCCCGGCGGCAAGGTTGAAGAAGGTGAGGGTGATGCGGACGCCCTCCGGCGGGAATACCGTGAAGAATTCGGCGTTACCGTTGAAACCGGCCCCCTGCTGGCCGGTTCGGAATTTACCCACCATGAACGAAAATTTCTGCTGAACGCGTACCGCATTTTTTTTACCGATTATGATTTTACCATGACCGAACATAGCGAATGGCGCTGGGCCGCCCTCAAAGAAATTGAGGCGCTTGACTTTGCCGGTTCAGACCGCCAGTTGCTCCCCGCGTTACAGGTGTATCTTGAGACAGAGTCCGGTATCAATCATTGACAGGCGGGCGCCGGCTGTGCCTTCCCGATTATATGTCGTGGAACCCGGGTACTTTATATAGGTTTCACCCCAGGTTCCGCGGATATACCACCATGCAAATTCCAGTGACAGTTCAATCCGCTTGCCGGCAAACCATGAAAAATGGAATCCGGGTTCAAGGAATAAACCGCCCCGCATATAATCCCGGAATTGGATATCTCTCCTCAAGTGGTCGTCTAAGTCATTACAGAAAACCAGCGGGCTTATCTGAAAAACCAATTCAGCATAAAAATGGCTGTTAAAATGATAACCCAGGGAAACACCGGGAGCGATGATAAACCATTCCTGGGTATAGTTGATTACCTTGCCGTCAAATATTTTTACACCGCCATTATTTGGATTTGTTTCGGGGTCGTAAAGGCCGGCACCATTTTGGCCGGAGAAATCAAAGTACATATACGATACGGTCAAATATGTTTTCAGAAGCACAATATGTTTGAGCGGAAATGAAAACCCTGCGGAAACATCAAAGAAAAACAACTGGTTGGTAATATTGTCATGAATTGAATAATTGGTAAGCGCTGCATGTTGCGGTGACAGCCAATCGCGGTCTTCCATGTTTCCGCTGTTACCGGGGATGCCGTTTTTCAGGGAAAGGTTGGTAAAGAAGCCCCATCGGGTCATGGGCTGTGCCCGCGAGAAATCCAGCCCCAGACCGTAATAAACAACCGGCTTTATATCCCAGAGCAGTTGGCTGAGCAATGGAGCCTTGTACCCGGAGGAAGGATATACAATTTCTTCCGCCCGGCCGTAGAATATCCCCAATTCGGTCGATATAGAAACAGCATAGGAAGCGGCCTGTTCTTCCTGACTAAAGGCAGGCTGGGCGCAATGCAGCATAATGACTAAAACCGCAAAAGCGGTTATATTTTTCATGATATGAAGATAAAGACAAAATGTCCCTATAGTCAAGTATGCTGGATGGCAGTTTTTTTGGTTCTTGTTTCCGCCTGTGACCGAAGAAAAGAAGAAACGCCGGTAATACCGCCGCTGACATCCCCCCTGTCGCAGACATTTATCGGGTTCGGCGTGGTCAATGTTTCATACACCCGCGTTGCCGCCCAGCCGGAAGAAGACAATGCCGCCGGAAATTTCGCGGAAGATTCCGCCTCTCCGGGTTATTTACGGCGGGGATCGGTAATCTGCATACTCCAGCGCCGGCTGGTAAAAAATCAGGGAAAGCCCGAATCCTGGGTGCTGGTCGACGGCTCCTGCACCGGCTGGTTGAAAGAATCCCTGGTAGACATTTACGACACGGAGTCCCAGGCCCGCACCGCGTCGGAATCTATGGGCAGGTGAAAACAGGGGCCGCGCCGGGTGTCCGGCGCTTTTGCGCCTACTACTGCAATTTGTTAAAGTTACCGTAAGTATCAGTCCAAGACCTACTTTTTATATTTCCTTTATAATCTTTTTGAATAACAAGACAACTATAAAAATTACCGCTTTTATCAACACGACTGAAACTAATAGGGTTTTGAAGATTAATCGTATATTGTGCTGAAAATGAAAGGCTGCCTGCTGTTGTACCGGTAAGATTTAGACTTATAGTTGTTTGCATAGTATCATTACCCGTTTTGGTAAGAGCGGTATACGAACCCGTACCTGTGCCATTTCTGTTATAACTACTGTATGAATCAGTAAAGTCTCTATCCTTACGAGTCCATGTTGTTGTGAATGTATATGTATCATATCGCTCTACCGTTATGGTACCGTCGGCTTTAATATTTAATATACAAATAGCAACACCTTCACTAGATTTATAAGTTGACTGCCAACGACCAACAAAAGGGTTTTGTGTGTTGGCAGATGTACTTGTCCGCTGTCCGGTCAACAAAAAAGTAACCTGCGGATCATTAATATTGATATTCAGCGAAGTTGACCCTTCGCGCACTGCGGTTTCAATGTTAATCGCCGCCACTCTGAAACGGTAGGCGTTGCCTATGTCTACCAGCGATCCGGTAACGACATATTGCGCTCCCAGTTGTTGCCCAATTCTTTTTACTTCGGCATCGCTGACGTCGCCGGAAAACTGAATATTGAATTCCTTGCGGATAGCGTCGGTATGCTGGCGGTCAACGACCTGTATGTTTCTGCTGGCGGAAAGAGCGGTGGCAATCTCGTCAATGATGTAGTCCGAAAAGGCTTGTTTGGTAGATGTAAAGGTTAATACTGCCGTTTTTGCCCCTTTGGGAAGCCGTGTTTCAATCGCCTGCGCGGAAGTCTGCACAGCTTGATCCAGCGAAACATTTTGCGCGAAAAGCCCCGCGCACACAAACAAAAGCATGAATAAAAAAAGCCTGATTTTCTGCATAAAAAACTCCTTAAATATAGAAAGGCACATTGGGTGTCAGGTACCTTTGCGGGCACCCCTTTTGCCTTGACGTTACCTTACAACAATTCCAGTTACGGTCTTTCCGCCCGGCAATGGTTTTCTTACACCGTTTTCCCAATAACACGCAATTTCAATGTTACCTTGTTTATAGTAGCCAATAACATAGACATTTCCGTTTGCTACCGCGATACCAGAAGTGCTTGCACCGTTTGGGAGATCGATTTTTGTACTGTTTGCCCAATAACACGCGACAGTAGAGTCTCTATCATTTTCACGTTGTCTATACTGACCCGAAACATACACAGTACCATTTGCTACCACAATGCCAGTAGTATCAGTTGCATCTTGAATTTTTGAAGGTTGAGGAAGGTCTACCCTTGTACCATCTACCCAATAACACGCAGTATAAAGATAACCGTTGCTAGTAGAAATACCAGTAGTACCTGAAACATATATCTTTCCACCTGCAGCAGTTATTCCAGTTGTAACACCCTTTAAACTTTGACTCTGCCCATAAAAAGTATACGAAGACGAATATAAAAAACATGCTGTGCCGTCTATTATTGTAATACCTTTTATTAGACTTTCAGAACCATCCGATAAAGAAGTTCTTTCTCCATCAATCCATAAATAGTAATAATAATTACTTCTACTACTACTACTCATATTATCCTGTTCATAACCAGAAACATAAACCTTACCGTCTGTTGCCGCAAATCCGGTTACTTCGAATCTATAGTTTCTTGGGTTTCTAATATTTTTATATTTCATATCGTACTTTTCTCCGTCTATCCAATAACAGGCTTGTCCATATCTATAATTACTATCGCTAGCAAGATAGTAACCAGCGGCGTATACTTTACCGTTTTCGACAGCGATTCCTATAGCTCTTACTCCTTCGGGAAGATCAACTCTTTTTCCGTCTACCCAATAACAGGCTTTTTCAGTAACGCCGTCTAAATAAGAACCAGAGATATACACTTTGGCTGCCGTCTGTGCATAAACAGAAACTCCAAAAACCATAAAACCCAACGCCAAAAATGCAATTCTTTTCATGTTCATACCATTTCTCCTTATATCAATTTTTGTCTGACATCAAAAACGTTGTCAGGCACGTTGTGCGTTGCTTTTTCCTGCCCCTCTATGAATTACCTGCCCACAAGAGCAGGGTATCTATGGCTATTTTATAAACTTGCTATAAGCAAGACCATAATATATATATTTAAGCAAGTTGTCAAGCAGTCAATACACCCGAAAATTCTATAGTATGCGTTCAGATTTAGAACCAATAAGGAAGGTCCTTGCCGTAAATGTCAAGAAATACCGCAAAAACTTCGGTTATTCACAAGAAAAACTCGCTGAAAAAACAGGGTTATCGGCGCAAACTTTAAACGATATTGAAGGTTGCAGACGCTGGATAAGCTCAAAAACAATGACCAAACTTGCAAATGCTCTTAATATTGCCGAATATCAGCTTTTAGTGCCGGATAGCGAAGAAACAGTTAAAAAATCCCGCAAATCATCATTAAAAAGCCTTATTTCATTGCATGACAACATCATCAATACTATAAATGTTCAATTTGACCATGCAAAAGACACTGGCGATTTTATTTAGGTTTTTTACTGGTTCCTATTTGACAAATTTACAAAATCCCCTATACTTGATTTATGGAATATCTGGACAGAATAACCCGCCAAAGCGGCGTAATGGGCGGCAAAGCCTGTATCCGCAATATGCGGGTAACGGTGGGTATGATCGTCAGTCAGATTGGCAGAGGGCATACCATAGACGAACTTCTTGTGGATTATCCCTATCTGGAACGGGAAGATATACTACAAGCCCTGCGCTACGCCGCTCTGCAAACTGAAGAACGGGAAGTCGTTTTTGCCAGCGCATAATGAAAATACTTATTGACATGAACCTTTCTCCTCATTGGACAGATATTTTTTGGGAAAATAATATTGAAGCTATACACTGGTCGAATATTGGGTCAGCTAACGCCACGGATGCCGAAATAATGGCCTATGCCAAGACCAATGATTATGCGGTATTTACTCATGATCTTGATTTTGGCGCTACACTTGCCGTAACCCACAATGACAAACCCAGTGTTATACAGATTCGTACCGGCGATATCAATCCCGCAATTACCGCTCAATTAGTTATAAACGCTCTTCATACTGCCGCTTTTGAAATTGAGAAAGGCGCATTAATTACTATCGATCTCAATAAAACCCGTTTGCGTATACTCCCCTTAACAGACAATGGGTAAATCATCTTAAAATAGGTTCGGCGTGTTCTCCGTGGTTTTTTTTACTGGTTTCTTATCTTACATTCAAATGGAAGATGCTATTCATACATATAATTTTTAATGTTATTAAATTTTTCTATCGTCTTGATGATGCATTTATTCAAGTTCTTTTCAGTTTCAGAAGCCCAAAACCTTAAAATAGTCCAGCCGTTCTTTTTATAATATTTTTTTACTTCCATGTCTCTTGCAATATTACGTCTTATCTTTTTTTGCCAATAATCTGAATATGAGGATAAAAGCGCTTCTTGAGATGAAAAATGCTTCTTTTTCCAATCGTGCCCATGCCAAAAATCTCCGTCAATAAAGATTACCATTTTATATTTTTTTATCGCAATATCGGGATTCCCAAAAAGGTTTCTGACATTTTTGCGATACCTGATACCCCACTTCCATAAAGCCTTGCGAAAAAATATTTCCGGCTTCGTTTCGGTACTGCGTATATGCGACATACATTTATGGCGCTGTTCAGGGGTTAATACGTCCATATTATAAACTTTTCCAATACCCGGGAGTAAAAAGAACAATAACAGTCCATAATTCCAACCGTCCTGCGATCATAACAAGCGAGTATAGTAATTTAAGATGCGGTTGAAAGACGCTGTAATTATTGTGCGGACCGATTATTCCAAAACCAGTTCCAATATTTCCCATAACAGAAACAGCGGTGCTGAAAGATGAAAAAAGATCAAATCCCGATGCGGCTGTTGCAAGAGTTGTTATAGCGATGATGATAAAATAGAGGAATATATACCCTGCAACACCGTATACGACATCTTTGCGTCCGACTTTTTTATTGAGCTGAATACTAAAAACTCCTTGAGGGTAAAGTATACGCCGAAACTCATTTATTGTTTGCTTAAAAAGTACTGACCATCGCACTACCTTAATCCCTCCTGCAGTAGAACCCGAACAGCCTCCAATAAACATAAGCAGAAAAAGAATTGCCTGAGCAAAACTTGACCATGTGGAATAATCTACCCTTGCATTTCCGGCACTCGTCAATATCGATGCGGTTTGAAATGACCCATAACGCAAAGCTTCGCCAAAAGAACCGTATTGCGGAATTAGATTCAAGCTGATTACCAGTGCGGCAATTATAAAAATAGAAAAATAAACACGACACTCGGTATTTTGAAATACATCACGGAATTTTTTTTGGAAAATCCTGTAGTACATATTAAAATTGAATGCGCCAAGTAACATAAAAATAACTGTAACCCAATCAATAAATGCGGAATTGTAATAACCGAATCCCGTATTTTTTGTGCATACTCCGCCTGTAGACATCACCGTAAAACTGTGGCAAACCGC
>JAITCL010000118.1 GCA_031283105.1 Treponema sp. | reverse complement strand
GCACAATGCGCCATAGTCACTGCCAATATGCTTGGTGATGACATAGAAGGTTTGATACGCATTGTTCTGGGATTCATTCTTGCGGTAGTCGCCATCAATTTTTTCACTGGCAAAAAATTTGAATGGCCCAATATATATAATGTTGACGCCGTCACCAAATGGATGGGTCTTGAGCATACATACTATGAAGAATCGGAAAACAAAGTATACTCTTATAAAATTACCCGAATCATTTTGGGTCTGGCTTTTGTGCTCTTCGTCGGATTTCTGGGCGGTTTTTTCGGGATGGGCGCGGGTTGGGCAATTACACCTGTTCAAAACATCGTCCTTGGCGTTCCGCTCAAGGTGGCGGCGGCCAACAGCGGCATGATTTTGGGGATGGTGGACTGTGTTGCCGTTTGGCCGTATATGCTGGCCGGCGGTATTATTCCCCTGTTTGTACTGCCCTGGCTTTCGGGCCAGGTAGTTGGCGGTTATCTGGGAGCTTTGGCGCTTGTTAAAGCCAAGGTCACCGTGGTGCGTTTTATCCTGATTGGGATTATGGTTTTCACCAGTTTTGGCCTTATAACCGAGGGGCTTGCGAAACTCGCTTTTATACCCAAGGTACCGGGTCATATTTCCCTTGCTGTATTTTTGATTGTTATGGTGATTGACGCCTTTTTATTATTCAATGTGCAAAGAAAAGAAGCGGAGGGAAAATAAGCATGGACGGAAAAATGCCCGAGATAGATAAAAGCCAATTATATTACGGAAAAACAGTCTACTGGATAACCATTGTGTCCTGCCTTGTCTCTTCACTCGCTATGGTTCTTATCCTGCTGTTCCCCCGCAGTAATATCCTGAATCCCGCTGTGATTTTCGATGCCATCTTTAAGGGCAAACACCCCGATGAGATATGGAATGCCGCCGGTGTTCACTTCAAATCCGGCGATTTCTGGAAGCTGTTTATAAAAGATTTATTTACCCCGGACGGACTTGCCGCCTTCGGCGTAACGCTTGGATGCAGCGCTACATTGTGGGCGCTTATACCCACGGTCTGGCAGTTCACAAAAAAGAAAGAATATTTCTACGTGTTTGTTTCAATATTTATTATGGCGCTGATTATCCTTGCCATGTCCGGGTAACAGACACCATGCGCGTTATTGAGCGCATAGAGGACGACACTTTTTTCCGATACCGGGGGCTGCATTTATTCCCCATAAACTGCTACACTCAGGTATGAGCCGCCCGATTGAACGCCGCCTGTCCGCATTTTTTACCGGAGAAACCGCCGCCCGCGCCGGTTTGACAGAACGTTCCGGTGATGCGGATCCGCTGATAACCGCGCTGGAATACGATTCCCGGAAGGTAAAGCCGGGGACGCTGTTCTGCGCCCTGCCCGGTCTGCACACGGACGGGCATACTTTTATTGATGACGCTATTAACAAAGGCGCTGCCACGGTGGTGCATGAGGCGGAGATCGGTGAAAAAAAATCCGGTATCGTGTACCTGAAGGTACAGAATTCCCGTTTTGCCATGTCGCCCATTGCGGCGGCCTTTTATGGTTTTCCTTCACGCCGTCTCGTGGTTGCGGGCGTTACCGGAACCGAGGGCAAAAGTACCACGGTGTACCTGATTTGGCAGTTGTTACGGCTTATGGGAAAGAAGGCGGGATTTTTTTCCACAGTGCAACATTCTGACGGCGGCGAGGCGCAGTGGAATCCGGAACATCAGACAACGCCGGAGGCGACGGCGGTACAGCGGATGTTATGTGAAATGGCTGACAACGGCTGCGCCTATGCGGTGGTGGAGTCAAGTTCCCACGGCCTTTCGCCCCGCACCAACCGGCTGGGTGATGTTGAGTTTGACGCGGCGGTTCTTACCAATGTAACCCATGAACATCTGGAATTCCACGGTTCATGGGAACAGTACCGCAATGACAAAGCCAATTTGTTCCGCGCTCTGGATACGAGGTATGCAAAAACGGGCATTAACGGCGCGGGGCTGATTCCCGAACCGTTTGGCGTCATTAATGCCGATGACAAGAGCGCGGCGTATTTTACCGGTGTCACCAAACGCAAGACGCTGAGTTTCAGTGTAAATGGAAAAGACGCGGATTTGATGGTCAAGGCGATAGAAAGCGGCGCTTTTGGCAATTGGTACAATATTTTTATCAATGCTGAAAATGCCGCTATTAACATACGCGACCGGCTGCCCGGCGCATTTAACGCGGGGAATGTACTGGCGGCGCTGTTAACGGTGTCGGGGTTAACCGGTGTTCCCGTGCGAAAAATTGCCCCGCTCTGCCCCCGATTACTGCCCGTGCGGGGACGTATGACCGCCATAAACAAGGGTCAGCCTTTTGAGGTACTGGTGGACTATGCCCATACCCCTTCATCGTTTCAAACGATTTTTCCGCCGCTGCGGAAACGGCAAAATCTTTCAGGCGGCAGAATCATCAGCCTTTTTGGTTCCGCCGGCGAGCGGGATACCCAAAAACGCGCCGAACAGGGAAAAATTGCCGCCGCGTATTCGGACTATATTGTACTAACCGATGAAGACCCGCGGGGCGAAGTTCCCCGTGACATACTTGATGAAATCGCCCGCGGGGTATATGCTGAAAATCCGGCGCTGTTCAAACAAGATGAAAATCTTTTTTTAATACCTGACCGTCCTGCCGCCATCCGCAAAGCTTTGTCCCTTGCCCGCGCGGGCGACATAGTACTGTTGTTGGGCAAGGGCCACGAGAATACGATTATATATAAGGATTATGTTATGCCTTTTGATGAATTCGCTGAGGCGGAAAAGACGTTAGGTGAATGAGGAGTGAAAAATGAGTGACGTTTTTATGCATAATTCCCACCGGCTTCCGGTAACATTTGCGCGGGGGGAAGGCGTGTGGCTTTTTGACACGAACGGAAAAAAGTATCTGGACTTGAGCGCCGGCATCGCGGTGAATTGCCTCGGTCATAATTACCCGCCGTTGGTTAAAGCTATCGGCGAACAGGCGGCAAAATGCAACCATGTGTGCAACTATTATCAGAATGATACGAGTATGCGTTTTGCGGAAAAACTTGCCGCGGCCTGCGCATCCGGCGGCATGAAAAATCTGTTTCTCGCCAACTCCGGCGCGGAGGCAAACGAGGCGGCCTGTAAAATCGCCCGCAAATACTCGCTGAAAAAATACGGCCCCGGCAGGCATACGATTGTCACCCTGCGGGGAAGTTTCCACGGCAGAACTATCACCATGTTAGCTGCAACCGGCCAGGATAATTTTCATAAAAACTTCGGCCCCTTTACCGAGGGCTTTGTTTATATTCCGTCAAACGACATTGAAGCGCTGGAAAAGGCGTTAGACGCTCAAACCGTGGCGGGACTGCTGATTGAAGCCGTTCAGGGTGAAAGCGGCATCAGACCCCAGTCTCAGGAATTCATTGAAACGGCGGCGCGGCTCTGCGCCGAACGGGACATACTCCTCATGTTTGACGAAATCCAGTGCGGCATGGGCCGGACGGGAACCTTCCTCGCCTTTGAGCAGTACCGCTACGGCGGCAAGCCTATTCAGGCCGACGTGGTAACGCTTGCCAAAAGTTTGGCGGGCGGCATCCCCGCGGGGGTGGTACTTGCCGGAGAAAAAGCCGCCGATGTTTTTGAGATAGGGGATCACAACAGCACCTTCGGCGGCAACCCCGTTGCCGCGGCCGCGGGCCTGGTGGTTCTGGAAACGGTCAACAATCCCACATTCCTTGCGGAAATTGCCCGCAAAGGGGAAAAAATCATGGCGGCAATCAGGGACTGGAATCATTCCGCCGTGCGGGAAATTCGTGGCCGTGGCCTCATGATCGGCATTGACATTGACCGCGAAGCGTGGCCCATTCTGGAAACCGCCATCGCCCGCGCCGGTGATAAAAATTACGGCCTCTTAATTCTCTCCGCCGGAGAAAAAACTTTACGCCTGCTGCCGCCTTACATAATCAGCGACAGCGAAATTGAGCAGGGACTGGCAGTGTTGCGGGAGTTGCTTACTTAACGTTTTGCGAAGTACTCAGTATTTTCATTCTTCTTCAAAATAATCATTATCTATTTTTTTTACTTCATATGTTTGTTGATTTGAAACACCAATATTATATTCTATCAATAATTCTGATAATTGAATCCCATCAATTAAAATTATTTTTGTTTCATTTTTGGGTGTATATTCTAATGCTTCTTTAGTAAAAGTTGATGCGGTTATAAATATACCTTTTTTAGCGCCCTGACCAGCTAATGCACCAACAAATTTCTGCAATTCCGGCCTACCTACAACATTACTTTCTTTCCATCTTTTAGCTTGAATGTATATAACATCTAAGCCCAATTTATCTTCCTTTATTGTTCCATCAATTCCTTCATCATTTGCTTTTCCAATTGCCTTGCCAGCATCTTTTACAGAACCACCATAACCCATTTTTACTAATAAATCTACAACCAATTTTTCAAAAAATGACGGAGACACATTATGAATTTTTTCTAGTATCTCATCTGCTAATGTTCTTCTAATATTTTGAAATGCTGTTTCCATTAGTTCTTCGGGCGTATGTGTTTCTACTTCATTTATTGTGTCATCATTATCTCTATTTACATTAGTTATTTTTATAAATTCATTATATTCATCAAATTGTTTTAATGTTTTCATATCAATTCTGTCAAGTTTATTATCTAATAATAACAAACCACGTTCTGTTATTTGAATACAACCTCTTTTTGGATAAATTAACAAGCCTGCTTTTTTTAAATGCGTTTTTGCCCAACCTGTTCTATTTTCAAATATGGGTTGTTTTCCACTTGGTAATAATTCATTCTTTTCTTCATCAGATAAATTATATTTCTTTACTAATTTGTTAATAACATCTCTAAATGTATGTATATTTTTATCTGATGCAATTTCCATAAGCGGCAGCATAATTGATTGAAAATCCGGTATGTACATAAATTCCTCTTAATATTGATTTTATGTCAATTTTTTGTTTTAGTCAACAATTAAAACACCTTTATCTTTCTTTTAATTTATCCAAATATATTATATATTTATAACAATTTTACTTGGTACTTTACTTAACCTTGTATATTACTTCATCGCCGTAAGCGCCGGCCAGTTGCTGCTTTGCCGGGTCTACAATTACATTCATGCCTTCAAGGGGAATAGCCCCCAATAAAACCTCGTTCACCCCGGCTAAAACCAACGCTTGGGTAAACGTATACCTATCCTTCCAATGAACCTCTACCGGTTCGGTAAATTGACAGTTCTGAACCGCTTCATTTGCCAGCCTGATTTGCTGTTGTCCCAATACCTCAAGCCCCAATTCCTGTCGGATAGCTTCACTGATGACCAGCATTTCAGCTCCGGTGTCAACCATTGCCAGTACTTTTATTTGGCGGATTTCCGGCTCTTTGATAAATCCGCGCCGTACATCGCTCACATCCCCGGCGTTTTTTAAAGTAATATTTTCATATACCAGACCCATACCATTTTCTCCTGTATTCAGGATACGATGAAAAAACAAAAGTTGCAAGTAAAACCAGCGGCAATGGCTGTCAATTCTCAACTATCTTGCCTTTTTTCCGCTTTTTGAGTACCATTAATCTAAAGGAGAAACCGTGAAAAAGAAAATTGTGCTTGCGTATTCCGGCGGCCTTGATACGACCGTCATTATTCCCTGGCTTAAAGAGAACCAGGACTGCGAAATTATTGCGGTATGCGTTGATGTCGGCCAAAATGCCGACTGGAAGGATATTCGCAAACGCGCCCTGCAAAGCGGCGCTTCGGCGTGTCATGTCGCCGATGTCAAAAAAGAATATATCGAAGAATATATTTGGCCTGCCCTTAAAGCCGGCGCTATATACGAGGATAAATACCTCCTGGGGACTTCCACCGCCCGGCCCCTGATTGCCAAAGTGCTGGTAGAATATGCCCGCGTGGAAAAGGCCCAGGCTGTTGCCCACGGCGCGACCGGCAAAGGCAACGATCAGGTGCGCTTTGACCTGGGGATAATGGCCCTTGCCCCCGACCTTGAAATTATCGCCCCCTGGCGGACATGGAGGCTGAAAAGCCGCGAAGACGAAATGCGCTATCTTGCCAGACGGAAAATTCCCGTGCCCATGAAAAAAAAGAATTCCTACAGCCGCGATGACAACCTGTGGCACATTTCCCACGAGGGTCTTGAGCTTGAAGATCCTGCCACTGAACCTAAATTCCGTACCATGCTGGTCAACACCGTTACCCCGGAAAAGGCCCCCAACAAACCTACCTATGTCGAACTTGAATTTGACAAAGGCATTCCCATCGCGCTGGACGGCAAAAAAATGGACGGGCTTGCGCTGATAAAAGCCCTGAACCAAATCGGCGGGGCAAACGGGATTGGCATTATTGATCTGGTTGAAAATCGTGTAGTCGGCATGAAGAGCCGCGGCGTGTACGAAACCCCCGGCGGCAGCATCCTCTACTATGCCCATCAGGAACTGGAACACATCTGCCTTGACCGGCAGACCTACGCCTTTAAGCAGCAGATTTCCCTGAAAATGGGCGAGCTGATTTACGGCGGCCTCTGGTTCACCCCCCTGCGCGAAGCCTTGTCCGCCTTTGTCGATTCCACGCAGGCCAATGTATCAGGCACGGTGCGGTTGAAACTCTACAAAGGTTCGATAAGCTCCGCGGGCGCCGTTTCTCCTAACTCCCTGTACCATGCCGGTATCGCCAGTTTTACCACCGGCGACCTGTACAACCACGCCGACGCGAATGGCTTCATCAAACTGTACGGGCTGCCGGTTCTCGTCCGCGCCCTTATGGAGCAGGAGAAAAAAGCCAAAAGCAGGCCGAAAACGGCAAAAAAATGAGTTAATGGCTGGTATTTTTTGTATTGCCGGGAAGAGAAAAAGCACAATCCGGTGCGGCGTGAAGGCGTTTTCATCGGGTTTTTCTTGCTTTTTCGGCTTATTTTATGTATACTGACTTGTATGAGCGGGCTGGGGGGGGGTGAATTATGATTAATGTTATCCACGTTGATAATAGCGGGTTTTTCCGCAAGGTGATGAAGGTTTTTTTAACGGAGTTGGGCTTTTTTTGTGAAAGTTTTGACCGGGGCGAAGATGTGCTGGATGCGGTTGAAACCCGTAAAGTGTCCTGCGTTATCACCGGTTTGGAACTTTTGGATATGACCGGCGAGGACTTAATCAAAAAACTGCTTTTTGCCGGTCATCCGATGACCATTATAGCGGTTACTTCCAGCGGCGATGAAGTGCGGATACAACGCCTTACAGAATTGGGGGTTAAGGCAACCATCCAAAAGGGAAGCGACTGGAAAGAAAAGTTGCGTGAATATTTGTAGTGTCGATTGATTCATTCCGTCTGCTTTCTGACGGTCTCCTGGAACTGTGCCGTAATTCCGGCGCAGACCGTCTTATCACCCCCCACCGTGAAGAAATTTTTTCCCTGCTGGTTAAATACATTTCCGAAATTGAATCGCGTAATCCCGCTCTGAGTCTGGTGGGAACCAACGACCGTCAGGAATTAATCGTCAGGCATATTCTCGATTCCCTTGCGCCGCTGGGAATCATTGCCCAAATTACAACGAAGTATAATGATCCGGCTGCTCGACAGCCGACGGCTGCCCGGCAATTGCATATTGCCGATGTTGGTTCGGGCGCCGGGCTGCCCGGTATTCCCCTTGCCATCGTCATGCCGGACGCGGAATTTACCCTGATTGAGCGCAAGGGCCGCAGGGCGGGCTTTTTGCGGGATGTCCAAACAGCGCTGGACCTTTCCCATATTTCAGTGGAAGAAGCGGAAATGGAAAAAGTACAGCCGGGGCGTTTTGACGTGGTTACATTCCGGGCCTTCAGTCCTTTGGAACCGAAGATAGTGAAAAAATTATTCAGACTCTGCGGTGAAGGCGGGGTTTTGGCGGCGTACAAAGGCCGCCGTGAAAAAATTGATGATGAAATAGCCGCTCTGGAAACGGCATACAAACAGAACAATACCCTTGCGTGGCAGATTTTTCCCTGTCCTGTTCCCTTTCTGGATGAAGAACGGCATTTACTTTTGATTGGAAGGCGGGGGTCCATACCTCGCTGCTTGCAGCGGTTCAGGTTACTACATTACGCATGAAGGTTAATACTTATGTTACCGAGGTATGGCCCCCGCCAGTATAATAAATTTCCTCT
>JAITCL010000030.1 GCA_031283105.1 Treponema sp. | reverse complement strand
TCGGCGGGCGGCGGAAATTCCTGGTATTGACGGCAGCGTTCAACAAAATGTTTGGAAGGTCCGTCGTCAGGGTATAACTTTAGCACCTGATTGAACGCGGCTTCCGCGTCTTTCCAGTTGCGGCTGTCAAAAAAATCCATCGCTTTGTGAAAAAGATAAACCTGCTCAAACAAAGCGTCTGATGCCTCCGCTTTTAATTCCAGAATTTCATGGATACGCACTGTCTCGTTTATTCCCACAACTTTTACGCAATCAAGCCGCCGCGTAAGGAGCCGTCCTTTGGTTTCCTTTATTGTTGAATCCGCGGCAAGAATCCATGTTCCGTATACCTTGTTTACTCCTTCAAGGCGGGAAGCCAAGTTTACCGCGTTGCTGATGATCGTGTAATTCATCTTTTTCTGCGTTCCCATGTTTCCGACTACCATCTCGCCGGTGTTAACGCCGATGCGGGTCAACAGCGGCGACGGGCTTATGCCTTTTTCCAGAACATACTTGTTTATATCGTTCTCTATCCGTCTCATCATTATTCCGGCTGTGCATGCCCGAAGAGCGTGGTCATCAAGCTCCAGCGGCGCGCCAAAGAAGGAAACAATTGAATCACCCTGATATTTGTCTATCGTTCCTTTTTGCTCCAGAATAATATCGCTCATTGTGGAAAGGTAATAGTTAAGGAGATCGACCAAATGATTCGGCGTAAGCATTTCCGCTATGCCGGTAAAACCTTTAATATCAGAGAACAATGCGGTCATGTGCCGGTTTACTCCGCCAAGTTGCAGACGGGCGGGATCGGATATTATTTCTTCTACCACATCCTCCGACAGATATGTGGAAAAAGCTGTACGCATATTATTATTGAAATACTGGAGTCTGATATGGGCCGCTTCAATTTCCCGCGCCTTACTGCGGTACAACAGCATATTTAAGATACCGAAAAGTACGGAAATGGAAAGCGCGAGAATCTGGAGTATCGTCATAGTCATTGAATATCTGCGCTGATCCAAAATAACTTTATCGCTTATATCAACGTCCGCGACACAGTAGAAATTGCCGTCCGCGTCATACACCGGGGCAAAACCCGCAATAAGCCCGCTCCAGCTTTCGTTATAGTTACCCAGGTCTGTCGCCGTTACTTTTCCGGTAAGGGCGGCTCTGGCAATACCCTCAATCGGCAGAATCGTCCCCGGATCTACTATGGTTGCAGGATCAAAATCATTGTCAACTATGTACTGGAAATTGTCATAATCGTATTGCCGCAGGTAGGAAACATACAGAACATTGTATTCTTTGGCAAACTGCTCCAGCCGCCTTTTTAATTCCTGATAACTTTGTTTTTTTGCGTCTTCCACCGTATGATAACGATCCAACTCTTCCGCGCTGACAAACAGCGCCGCCGCCTGAGCAACCGCTTTTAAGTGGTTCTGGGTAGATTCGGTAATCATATCCACATAATGATTCACATGAATATTCACGACCACCGAAACCAGCGCCACCATCAACGCGGAAACAAAAAACAGCCCCAGCGTCAACTGTACCCCAACCGCTTTGGTCAATTTCCCCCAAAATGCTTTCGGGTTTTTCGCTTGTTGTTCTTTCGCCATTTCCCCTTCCTTTTTCTTTATTCTATGCCATTTTATTCTATTTTGATAAATCCGCCTACCCGCAGGGGGTGTATTCGCTCGGAGTATTCCGGGTGCAGATTGATAAATTTGACCGTCTCGTACAGGGGATACAAAAGCGGCTCATCGCTCAGGCTGATAATGCCAAAGTGCATGGGAATTGCCGTTTTCGCCCCCAGTTCATCGGCGGCGCGAAAAAATTCCTCTACATTCATGTGGGCATAGTGCATAAACCAGCGGGGCTCATAGGCCCCGGCTCCCATCAGGGCGTAATCAATGCGGTAGCGTCTGCCGTATTCTTCAAAACCCTTGAAATAACCGGTATCGCCCGAAAAATAAATCGTCTTTGACCCTTCTATCAAATAACCGCCCCACAGGGTTTTTCCGCCCTTCTGCCCTATCCGGCGCGACCAGTGCTGGGCCGGTAACAGCGTATAGGTAATTTCCCCCAAACTGACGCTTTCCCACCAGTCAAGCTCATAAACTTCCTGCGCCCCCAATTTGATAAAAAACGGTTTCAGCCCCAAAGGCACGACAAAGACCGCGTCTTTTTTGATAAGTTTTTTTACCGAATATTTATCAAGGTGATCATAATGGTTGTGGCTTATCAACACGACCGGTTTTTGGGGGACTTGGGAAAAATCAAATTTTATTTTAACTTTTTTCATTCTTATCAATGCGGCGTTTGAAAAAAACGGATCGGTAAAAATGGTCTGCGCGTCCATTTTAATAATTATTGAAGCGTGTCCGGCAAACGAAATGCTGTTGAAAGCGGGGTCTGAAAGATAGGTGTAATCGTTGGGTATAAAAGAGTACTCCTCCTGGGGGAATGGGTCATACCGTTCCTTTCTGCCAAACAGGTGGTTGCGAAACCATGAGTAACGTCTGCGTATCCGGGGCCTTTCCATCCAGGGATTGAAAAAAGTTCCGTCAGGGTTTAAGTGGGGCGCATAGAGTTGGGCAATGTCCTCCGCCTTGACCTGTTCAAGCCACTCGGCCTCATCAAAAACCGGCTGAGAGGCGCATTGGATAAAGGTACACACAGAGGCCATTATACATAACACCTTTGGCAGTTTCATAATGTTTTTATAAGCCAAGAACCCGTTTGAAACTCACTACAATTTCATCAACCATCGGACTGGCGTCTATATCAACCAAAATGCCCTGCTGCCGGTAAAAGTCGATGAGGGGGGCGGTTTGGGCGCGGTACACTTCAAGCCGTTTTTGGACTGCCTCAGGCCGGTCATCGTCACGGGTGTACACCTCGCCGCCGCAATGGTCGCACACATCGGCAACTTTGGGCTTGTTAAAAACCGTGTGAAAATTGTATCCGCATTTACGGCAGACGCGGCGGCCCCCCAGCCGTTCCAGCACCCCTGAATCGGGAATGTCAAAATTAACTACCTTTTCCACAACAGAGAATTGCGCCAAAGCCTGCGCCTGGGGAATGGTGCGGGGAAAGCCGTCCAGAATGTAGCCCTTTTGGGCATCTGCCTGGGCCAGCCGCTCTTTTACCAGTTCAATGGTGGTATCATCGTCAACCAGTTTTCCCGCGTCAATAATCGCCTTAACTTTAAGGCCCAGAGCTGACTGCGCCGCAATCGCTTCGCGGAAAATCGCCCCGGTGCTGATATGGGGGCAGCCTACAATCTCCACCGCCCTGACCGCCAAAGTACCCTTGCCCGCCCCCGGCGGCCCTAAAAAAATCAACTTCATAATGACACTCCTTTTTTTGTGTGTAGATACACATTATTATAGATGAAAACTTTCGGTTTTGATATAACATAGCATATTTATGCAGGTAGTGAAACAGGCTTGACAGGAAAGGGGAGGAAGGTTATATTTTAACTATCAGGGTCGCCTGATGGTAAGGACGGGGGCGAAGCGTTTTGGACGATTCAGCTCTGGGGACGCTTTGCGTAGCATGGAGCATCGCCCCACCTTATTTGTTATACGCTAACCTACCAGCGAATAATTTATGATGAGTATAAAGGAAATCTCTCAATTTTCATAACATATCTTGGCGAAGTATTAATGGTTCTTTGTATACAATTCATACTCATACATAAATCGCAGCGCATACTGCTGAATACCGTCAAAATAATTATTGATAAAGGCGGCGATTTCCCTGCCCACATAGCGGTAATGCCAGCTTTCCCAGCGGTAGCCGGTGACGGCTTCATAGCCATTGGGAAAGGAAAGCGACCAGCCGAAACGCGCGGCATTGGCTGCTATCCAGCGGCCAGCGGCGGTTTGGGCAAAGGAGTCGTCAATGGAACCAAAATCGAGTACCAGGCCGGTCTGGTGCTGGCTGTAGCCGGGCCGCGCCGATTCCCGGTCGGCGGCTTCCTGTCCCATTTCCCGGACATTCCGGTTGTAGACCTCTTCCTGATAACGGTATGAACGGTACGCTGATGAGGCAACAAGCGTAATTCCGCCACTGCGGGCGGCTGCTGCCATTTCGCCCAACGATTCGGCGGCATCCCGGCGCAGCATCAGTCCCGCCCTGCTCACCTGATAGTGGCCATTTGTCAGCGTAACCAGATCGGAAGGAACATAGTCCGGGGGAAGCGAATGTTGTTTGTCTACCAGTTCCCATAAATGCCGGTCTTGCGCAAGACAGGCAGATAAATCGGTCATAAAGGCGGAATTCCGTGCCGAAGCCGCCAGTATTTTTGGGGACAGTGTATCGGGTAATTCAGCATTAAGCATAACGGCGATAAGTTGGACGACAAATGCGCCGCCCGTTTCCGCCGCCCCAAGGTTATCCCTGCTGTCAGCCTTGCTGTTTGCATTATTTTTTTGAGAATGGAAACAGGAAGGCAGAAACAAAAACAACAGAAACAGACCCATTGTGAGGAACAAGCGGGGAAAATTGCGCATATACATACTATAATGTATCCGCCGGAAATTAGTAAACCTTCTTCCTCCGTGTTACTCCGTGTCCTCCGTGGTTATATTCTTCTCAAATTAGACGTTCATATTGGCAAATACTTCAGCTTTTTCAATAATCTGCCGATAATGGAAATGGTATGTTCTCAAAAGAATTGACAGAATTGCTTCTTCAAGTGATACAATCTTGGCAGGTGATTGCCGTAACAATCGCCCTGGTATTTTATATGTCCCTTATTAACTATGTTGCCCGCAGGTATCACCGTCCCCATTTTGTATCAAAATCCAAACCAAAGAAAGTAAAACCCGCGCCCAAAACAGAAGACGATGATTCAGAACTCCCGTCCTGAAAGCCCAATGTAACGGTACGTGTACATTGACACCGGCATATACTTCTCCTAAAATAGCATATACTGAAAATATGCGCAAAAAAGGAGCAGTATGTCAAAAAAAATCAGGTATATACTATGCGTAACGCTCGCCTGTGCGCTTGGTTTGACCGTGTTTTCAGGATGCGGAAAACCATCTCAAGATCAGTCCGGTTTGACAATAGAAGATATTTTATTTTGGGAGATACCCGGTATAAATGATGACGAAATCAGCGCCATTAGGAATCTGCAGGGAAAAAACAGTTCTTTTGTCTACGGAATGAGTCTGTCTTCCGATGCGTTCACCGGGAGAGACGGCGAGATTCAGGGATATGCCGCCCTGATTTGCGACCGGCTGACAAAGATATTCGGAATACCGTTTAGAATCGAATTTTTTGAATGGGACGATTTGCTGAAAGGGCTTGAGAGCGGAGCAGTCGATTTTACCAGCGAGCTGATAGACACCTCTGAAAACCGGGAAACCTATTTCATGACCAGCCCCATTACCCAACGCCCGATAAAATACTACCGTATCAATGGCGGCGTGCCTCTTGAGGAGATTATACGTTTCCGCCGTCCGTATTATGCCTTTTTGAGGGGATCGGTCACATCAGCCGACATCGCCGCAAATGCCGATTACGATTTTGAAACCATTATCGTTAACAGCCATGCCGCCGCTTACCGGATGCTCGAAAGCGGGGAAGTTGACGCATTCGTGGGCAGTGATACCGCGGAAGCGGCTTTTGACATATACGGCAATGTGGTAAGCAAAGATTTTTTGCCAATGATTTTCAGATCGTCCTGCCTGTCAACGCGGAAAGCGGAGCTTCAGCCGATTATCAATGTCGTAGAAAAAACATTGAACGAGCGGACTCTTGGCTATCTCGCCGAACTGTATAAAACGGGGTATCAGCAATATCTGGAAAACAAGCTGTATAATCTGCTGACCGAAGAAGAAAAAGCATACATACAAAACAATCCGGTGATACCTGTTACTGCGGAATTCAACAATTATCCGGTTTGTTTTTTCGATACCAACACCAATCAATGGAATGGAATATATTTTGACGCGCTGAACGAAATCGCCAGGTTGACGGGGCTTACCTTTATGCGCGTCAACGACCAGAACGCAACATTTCAGGACCTGATTGCCATGCTTGAAAGCGGTAAAGCGTTAATGGTACCTGAGCTGTTTCGCATACAGGAGTATCAAGGCCGTTTTTTATGGTCGGAAGTTCCGGTTATAGAAGACAATTTTGCGTTTTTGTCAAAATCGGATTATCGCAACATTGAAATAAGCCAGATTCCCTATTTGAAAGTCGGCGTCCGCAGAGACAGCATATATTCCGAAGTTTTTAAAAAAATTTTTCCGAATCACCGGCATCTTGTTGAATATGACACCCAGGAAGAAGTCTGGAATTCGTTAAAACAGGATGAAGTCGAAGTGATTTTTGCCTGCAACCGAAGGCTGCTTATTTACACCAACTATTATGAAGAAGCGGTTTATAAATTAAATCTGATACTCAATCATTCATTTGATTCTTCATTTGGCTATAACAAAGACGCCGTTATTCTCAAATCAATCGTCGATAAAACTCTCAGTATTATTAACACTAATAATATTGCAAACCAATGGATGCATAAAACCTATGATTACCGGTATAAACTGGCGGAGGCCCAGCGTCCCTGGTTAATCGGCGCATTGATTTTATTTTTCCTCGTGCTTGTCCTTGTGTTAATTCTTCTGATAAGAAGCAGAAGTACCGGCAGACGGCTTGAAACGCTGGTAGGGCAGCGGACAGGCGAGCTTGCGTTTAAGACTTCGCAGCTTCAAATGATGATTGATTCAATTCCCGATCTGATGTTTTGCAAGGATATTAATCTCAGATATACGCAATGCAACAAACACTTTGAGGATTTTATCGGCGTCCGTGAAACGGATATAAACGGCAAAGCCGATGCGGATGGCGCATGGTTATCGCCCGATTCGGTGAAAAATATTATTAATATAGAACAATCCGTATTGAATGAAAACCGGATAATTAAACTCGAAGAGTATATCTCGGCGCCTCTTACCGGAAAAGGAAGATTTTTTGAAACTGTTAAAGCTCCTCTCATACAGAACGGCGTTGTCGTCGGTATGATGGGTATCGCGCGCGATATAACCGGGCGCAAGGCGATGGAGAAAGAAATCGCGTATCAGACTTCTTTGCTTAAAAATATAATTGATTCGCTTCCTGACGCCGTATTCTGCAAAGATGGGGATTTTAAATACACGCTGTGCAACAAATACATGGCGGATTTATTCAACAAAAAGCTGGAAGATATACTTAAAAATGATGATGAAACCGCTCTGGGAATGTCCGCCGAAGCCGCGGAGATTGCCAATGATTATGACCGAAAAGTTATAAATGAACTCCAGCGGGTAGCATTTGAGGAATGGCTGCCCTGCGCCGACGGCGTTACACGGCTTTTTGAAACCGTAAAAGTGCCGCTCCTGATGGACGGTGGAGTAACCGGAATTTTGGGCATTGGGCGCGACATAACCCAGCGCAAAGCGATGGAAGAAGAGATTCAAACGGCTTCACAGGCCAAGTCGGCATTTCTTGCAAATATGAGTCATGAAATCCGCAGCCCCCTGAACGTGATAATCGGCCTTACGGATTTAATATTGGAAGATGAGCGTCTGGAAAGGCAGGTTGCGGAAAATCTGGTAAAGATAAGCAACGCAGGCACTACGCTGCTGAGTATTGTTAACGACATTCTGGATTTTTCCAAAATTGAATCGGGCAAGCTGGAATTAACGCCGGTTGAATATTACACGTCCAGCCTGTTAAACGATATTATTACCCTGGTGATTACCCGTCTTGGGGAAAAACCCATAATATTCCGCCTGAATATTGATGACGATTTACCGGTCAAACTGTACGGCGATGATCTGCGGGTTAAACAGATATTTACCAACCTGCTCAGCAATGCCGTCAAATACACGCATCAGGGAAGCATTGAACTCAGCGTGCACTGTACGCGCGAAGACGATACCATGTGGTTAGACGTTACCATCAGCGATACCGGCATCGGCATACGCGAGGAAGATATAAAAAAACTCTTTTCGGATTACAATCAGGTCGATGTCAAGGCCAACCGCAATATTGAGGGCACCGGCTTGGGTCTGGCTATTACCAAAAGGCTCGCTGATATGATGGACGGAGAAATCAGCGCGGAAAGCGAATACGGCAAAGGCACTACATTCCGTCTGCGTATCCGGCAAGGCTTTGTCAGCGATACGCCCATCGGAACGGACATCGCAAATAAACTCCGCAGTTTCTGCTACGCCGAAGACAAACGCATTGTCACCAAAAAACTGGTGCGGCTCAATTTAAGCTACGCACGGGTGCTGGTGGTTGACGATATGCAGACCAACCTTGACGTGGCGGCGGGCCTTTTACGCAAATACAAAATGCAGGTTGATTGTTTAATCAGCGGAAAGGAAGCCGTTGAACGAATACGCGGCGGAACTCCGGTGTACAATGCAATATTCATGGATCACATGATGCCCGGAATGGACGGCATAGAGGCGGCGGAAGCGATCCGCGCATTAGGTACGGAATACGCGCAGAAGATACCGATTATCGCCCTGACCGCCAACGCCATTCACGGAACAGACCAGATGTTTTATGAACACGGCTTTCAGGCGTTTATTTCCAAACCCATTGACATAATAGAAATGGATTCCATTATAAGGAAATGGGTGCGCAGCGCATCGCAGGAAAATACGCTGGTAACAAACGATGCGGAAACAGATACATCAGACGAAAATCTGGTAATAGACATACCGGGAGTGAATACGGAAAAAGGGCTTTCCCTTTACGGCGGAGATACAAATATTTATCTGTCGGTACTGCGTTCTTTTACCATTAACACTCCGGGAGTTTTGAACGGGCTGCGGGTTATTTCCCGTGAAACATTATCCGACTATGTCATCAGCGTACACGGTTTGAAGGGCGCTTGCGCCGGTATAGGCGCGGAAACCATACGGGAAGCGGCTTTGAATCTGGAAACAATGTCCAGAGCGGGCGATCTGGACGGGGTTCTGGCTCAAAATGACCAGCTCATTAAAGATGCAGAAACCGTTCTGGCGGATGTAAAAGTCTGGATAGATAACTACGACGCTTGTCATGAAAAGCCCCTCTTAAAAGTCCCCGACCGGGAAGTCCTGGCGCAACTGCGGCACAGTTGTGAAAATTACGATATGAGCGGCATTGATACAGCCATGTCCAAACTGGAAAGCGCCGCTTATGAAGAAGGCGCCGATTTAGTGGCATGGTTAAAGGAAAAGATTGGCGTATCGGAAATAGCCGAAGCGGCGGCGCGGCTTGCGCAGTATGAGGAGGAGTTGGGTAAATGACCAATGACCGGAAAAAAATTATTGTTGTAGATGATAATCTTGAAAGCCTGACCGCCATTAAAAACACCTTGAAAGAAAAATACGAAGTATTCCCGATTGCCGCGGCGATAAAAATGTTTGATTTATTGGAGCATCTTCAGCCGGATTTAATTTTGCTGGACGTGGAGATGCCGGGTATGAACGGGTATGAAGCGGCGCAAAAACTGAAAAGCAATGATAAATTCAGGGATATACCCATTATATTTCTGACTTCCATGGATGATGCTCAAAGCGAAATGGAAGGTTTAAGTATTGGCGCCGTTGATTATATCCGTAAACCCTTTGTTGCGCCGCTGCTTCTCAAGCGGCTGGAAACGCATTTGTCCCTGCTCGATCATCAACTGGAAGCGCAGAACGCTTCACGCGCCAAAGGCGATTTTTTGTCCCGCATGAGCCATGAAATACGTTCCCCGTTAAACGCCATTATAGGCATGATAAACATTGCGGCGGGCGCCAATGATATTCAAAAAATAAAATATTGTCTTGAGAAGGCGGACAGCGCTTCAAGGCATCTTATGGGTATTATTAACGATATTCTTGATATGTCCAAAATCGAAGCGAACAGGCTGGAACTTTCAAATAGTGAATTTAATTTTGAAAAAATGCTGACGGGCATTATCAATGTAATGAGCGTCCGCGCCGGGGAAAAACATCAGGATATTGTTGTTAATGTAAACGAAAACATTCCGCCGTTTATTATCAGCGATGAACTGCGGTTATCGCAGGTTATTACGAATCTGCTGACCAACGCGGTAAAATTCACGCCGGAAAACGGCAAAATCACATTAAGCGCGGAAAAGCTGGATGATTCAGGCGATGAAATTACCATAAGAATCGAAGTTGCCGACAGCGGTATCGGGATTTCACCGGAACAGCAAACGCAGCTTTTTACGCCTTACCAACAGGCCAATAGCGCTATCTCAAAAGATTTCGGCGGCACGGGACTTGGTCTTGCCATTTCCAAACGGATAGTGGAATTCATGCAGGGCGCAATATGGATTGAGTCAGAACTAAACAAAGGCTCAAAATTTATATTTACCATAAAGGCGAAAAAGGGCGCGAATAACGCCGGCGAAGTTTCTCCTAACGGTTCACCCGCCGGTTCAAAGGGAACCGGTTTGAACTTCAAAGGATATACCATATTGGCTGCGGAAGACGTTGAAATCAACCGGGAAATTTTGTCCGCGCTTCTGGAAGAAACCGGCATTTCCATTGATTTTGCCGAAAACGGCAAGGCGGCTGTTTCCCTGTTTACTGAAAATCCCGATAAATACAATCTGATTCTCATGGACGTTCACATGCCGGAAATGGACGGATATGAAGCAACGCGGGCAATACGGGCATTTGAAATGACACAGGCAAAGGATATTCATATTATTGCCATGACCGCGGATGTTTTTCGGGAAGACATTGAAAAATGTTTGTCAGCGGGCATGAACGACCATATTGGGAAACCGGTTTCTCCCGATGATTTATATGAAAAGCTCAAAAAATATTTGCCTTGCTAACAATCGCAGCTATAACTAATAATCTCTTTCAAAATGCCAATCCCTTTCCGCAGCCGTTCCTTGAGCGCGTTTACCCGCTCGTCGTTCCAGTACTCTTGCGGCGTACTGTATCCTAACGTTTCTTTTGACGTTTCAAAATCGTGGGTAATTATTCTGCCCCTGCTTACTACCGATACGTCCGGCACATACACCCGCGGACGCCCCTCGTCGTCGTTTTGGAGATAGCCTTCAAAAATACTGACTATTTTCCGGTATCCTTCCGAATTGTTTTCGCGGTCTTCTTTTATATCGCAGTAATAAATTTTGTCAATTTCCATTTCACGCGCGGCGTCCTGAAGGTAGACGGCGTATTGCTGACACCACGGGCACTCCTTAAAGCCGATAAACACAATGCCCCTGCCCTTTGCCAAAATGTCAGCCGTCTCGTGTGCGTTTCTGTAAACAAATATATTGCCGCTTCCCGCCAAAGGATATTCCAGCGCAAACCTTTCGGAATCACTTATTTGAGGGACGCCCTTTCCGTAACATTGCAAAAGTATACAGGAAGAAATAAAAAGCAAAATGATTTTATACATTATTCTCCCCACTGTTCACTGCTCATTCCTCATTTGCTCCGCTTCGGCGCTTCGACAGGTGTTCCCTGAGCTTGTCGAAGGGCTCAGGGAACACCTTCATCTCCGGTCGCTGAGGTCGCTGAGCTTGTCGAAGCGCCGAAACGACCCATCCCCATTCCTCATTGCTTTTTGCCCCCTTTTCATGCTAAACTGAACACATGGAGCCGGAAATTGTATTTGTGCCTTCGGCGTTCAAGCATGGGGTAACGAGGGAAGACATTATTCATGCTTTCAAGACTAGAATTCGTTACGGCCCGCTCGGAAGCTACGGCAACAAATACGGTTTTATTGGATTCAATCGGGCGGGTAACCCGATTGAAGTTTTCTATAACCCTATTGGTGAAGAAGCGATTAAGGTTTTTCACGCAATGGGCTGCCGGGATAGTATAATTGCTCAAATTGAGCCATAGGAGAAATTGATGGAATACACTGACATGACTGATGAGGAATACGACGCTCTTGATGAAGAACTGACCCGCACTGTTCCCAAGTTGGGGCCTAACGAGAGCGACTGGCTTAGACAGAGGGAATTGCGTCTTTTGGGGCTGTCGAATATGTCCGTCTATTACCTTTTGACTAAAGCGACGGCTGACCACAAAACTCTTGCCCAAATCATTGATGAAATGGTGCAGGAAAAAGTTACCGCCGCCGCTGTATAATCCCTCTCTCATTTCGCTTTCCTCTTTCTCCTTAAATGTTTTTTTAGCGGCAACTACGTTGCTTTGCAACGCGACCGCTGTTTGGGGGGAGTGGGTGATGGGGAGTGGGGTTTTTGTCCGTT
>JAITCL010000101.1 GCA_031283105.1 Treponema sp. | reverse complement strand
TCTGGGCGGGGCGAAGGAAGGCCGTGTAATGCTGGGGAAAACCGGGCTACAGGCCCGCACGGTACGGATACCTCTTACGAGCGGGGAGGATGAACTGCTGATAACGAATCTTACTAAAGCGGAAATGGAATACGGGGCATTTGGGGAACTGTACCACAAGAGATGGGGCATAGAGACGAAGTACCAAGAACTCAAGCAAAAACTAGAGACGGAGAACTTTTCCGGACGGCTTGTAGACAATGTAAAACAGGACTTTTACGCGATGATGACGGTAGCAAATATGTTGTCCAGCCTTGTGCGAGGGGCAAACAGGAAAGCGCAAAAGAAACGGGAAGGGAGTGGGAACCTATATGAGTATAAGGTAAATGTGAAGCATGCGGTAGGGGTATTCAAAGATCAATAGATACGGATAATCATTGAAGAAAACCGTATAGCAGGGCGTTATCTGATGAGCGAGTTGGTACGCAGTATGGAACGGCGGGTAGTGCCGATACGGCCCAATCGTGAAGTAATCCGCAAAGACTGTAACCGCAAAGCAAAATTTCACCATAACCACAAATCAAACTGTTGACAAAATTGGGCAGGTTGAATCCTTAAGTTGTTGACAGTGGTACATACCCCGTCCCTTCAGGCTAAACTTGACCCACAGATGTGTAGAAATCCGGTCGGATGAGGGCGCTACGGGCCAGCGGAAACGCTTGTAGAACCCGCCTGTGGAGCCCCCCAGCACTTAAATTACCATGCACATCGTATACTATGAAATTATATCGTATTTAAGTGCTGGGCTTTTATTGTCCCTACCCTCGTTACGTTACCCGCTGGTCTCCTCCGGCGGGGAATTCCAAATGTTTCCGCTACCCGCCCGCCCCCTCCGACCGGTCTATTCCTCTTCGTGTAACTCCGTGTCCTCCGTGGTAAATTTCTTTCCCTTTTTTCCGCGAAATGTGCTATAATTAAACCAATACAAAATGCGGCTTCTCGCCATCCTGGGTAACTGACACCGTTGCGTTAACTGTTACGGAGGAATGACTATGAAGAAAGTCAAACTTGCGGCTTTGCTGGTAATAGTGATTTCACTACGGGGTCTTTTGACCTGTTCATCGGATTTACCGGGGTCATCGGGCCCCGAATATTGTACCATTTCGTTTAACACTGACGGCGGCGCCCCTTCAATCGCCAATATTCAGGTCGAAAAAGGCAAAAGCATGGGCGGCCAATACCCGTCCCCGTCAAAAACGGGCTATACTTTTGACGGCTGGTATGACGAAAGCCTTAATCCGCCGGTAAAATACGAAGTAACCGACAAAATCACCAAAAACCTTACCCTGAAAGCGCATTGGACGGGCGCGAAATATACCGTTACGTTTAACAAGAACACCACCGATGAGGGAAGCACCGACGCAAGCCCAAAAACCATGACGGTAACCTCTCCGACCACCATTGGTGCGCTGCCGGAAGCGCCAACACGGACAGGCTATGGGTTTATAGGCTGGTTCGACACTGATGACGAAACCGGCGGGACTAAATTTACCGTGTCTACCACCGTGAACGGCAACATTACCGTATACGCCCGGTGGGATGCTGATGTATATACCGTTACGTTTAACAAGAACACCACCGATGAGGGAAACACGGATGCAAGCCCGAAAACCATGACGGTAACTTCTCCGACCACCATAGACGAGCTACCGGCACCGCCGGCGCGGATTGGGTATACGTTTACCGGCTGGAATACTCAGGCCGACGGATTGGGAACGCCTTTTGTCCAGACGACAACCGTATCGGCGAGCGTTACCGTGTACGCGCAGTGGACGGTGAATACTTTGACGATTAGTTACGCCAACGGCGGCGGCACGGGTCCTGCGCCAACCAGTCCGACATCAGCGGTTTACGGGGCAAATGTAACTATGCCCGCCAATCCCTACAGCCTCGCCGGTTACACTTTCGCGGGCTGGGAAGTATCGGGAACTAACTCCACACCCAGCACCTATGCGGCAGGGGCAAGCGTCGCGGTTACCGCTTTGTCAACGGGCATTAACACCGGCAATGCAACCATAACGTTAACCGCGGCATGGACGGCGAATGCTGTGTACACCGTTACGTTTAACAAGAACACCACCGATTCAGGAAGTACGGACGCAAGCCCGTCAGCCAAAACGGTAACCGTACCGGCAACGAACATAGACGCGCTACCGGCACCGCCAACGCGGATTGGATATACGTTTAATAGCTGGAATACTCAGGCCAACGGCGCGGGAACGACCTTTGTCCAGACGACAACCGTATCGGCAAACATCACCGTATACGCGCAGTGGAATGTCAACACTTTGACGATTAACTACGCCAACGGCGGCGGCACTGGCCCCGCGCCAACCAGCCCGACTTCGGCGGCTTATGGGGCAAATGTAACTATGCCCGCCAATCCCTATACCCGTAGCGGCTACACTTTCGCGGGATGGGAAGTATCGGGAACTAACTCCACACCCGGCACCCACCCTGCAGGGGCAAGCATTGCCGTGTCCGCTTTGTCAACGGGCATTAACACCGGCAACGCAAGCATAACGCTGACCGCGGCATGGACGGCGAATGCTGTGTATACCGTTACGTTTAACAAGAATGGCGGGGACACGGACGCAAGCCCGTCAGCCAAAACGGTAACCGTACCGGTAACAACCATAGACGCGCTGCCGACAGCGCCGGCGCGGATTGGATATACGTTTAATAGCTGGAATACTCAGGCCAACGGCGCGGGAACGACCTTTGTCCAGACGACAACCGTATCGGCAAACATCACCGTATACGCGCAATGGACAGCCATATTATCCGGTAACGCCGCTATGAGAGCGGCTCCCGGTACATTAACTCCCGCTATCGACGCGTTTTCCGGTTTGTACATCGGCGGAATACCTGCAACCAGCATCGGTAATCCGGGTACTGACAAAGACAACTATACCGGCACTACCGCCCCCGCCCCCACATCAGCCGGGGCAATTGCCTCGAACAGCGTGACCGGCGCCGTCGGCAAGCCCGTAGTAGTCATTGTCGATGATGCCAATGTATCCAAAGTCGAGTTTGGATTAGGCGGGACTAATGATACCACTGTTGTTACCACATGGCAGCAGCTTACCCGGAATAACGATAATACCCCTTCGGGACTCACCGGCAAGAGATGGATTACTTCGGTGGTAGACGCCTATCCTACATCTACCACCGGACGAAGGGCCTATGTGCGGATAACCGCGCAAGACGGAACCACGGTACGGGTGTACCGCTACACATGGAATTGTACCAACTCCGTCCGGGGAATACTTAACTCCGTGACCGTTGGCGGGCAGAATGCCGCCCTCGGTACGGTCTCCGGCTGGTGGAACAAAACAGTGGCTCCCAATTTAGAGTACGGGACGGCGACCATATCGGCGGGAGGCAGTGTAGCAGTCAGCTCAGATATTACCAACACAAGCGCCGCAGGAACGGTTACCTACGCCAGACTTCCGGCATCTACCCCCTGGCCGTTATTGGAAAGCGCCGCATCGCCATTCGTTGACAGTGTAGATGTTAATACCTCTACCACCAACGGCGTCACGAGCGCCACGGTTAATAATGTCGCAAACGGGGATTATATACTCGTCCGGTATATTCCGACGACAGCTAATTATCAGGGTTACTTTGCCCATGCCCTTATCAAGGTAACTATTCTGCCTACCTGGAACGTTACATTTAACACTGACGGCGGCACCCCTTCAACCATTACCGGCATACAGGTGGTAAAAGGCCAAAGCATGGGCGCACAATTCCCGTCGCCTGACCCGTCAAAACCGGGCTTTACTTTTGACGGCTGGTATCTGGCAACCGATACCGGTTTTACCGGCACAAAGTATATTGCCACAACCGTTATTACCGCCGACACTTCCCTTAAAGCAAAATGGACGGCGAATGTCGTATTATCCAATAACGCCAACATCAGGGCGGTTAGCAATGCGAGAGAACCCAATGGCCTCTTCGGTTTATACATAGGCGGTTCGCCCGGAATCAATAACGGTACGCCGGGTACGAGCGCGACCACCGTTACCGGCACAACCGCCCCCGCGCCCACGGCAAACGGATTAATTGGCGGGAGCAACGCTACGGTCACCGGCGGCAAGAGCGTAGTGGTCATTGTCGAGGATGACAAAGTATCCAGTGTAGCGTATGGAATAGCCACAGCAGATAATGATACCACCGCCCCTCCTGCATGGTATCCTCTGATAAAAGATAATGCCAATAATATTCCAGACTTGACAGGCAAGAGATGGATCGCTCAGTTGGATGCAGCCTATGATGTCACTGCCAGTACCTGGCGAAGAGTTTATGTGCGGATAACCGCACAGGACGGAACCACGGTAAAGGTTTACCGCTATACACAGTATGTTGCCTATAGTGCAAGCGCCCCCCGGGCGACACTTTCAGCCCTGACCATTGGCGGGGTGAATGCTCTAAGTACTGCGGGTACTATTGCCGGCTGGTGGAACAGAACGACAGCGCCTGATTTTGTGGAGGGTTCGGTAACATTAACGGCGGGAGGCAACATAACAGTCAATTCAACATTTACCAACAACGGCATCAGTGCGGTTACTTCCTGTGTTAGAATTCCCGCAGGTACCGCCGTCTGGCCGTTCCTGGAAAACACCGTACTTCCATTCGCAACTAATACGGTAAGTTCGGCTTCCACAAGTAGTGGTACTGCCACAAACCTTACTGTTAATGGCGTTCAGAATGGGGACTATATATTAATCCGGTATATCCCGAATGAAATCGCCGGTACTGGTACTAATTATCAGTACAATGGTTACTATGCGCATTACATTGTCAAAATAAATATACCACCTCCGGTAGATACCTGGGCCGTCACGGTAAACCCGAATACGCCCTATACATTCCCGAAACTGATAACCGGATATACCTCTGCCGAACGGACTGCGCGTACCGTAACTATCTCCAATAGCGGCAACCAGCCTACCGGAAATTTGACGGTAAGCCTGACCGGAGCCAACAGCGGCAGTTTTGAATTTGACCCCAGTACTACTACGACAATTAACAGCCTTGCCACAGGCCAATCGGCACAGCTTACGGTAAGGCCCAAAACCGGACTTACAGCGGGAAGCTATAACGCCGCGGTAAGCATTACCGGAGGGAACGGCATCAGCGCCGGTTTTGCCATAAGCGTTACGGTAGCGAATCATCTGCCCGCCTATATCGGGGCCACTGCGGATGTGCATTGGGGTAGAGGCTCCGAAAGTACCAATACCGGCTATACACATATATTTGAATCATGGATGACCAAGCTTGGGACGCACTATTCCAATCTTGATTATATGCTGTTCGCCGGCGACAATGGCAGCGCGTATACCACGGGAACTACCCACTGGAATAATATAGCGGAATTTATTCCCATTGCCGACAACTTTTATCCGTCTTTTATGCTCAATAAGCCCCTGTTTGTAACCGGTAATCATGAATGGCAGAACACTGCCGGCGGCGCGCTTTTGAATAATTTAAACGCAACTTTGACATCTTCACTTTACCCTACGGTGAGAGCCGCAGCCGAACGGCTTAACTATAACAACCACAGCGAGCTTGTAAGGACTGCCGACTATGCCATTTACGCGTTTGGGCCGAAACCGGCATCCACACCGGCTTCATCTTTTCAGGATTTCCCCCTGGCGGACAGGAATGAACTCAGCGCATACCTTGCGTCAGCGCCAACCGATATTCCCATAATTATCCTGACGCATTTTCCGCTTCACGCCATGACCACCGCTAGCAGGTATAGCCAATACGCGAGCGAGACAATTGAGATATTGAACAATTATCCAAACGTAATCTTCCTGTGGGGGCATAACCACTCAAATGAAGACCCCATGTATAAGAGTATTCAAGGCCCCGGTTACACAATGACTACCACCGCCGGTACCTCATCCACAACGATTACAAAAACGATTAACTTTTTATATGTGCCCGTGGGAACCATGAGGGACGCTGATTATAAGGATGGCCATGCGGACAAAATCTATAGCAAGGGGGTCGTTCTTGAAATAGACGGCAAACAGCTCACGTTCAGGTATTATGACAATAAATGCGAGCCGACGAGCCAGGCCGGTTGGGAGGCTGAAACGGTTTATAATTTGACCGGCAGCGGTTACGTCAAACAATAATTTGATCCAGCACCTAACAACATTAGGTGCTGGACGAGTGCCCTCCGTTATATGCGTTTACTTAAGAATTTTTACTACGGAGTTTTAATAAGATATTTTCTTCCTCCGTGTCTCCCGCCGCGCACTCGACTACCTAAAGGTAGTCGGCATTACTGTACACGGTAGCTTTTATTGGGCGCGGTAACGTGTCGTATTTATTCGGTCAACGCCGCTTAACGCGGCGCTGTTACTCGGTTACCGTGGTGAAAATTCTTCCCTATTCCCCTTTTCCCGCAAAATATGCTAAAATCTTCCAACACGAATAAAGCAAAATGCGGCTTTGCGCCATATATATAGGGAGGAGATTTTATGGCTAAATCAGAAGAAAAAACCAGGGGCGATCCCCGTGCGGCGCCCGAGGAAAAGGCGAAAGCCCTGGAAGCGGCCCGTCTGCAAATTGAGAAACAATTTGGGGCGGGATCACTCATTAAATTGGGGGCGCATGACAATGCCGCCGGTATAGAAACGGTGCCTTCGGGTTCCATCCTGCTGGACGAGGCGCTGGGAGTCGGCGGCTACCCCCGCGGGCGGATTATCGAAATATTCGGCCCCGAATCTTCGGGCAAGACCACGCTGGCCCTTCACGCTATTGCCGAGGCGCAAAGACTGGGCGGCGCGGCGGCTTTTATTGACGCGGAACACGCCCTTGACCCGGTATACGCCAAAAATCTGGGGGTTAACATTGACGATCTCTGGGTTTCCCAGCCGGATAACGGCGAACAGGCAATGGAAATTACCGACAGTCTGGTTCGTTCCGGCGCGGTCGATGTTATCGTGGTGGACTCGGTCGCCGCCCTTACCCCCCAGTCGGAAATTATGGGCGACATGGGCGACGCTCAAATGGGGGCGCAGGCGCGGCTGATGAGCCAGGCCCTGCGCAAACTGACCGCCACCATCGGCAAGTCGCGGACTATCCTGATTTTTATCAATCAGATTCGCATGAAAATCGGCGTTTTTATGGGCAACCCCGAAACCACCACCGGCGGCAACGCCCTCAAATTTTATTCTTCGGTGCGCCTCGATGTGCGTAAAACCGAAACCATAGAAGTTGCCAAAGACGCCGACGCAATCGGCAACCGGGTGCGGGTCAAAGTGGTCAAGAATAAAGTCGCCCCGCCGTTCAGAAAAACTGAAATTGAGTTAATTTTTGGCAAGGGCATTTCCGCGCTCGGCAGCCTGCTTGACTGCGCGGTCAAGTACAACATCATCGATAAAAAGGGCGCATGGTATTCCTACGGCGAGGAAAAAGTAGGGCAGGGCAGGGACAATGCCCGCGAATACCTTGAACAGCACCCCGACTTTGCGCAAGAACTGGAAGTCAGGTTACGCAAACAAATTTTCCCCGGCAGGGAATTCCCCGTGGCAAAAACAGCCGGCAAAAACAGCCCTCCTGCCAAGGAAGCCCCGGCCCAGCCAGCCCCCGGCGCGGCAAAACCTGCCCCGGTTGATGCTGCGGCCTCTGCGCAGGGGCCGGGACGCCCCCGCAAAGCGGCTCCACCCCCCGACGGCCAAGCCCTTTCCGAAGAGGCGTTGTTTTAGGGAACGGGAATAGGGAAAATACCATCCCTATTCCGGTACAAGCCAGCCGGAGGGGGCGCTGCGGGTGCGCCGCCGGCAGGCGGAAACATTTGGAATTCCCCGCCGGAGGAGACCAGGGAGAAAAAGCAAAAACTAGGTGTACGGTAACAGCCCAGCACTTAAATACGGCTATGATTTATGGTATTACGATGTGCATGGTAATTTAAGTGCTGGGGGGCTCCACAGGCGGATTCCACAAGCGTTTCCGTCTGCCGGCGGCGCACCCGCAGCGCCCCCTCCGGCTGGTCTCTCTACTTTCAAAAGAAAATGTTTTTGCTTTTTAATGAACTTTGGTACTTGCAAAAAAACTGCCGGTGTGGTATAAGGGTAAGAGACGATGAAGAACACCTGTGGAGGAAGTAATGGATATCCAGGTACAGGAACTTATTGACAAAATAAAAAAGGACGGGGTCGAGACCGCTTCGGAAGAAGCCGCCCGTATCAAGCGTGAAGCCGAGGCGGAAGCGCGGCAGATTATCGAAGCCGCCCAGAAAGAAGCGGCGGGAATTATCGAAAAGGGTAAACAGGATGCCCAACGCTCTGAAAAGGCGGGGGTTGCCGCTCTGGAGCAGGCTTCGCGCAACCTGGTATTGGCCTTTAAAGGGGAAATTCAGGCATTATTGGACAATCTTGTCGCCGGACAGACTGAAAAATCCTTTAATGATGATGTCCTGAAGACGGTAATACCTGAGTTAATCAAATCATGGCCGGGAAAACGCACGGATTCCCTGGCGATACTGGTATCTGCCGCTTCTTTGGGCAAAGTGGGAACCTTTTTCAAGAGAAAACTTTCCGCCGAGCTTAAAAAAGGGCTGGAACTCAAGTCGGATCGCAATTTGGCCGGCGGTTTCCGTATCGCTCAGAAAGACGGTTCCGCTTATTATGATTTTTCGCCGGATTCCGTAGCGGAAATGCTGTGCGCTTACCTTAACCCTCAGTTGGCGGAAATTCTTAAAACTTCCGTAAAGGCTCTGTAAGGAAAAACCAGTGGGAGCCTATTACTACCTTGTATCCCAGCTTCCCAGCCTCGCTTACGGTCAGAAGCCGCCGATGTCGCCGGAAGCGTTCAAAGATTTGGCAAAGCCCCTGCTCAATGAGGAGGATGCCGCTTTACTCGACATGGTCAGCCTTGATCCGGCACCCTATGGCGAAGCGCCTTCGTTGGGTATTTCCTATGCGGAGAGCGCCCTTTCCTGCGGTTCGGATTTTATTGACGGCTGGCGGGAATGGGAACGGGCATTACGGTTGAATCTTGCCCGTCAGCGCGTGGTCAAGGTGAAGCGTGAAGGCGCGGCTTTGGCTGAACCGCCGATTCTTCCGGCTGATGCCGCTGCGGCGGCGCACGGGGCAATTGCCGCGGTGGATTCGCCGCTGGAAGCGGATATATTCCTCGACAAGGCCCGCTGGAGCGCCATTGAAGCCTTGCAGGGTGTCGATTATTTTGACCGTAACACGGTCTTTGCCTATCTGCTCAAACTTCTCATTCTTCAACGGCGCGATTCAATGCAAACTGAAACAGGATTTTCTGAATATAAATCACTCTACGCTTCCATTATGGGCGCGGTCAATGTTTTTGACGGTGTTCAGGCGGGCGTTTCACCGGTAGGAGAGTCTAAATGATTGGAACAAAAGGAACGGTTGTAGCCGTTAACGGCAATATGGTCAGCGTCCGTTTTGACGGCGCGGTGTCCATGAACGAGGTCGGTTATGTTAAAGTTGCCGACAAACGGCTGAAAAGTGAAGTGATCCGGATTCGCGGCGAGGTAAGCCAGCTCCAGGTCTTTGAAATCACCAAAGGCATTACCATTGGCGACAAGGTGGAATTCACCGGAGACATGCTGGCGGTAGAGTTGGGGCCGGGTCTGTTGGGCCAGGTCTACGACGGCCTGCAAAACCCCCTGCCGCAGCTTGCCCAAGCGGCGGGTTACTTCCTGGAACGGGGTGTTTATTTAGACCCCCTGCCCGCGGACAAGACCTGGGAATTTACCCCCACGGTCAAAGTCGGGGCCAAAGTTGAACGGGCGGATACCCTGGGAACCGTGCCGGAAGGGGCCTTTACCCACCAGATTATGGTTCCCTTTAACCGGTACGGCTCGTACAAAGTGGCAAAAATCAAACCCACCGGAAAATATAAAATCCGGGACACCATAGCCGAACTGAAAGACGAAAAGGGCAAAACCATTCCGGTAACGATGAGTTTCCGCTGGCCGGTCAAGCGGGCGGTGGACTGTTACGAGGAACGCATGAAACCGCAAGAGCCTATGGTAACGCGGGTGCGCCTCATCGACACCTTCTTCCCCGTGGCGCGGGGCGGCACTTACTGTATCCCCGGCCCATTCGGCGCGGGCAAAACCGTTTTACAGCAGATAACCAGCCGTTTCGCCGATGTTGACATTGTTATTGTGGCGGCGTGCGGCGAACGCGCCGGCGAGGTTGTTGAAACCCTGAAAGAATTCCCCGAACTGAAAGACGAAAGAACTGGCCGCTCCCTTATGGAACGGACAATCATTATATGTAACACGTCTTCGATGCCCGTAGCGGCGCGCGAAGCGTCGGTATACACGGCGGTAACCCTTGCCGAATATTACCGGCAGATGAGTCTGAACGTTCTGTTACTGGCGGACTCAACCAGCCGCTGGGCGCAGGCGATGCGGGAAATGTCAGGGCGTTTGGAAGAAATTCCCGGCGAAGAAGCCTTCCCCGCATATCTGGAATCGACCATTGCCAGTTTCTACGAACGCGCCGGCATTGTGCGGCTGCGGGACGGCAGTGTCGGTTCCGTCACCATCGGCGGCACGGTCAGTCCCGCGGGCGGTAACTTTGAAGAGCCGGTAACGCAGGCGACATTGAAAGTCGTCGGCGCTTTCCACGGCCTTAGCCGCGAGCGTTCCGATGCGCGTAAATTCCCCGCCATTCATCCGCTGGATTCCTGGTCAAAGTACAAGGGAATTATCAGCAGCCAGAAAGTCGGCTACGCGCACGGTTTTATGCGCCGGGGTATCGAAGTCGAACAGATGATGAAAGTCGTCGGCGAAGAAGGAACCAGCATCGAAGATTACATCATCTATTTGAAGGGCGATCTTATCGATTCAGTATACTTCCAGCAAAACTCATTTGATGAAGTTGACGCGGCGGTCAAACCGGAGCGGCAGAAATACACATTTGACAAGCTCCTTACCATACTGGCGTCAAAGTTCAGTTTTTCCGACAAGAACGAGGCCCGCAGTTGGTTTCACAAGCTCAGGCAGAAATTCCTCGATTACAATGGTTCCGAATGGCAGGGCAAGCACTTCAAGGAATGTGAAAAAGAAATTGAGGATTCGGTAAAAAATCAATCAAACGGTCTGGACAAGGCCGCCGAGAAAATTTTGGCTCCTGAAAAGGCCAAGGCATAGGACGGGTGGAACATGAAAAAGGTATATAGCAAGATTGAATCAATAACCGGAAGCGTTATCACCGTCCGGGCCGAAGGTATCCGCTACGGAGACCTTGCCGAGGTTGACACGGTATTTGGCACTTCGCTTGCCGAGGTTAACCGCCTCCATGACGATCTGGTTTCACTCCAGGTATTTGCCGGCGGGCGGGGCATTTCAACCGGCGACACGGTGCGCTTTTTGGGGCATCCCATGCAAGTGCCGTTTTCCGAAAACCTTATGGGCCGGGTCTTTTCCGGTTCAGGCAAGCCGCGGGACAACGGCCCCGCCCTGCATGAAAATTTAATTCCCATCGGCGGCCCTTCGGTCAATCCTTCCCAGCGCATCATTCCCCGCAAGATGATCCGCACCGGCATCCCCATGATCGACCTTTTTAACACCCTCGTGGTTTCGCAAAAGCTCCCGATATTCTCAGTTTCCGGTGAGCCGTACAACGAACTGTTGGCGCGTATCGCCATGCAGGCCGAAGTTGACGTTATCATCCTCGGCGGCATGGGCCTGAAATACGACGACTACCTCACGTTTAAGGATACGTTGGAAAACGCCGGAGCGCTGGCCCGCACGGTCATGTTCATGCACACCGCCAGCGACCCCACCGTCGAATGTCTGATGATCCCCGATATGTCGCTGGCCGTTGCCGAGCAGTTTGCCCTGCAAAACAAAGACGTGCTGGTACTGCTCACTGACATGACCAACTTCGCCGACGCGATGAAGGAAATTTCGATTATCCAGGAACAGGTTCCCAGTAACCGCGGTTACCCCGGCGACCTATACAGCCAGTTGGCCAGCCGCTATGAAAAGGCCGTTGACTTTGAAACCGCCGGTTCCATTACGGTGTTAGGCGTCACGACCATGCCCGGCGACGACGTAACCCACCCCGTGCCGGACAATACCGGTTATATTACCGAGGGCCAGTACTACCTGAAAAACGGGCGCATCGAACCCTTTGGTTCATTGAGCCGCCTGAAACAAACCGTTAACGGCAAAACCCGCGCCGACCACCGCGCCCTCATGGACGGCATGATTAAACTCTATTCCGCCTTCCGTGACACGCTGGAAAAAAAGGCGATGGGCTTCATTATGACGGCGTGGGACGAAAAACTGTTGAAATACGGTGAAATGTTTGAAAAGAGAATGATGGACCTTTCGGTCAACATACCGCTGGAAAAGGCCCTTGATCTGGGCTGGGAAATTCTCGCCGCCTGTTTCAATCCTGAAGAGACCGGACTGCGAACCGAACTGATCAATAAATTCTGGCCGAAAAAGTAGGATGAAGGTTGTATGGCGAAGGTAAAGCTCACCAAGAATGAGCTTAAAAAACAAAAAGATTCCCTTAAGATGTACCAGCGCTATCTGCCTACGCTGATGCTGAAGAAACAGCAGTTGCAGGGTGAGATACGGGTCACCGAACTGCGAATAAAAGAACTGCGCAGCCAAAAAGATAAACTGGACGAATCCTTCAAAACATGGGTCGCCGTTTTTGGCGAGCGCTTAATTTTTACCGCGGATATTCTGAAGATCAGCCGCCTGAACACGGCGCAGGGGAATATTGCCGGCGTGGCGATACCGATTTTTCAGGGCGCGGAATTTACCGTCGCCCCCTACGATCTGGCCCGCAAACCCCTCTGGCTTGATACCGCCGTTGAAAAAATGAAACAAGTAATCCTCCTTGACCTTGAAGCGCAGATACTCGAAGAACAGCGCCGGCGGCTTGACAGAGAATTACGCATAACAACCCAGCGGGTGAATTTGTTTGAAAAAATTAAAATCCCTGAAACAAAAGGGCATATCAAAAAAATCCAGGTTTATCTGGGCGATCAGCAAACCTCCGCGGTGGTGCGGGGCAAGATCGCCAAGAGCGGACTGGTTAAGGCGGCGCAATAATGGTCATACCCATGAAAAAAATATGCCTTTTCGTTCGGGACAAGTATCAGCAGGATGCCCTGCTTAAACTCCGCCAAACCGGGGTAGTGCATATCAAAAAGACCAACGCCGTTTCGGAACAGCTTTCCAAAGTTCTGGAACGTAAGGCAATGGCGGATAACGCCGCCGGCCTTATTCAGTCCTACAAAACGCCCCCCAACGCGGGCGCGGTACGCGCAGAGGCCAATCTCGTAGAAAGCATGGTGGGACTGGGCAAAGAACGCAAGGCGCTGGAAGACCGTCAGACTATGCTTGCCAAAGAGCGTGGGCGTATCGCCGCCTGGGGTGATTTCAGCCCCGCTTCGGTTAAAGAGATGTCAGACCTGGGTCAGCCGGTGTACCTGTATGAACTGGGTCATGATGCGTTTGCCGCTCTGGGGCCGGAAGTCCGTTACATAAAACTCAGCGAGGATAAAAACGGACTGCGCCTGCTGGTGCTGGATAGCGAGATACCCGCGGTAACGCCCTTCCAGCTTCCCGAAAAATCCCTTTCCGCCCTTGACGCGGAGTTAGGTGAAATACAGCGCAAACTGAAAACGCTGGATACCCGGATACAAAGTTACGCCGTTCAGCGTCCCGCGCTGATGAAAGAAATAAAAACGATTCAAACTGATATTGAATTTGAAACGGCCCGTGCGGAACTTGAAAAGGTTGACGGAGTGCCCGAAGCCTTTGGCTTCTCCTGCCTTTCCGGTTTTGTTCCCGCCGAAGATTTGGGCCGACTTAAGGCCGCCAGCGCGGAAAACGGCTGGGCGCTCGCGGCGTCCGATCCGGGGCCGGATGATGACGTCCCCACCAAACTTAAACATAACCGGATCGTCAAACTGCTGAACCCCCTGACCGATTTCCTTGAAGTAACGCCGGGTTACCATGAAGCCGATATTTCCGGCTGGTTTCTTTTCTTCTTTGTCATTTTCTTCGGGATGATTTTTGGTGATGCCGGTTACGGCGTCATCGTCCTTATTGCCGCCCTGACGGGCATTTATAAGACTATCAAAAAGGGAGTTCCCCCGGTTTTGAAACTTTTGCTCCTGCTGGGAATTTCCAATTTCCTGTGGGGTATGTTCACCTGCACCTGGTTCGGCGTTGAAGCGCAAAAATTGCCTTCGGTGCTGCAGAACCTGTCCCTTCCCCAAATTTCCAATGTAACGGCGGCCCAATCCGCCCAGGATGAAGGAATTGTCCGCCAAAACCTGATGATATTCTGTTTTACTCTGGCGCTTTTGCAACTTTCCATCGGCCATATTATTGCCATTACCCGGTGCAGGACACTCAAAATTCTCGGCGAACTGGGTTCCATTTCCATGCTGACGGGAATGTACGGCATCGTGCTTTCCCTGATAGCCAGCAATGAATTCCGCCAAATTCCGCTGTTTCCGCCCTGCGTACATATGCTGGCCGGCGGTTTTCTGCTGAATTTTATTTTTATTAATTACAACGGGAGTATCGGCGCGTCCATTGTCGAAAGCCTGAAAAATTTTATTTCCATGGTACTCGGCATTGCCAATGTATTTTCCGATATAATGTCCTATATACGGCTGTGGGCAGTTGGTCTTGCGGGGGGGGCTATTTCTGCAACGGTTGACCAAATGGCGGGGCCGATGCTGGGGCATTTGTTCTTTTTCATTTTCGGGATTATTCTGCTGGTATTCGGGCACGGATTGAATCTGGTGCTGAATACGCTGTCCGTGCTGGTACACGGCGTCCGGTTGAATACCCTGGAATTTTCAGGCCACGTGGGGCTGACCTGGGCGGGCACTCCGTACCGTCCATTTGCGGAAAAGAAGGAGTAGCATAAAAGATTTGCCTGGCAAATCAAAAATATAGATAAGATCAGATTAATTTTATGGAGGAGTTAACATGAATTTAGGATTAATTGGCGCAGGTTTGGTAATGGGCATTTCCGCGGTTGGTTCAGGAATTGGTATCGGCATTGCCGCTCAGGCGGTTATAGGGGCATGGAAAAAATGTTACATTGCCAACAAGCCCGCCCCCATGACGCTGCTCGCTTTCGGCGGCGCACCCCTGACCCAGACCTTCTACGGTTTTATTTTGGGCTTGCTGTTTATGAAACCCGCGGCTCTGGCAAACCCGGAATTGGGTTCCCTGTATCTGGGCATCGGCATTGCTTCCGGTTTGGCTATCGCGTTTTCCGCTATCGCTCAGGGCAAGGCCGGCGCTTCCGGTGCTGACGCTACCGGGGAAACCGGCAAAGGTTTTGTCAACTATATGATGATCGTGGGTATCTGCGAAACCGTCGCTATTTTCGCTATGGTTCTCTCGATGATCAGCCTCAACTAATACAGGGAGTGGGGAATGGGGAATAGGGAATAGGGAATAGGGATCGTTGTTAGCAATCAAAACTTTCTAACAACAACCCCACTCCCCACTCCCTGCTCCCTGCTCCCTTTTATGTATCATAATTCGCGGATAATCAAAATCGGCGGCTTTGGTCATATTAAAGCCGTTACGATAGGAGGCGGTCTTCCCGTGGTTATTCAAACCATGTGGAAGGATCGCCTTTCTTTTGATGATTTGGAAAGCGGCGCAGTACCGCGTATTGAAACGCTTGCCCGCATGGGCTGCGGCCTGCTGCGTTTTGCCGTTCCCGATCTTGCCGCCGCCGAGGTTGTGGGCCGCCTTGCCCAAATGGTTTCCTTGCCCCTTGTGGCGGACATTCACTTTGATTATAAAATCGCCCTGCGCTGCATGGATTTCCCCATCGCCAAAATTCGCATCAACCCCGGCAATATCGGCAGTACGGAAAAAATCCGGGCGGTGCTGGATAGGGCCGCGGAAAAAAATATACCCATCCGCATCGGGGTGAATGCGGGCAGCCTGCCGCAAGACCTACGGCCGCAAAATCTACGGAGCAGGGCAGGGGAGGGCGCTACAAGTGATCATTGTGCCGAGGCGCTTGCCGAAGCCGCCGAACGGGAATTGGCGATGTTCGATGAACACGGCTTTACCAATGTGGTAGTGTCCATGAAAGCGTCGGGAATTGCCGACACGGTACAGGCAAACAGGATTCTTGCCGGCAGAACCAATGTGCCGCTGCACATCGGCGTTACCGAAGCGGGGCCGCTGATTGCCGGCGTAGCGCGCAGCAGCGCCGCCCTGGTTCCCCTGCTGGTTGAAGGTATCGGTGACACGTTGCGGGTTTCTTTAAGCGACAGCATGGAAAATGAAGTTATCGCCGCGCGGGAAATTCTGGGGGCGGCGGCGGAAATCGCGTCCCTTTCCGGCAAGGCGGAAACGGCGGCCCGCCTGCGGCAGGGCGGGGTAAAGGTTATTTCCTGCCCCCGCTGCGGCAGGCACGGCTTTGATATCCACGGCTTTATCAGCCGCTGGCTGCCCCGCCTGTACGCGCTGGACAAAACTATCAGCGTCGCCATTATGGGCTGCGAAGTGAACGGGCCGGAAGAAGCGCGCCACGTCGATCTGGGCATTACCGGCACGGGAGACAAAGTGCTCATCTTCCGTCACGGAAAGGTAGTACGCACGGTCTCCGCCGCACAGGCCGATGCCGCTTTTACAGAAGAATTGGGGGGAATGTAAAGCACGGCGAAAGCATTTACTTTATGTAACAAGGTAAATGCTGTACCGGCTGGCCGGAGGGGACGGGCGGGTAGCGGAAACATTTGGAATTCCCCGCCGGAGGAGACCAGCGAGTAACGGTAACGAGGGTAGGGACAATAAAAGCCCAGCACTTAAATACGACTATGATTTCTTAGTATCACGATGTGCAGTAATTTAAGTGCTGGGGGGCTCCATAGGCGGATTCTACAAGCGTTTCCGCTCGCCCGCAGCGCCCCCTCCGGCTGGTTTATCAGTCATAAAGTAAATGCTGTGCCTTGTGAGATTTGCATTTTCCCTTTAATTCTGCTAAACTAATGATGAGGGAGAAACACATGAAAAAGCTCATATTTGTTGTGCTTATCGGGCTGCTTATAAATACGGCGGCGTTTGCAGAACATCCTGATGGGCTGGGTTTTGGGGGAGTATTAAACTTTGGCTGGGGTCAATTTTTCACCGATTATTATTCAGGGTATTTTAATCCCGGCCTTAGCCTCAAAATACCCCATGTCCCTGTTTTTTGGGGTTTCTTTGGAAATTTAAAACGTGACAGCGTAGGGTTCGGCCTTACCGGCGATTATTATATCATTGACAAAACTTTTGTCGATGAAGACAGAACCAACGAAAACGGCACCTACCACTTAAAAATGGGCTGGTACCTGGGCGCGGGCATTTTTGCCAATGTAGATATTTGGGATTATTGGAAAGTTTTTAACGTGGGGCTTCGTATACCGGGGGGAGTTTCCTGGTACATCATCGAGAAACTTGAATTATTTGTAGGTTTTGCCCCCAGTGTCGGGGCGTGGATGGTCGAAGGTTATTCCGGCCTCCATTGGTTGGCTAATGCGGAGATGGGGATTCGCTACTGGTTCTAGCGTTGTGTATTGACAGGATGGAATGAATTGACGGGAACAAGCGTGAAAGGAATTAATTTTTTTTCTTTTTTTCTTTTGTTATTTGTGTTCTGCACGGGTTCTGCCTTTGCCCAAAATCCGGCCCGGCTTGACTGGTGGTATACCCTTGAACGGGGCAAGATCATGTTCAGGCAGGGCGATTACGGCAACGCCCTGCTTACCTTTGAAGACGCCCGGCGGCTCAGACGGGCCATGTACGAGCGGATGGAACGGAATTTAATTGATCTGCTTTCCATAAGGGAAGTCCGCCGCATGGGGGATTCCCTTGATGTGGTGGAACGGTTTATACAGGATCGCCGTTATGCCGATGCCGCCGATGCCCTTGAAGAATTGTACTACCGTATTCCCCGTGATCGTTTCAACAATTCAGCTTCCGCCGCGCTTGCCGCCCTGGGTACGCTGAAAGATTATCCCGAAGCCGAATACTGGATTGGCGAAACCTATCTGGTTGAAGGCGAACTCAAGCTCGCCCAAAACCAGTTTCAAAAAGCCCTTGCCCTGCGCCAGCTTTTTGACAACCCCGGCCTTGCCACTGAGCTATTGTATAAAATTGCCGCCATCTGCCGCACCCGGCAGGAATACAATGAAATGGAACGGATATTGCAATCGATTCTGACCGGCGACACCCTGTGGTCAAGCGGCGGCAGCGGGGAAGCGCCCCGCAATCCGCAGGCCGGCAGAACGCCTTCCCAGGCGGAGTCCTCGTCTACGATTTCCTTTACCCGTCAGGCAATGACCCGCACTTTGGAAAACAACGGCATAGAACGTTTTCTTATGTTGTACCGTTACGCCAACACGGAAACGGTTGAGGCCCACAAACAGCTTGGTTTTTATTATTACGTTTCCGGCAGGCACAGCAGGGCGGAGGAACACCTCATGTTCGCCTTTCTGGTACAGAACACCATTATTATTGATGAAGTTATCCGCCACACGTACGGTTTTGCTTTTGAAACGCTGGAAAAACTTGCCGTTGAAATAAACCGTTATCCGCTGCTTTTGGAATACGTTGAAAAAAGCGGCTATTACAAAACCGCTTACTATCTCGGCGCAAGCCTGTACGGTAACGGCAAAACAGCCGCGGCAATGGACATCTGGAATTTCCTTGCCGCCCAAAATCAGGCGGGCGAATGGCAGGCCCGCGCCCGCGGACAACTGAGATCTCCCCACGTTGAACGTGCGCTTGAAATGCCGTGATTCAGGTACTCCATACCACCACCTTGACTTTTAATTGTAAATGGGGCACAATAACAATATGACAGATAAAGTCAAATTCAAATGGGACGAGAACAAACGTCAAAAAAACATCGAAAAGCGAGGGCTTGATATTGTTATACTGGCACCCAAGGTGTTTGCAGACCCCAACGCCGAGATAGAACCGGACATCCGCAAAGACTATAAAGAAGACAGGTACTTAATTTATGGTATGGCGGATGACATTCGGATTTGGATCTGTTTTACTCTACGCAAAGAAGGTGAAGAAGACATAGTTTGGCTTATTACCATTTTCAAAATACACAAGAAAAACTGGGAGAAACATTATGGCAAAAAAAATGGTTAGAATGACGGCGGAAGAAATCCGCAAGATTTACGGCAAGGACGAAGCTCATGCAATGAAAATGGCTCGTGCCGCATCGGAAGAAATTCGCGACATAAATTCCGGTGGAAAATCTGTTGCGCGTGGTTTTGCTTCGTTCCGCGAGCACATAAACCGTAAAGGCCGCCCGAAAGCAGCGGACAAGAAAGTAAAAATTTCCATACGTCTTCCGGATTCCTATGTGACAAGACTTCGTTTGGTTGACGGGTACAGTACCATCATCAGCGATTATGTCATGAAAGGTTTAACCAGCGGGGCAATTTCTATTTCGCAAAACATACGTAAATGAAAAAAAGGCAAAAAGGGTGAGTCTTCTCACGCAGATTACAGCACATTGGTATCAATCACCCATATAACTTGTATAAACGGGCGGGCAGGCAGCGCGTGGCTGCGCGTAGTATGAGGGCAGGAAGAATTTCCACCACGGAGGACACGGAGGGGAACCGCCTGACGAGAAAAAATCCCCTACGGTGCAGTCACTCATAGGGGAAATTCCTGATAATTCCCAATCTTGCCACTATTCCCCAAGAGGGGTAAAGTGTCATATATAACACAGTTTAGAAAATTATATGACGGTTTATGTCATATACATGGAGTTAAGTGCCATTTTTGTAGTTGACAAAATTATGAAAAATCGGATAAATTTACTAAAAGACATACAGGATAAATTCTGTAAAAGTAATCATATATGTTCAGGAGAATTGACAAAATGAGCGAAACTAAAAAGCCTACTCGTATTATAAAGGGCATATTGATATATCTTGCAGGATTCATCACAGCAATTATTTTAGGTGCTATAATAGGTCTAGGTAGCGGAAATACAAGTAGCAATAACCATATACAGGGTCTTACAATATTTCAAGAACAAGGAAATCCTATCAATGAAACTCAATTTCAAGTTATTCAAGTTTTAGAATCAAATCTTGCGCTAGCAATTGGAAAAGGTGATTCTGGATTATCTATATTTACTGGAATAACTGTTTTGCTTATGAGAGACGAAGGAAAATATTTTTATGATGATGAGGTAGTTGTACTTTCTTCAAAACCGAACCAAGCTGGTACATTTCAATATGAAGCGAAAAATGGTAGGAAAACTGTTCCTGTTATTAGTGTAAAATGACATTTTATTTTTTATAAAATATTTAAAGATATATAAATATCAGATTAATACAAAATACAAAAACGGCACTTAACAGGTCTGTAACTGTACGCCGCCAGTAGGCGGCTAGGCTACACAAAACACCAGTCGGGCTAACGCCCTTTGTGGTGTTTTGTTCCGCCACATTTGGGGCAGGGGTCGTTGCTCCGCAACGCCCTATTACCTGCCCCAAACGTCAGT
>JAITCL010000009.1 GCA_031283105.1 Treponema sp. | reverse complement strand
AACATCATATAGGGTATAATTAAGTAATTACTTTTAGAGTGTTTTAAGGCAATAATCTTTTTACCTCAAAATATGTTAATTTGTGTTATTCTGTCATTGTTGAATGTTTGATTACATGGGAGGTTTTAGATGAAAAACAAACAATATACATTTCTGATGCTCATTTTTTTGACCGGACTTGCTATGATGGCGGCGGATTTTCTTATACTGCTTTTTTTTGGCGGTTCTTTTTCCTATCTTCGTTTACGGCTTGGTATACCGGCTGTCTTTTTTCTTTTCTTGTATTGCGTTGTTTTGGGGCGGGGGGCAAAGGCTTTTAATTACAAATACTTTACAAAACTGGATGGGGAACAATACTTGCTTTGGTTAAAAAAACTCGGGGCAGTGCCTATCAAAAGAATAGCCCTTAATGTAGTTACTCACGCTGTTTTTTTGAGTGTTGTTTTTTCAGGTGATTATCTGGGAATTGATCCGTCTATAAAAGGAACCCTTTTTATGGCGGCTTTGTCCTTTGGAATGCTGGTAGGAACCTTTGTATATGTGGCGGGCGATGGATTGGTCTCCAGTACGCTCCTTGCCCATGATTTTACCAATTATCCTTCCGACTGTCGGGAAAAACGGCAGGAAGCAAAGTCATGGATCGTTCCCACTGCGGCAATTTTGGTAACGTTAGGTTTTACCTGTTCCGTCACACTGCTCGGCATTCACCGTGCCGGAGGAAATCTGGACACGATGAAAGGAAGCGCCATTTCTTCCATATTGATCCCGCTGATTGTTTTTTTTATCTGTATTTTTGCTCTCGCCCTCACCCTTAAAAAAAACACGGGAGCTATCTACACCTCTATAGTCGCGCAGCATGAAAATCATACAGCAGAACAAAAAGACGTGACACAGCGGATAACAATGTGTTCCGTAGACGAGTTGGGCAGCATTGCCGGTATGGTGAACGCTTTTTGCGAACATCTGAGCGGCGGAATAGGTACAATAAAATACAAAATCAGCGGGCTTAACCATACCAGTTTTGAACTTTCCATCAATATGGGCAAAACTTCTACAGCCGTGGAGAAGATTACAGCTAACCTTGACAGCATGAAAAACCTCATGGTTAAGCAGGAAAGCGGCGCGGAAGAAGCGGGCAAAGCGGTAGGAGTTATTAAGGTTAATATTGGCAGCCTTAAAAAAATAATAGAAGAACAGACTGAAAGCGTAAATATGTCGTCTTCCGCCATTGAAGAAATGACAGCTAACATTCATTCGGTTACCCAGACGCTTGTTGAAAACGGCAAAAATGTCGACACTTTGACTGAGGCGTCGGAGAACGGAAAAACAGGGCTACAGGCGGTCGCGCAGGAGATACGGGAAATAGCGCGGGATTCTGAAGGCTTACTGGAAATAAATTCGGTAATGAACAATATAGCAAGCCAGACCAATTTGCTTTCAATGAACGCGGCAATTGAAGCGGCGCACGCCGGAGAAGCAGGGAAAGGTTTTGCCGTAGTCGCTGATGAAATCCGCAAACTTGCCGAATCGTCCAGTAAGCAATCTAAAACCACCGCTACGATGCTCAAAAAGATAAAAGCGTCCATAGACAACATCACCAAATCTTCTGATGAAGTACTGGCGCGTTTCGGCGCTATAGATTCAAGCGTAAAAACAGTTTCCGAGCATGAACAAAATATCCGTAACGCGATGGAAGAACAGGAAACGGGCGGAAAGCAAATACTGGAATCAATAAGCCGCCTTAGAGACATAACACATTCGGTAAAAAAAGGGTCTGATAACATGGAGGAATCGGGCGAGACTCTGGTTAAAGAAACGGACGAATTCATAAAAACGAGCAAAGAAACGGCAGAAGGAATGAACGAGATACTGAAAGGCATTAACCAGATAAATGTTTCGGTGAACCATGTAAACGAGATGAGTCTGGAAAATAACAATAACTTTGAATCATTAAAAAGGGAAACGGAAAAATTTAATAATACCGTTGACAACGAAAAGAAAAAAATTCTCATGGTAGATGACGACGCTATCCATCTTGAAATGGTGGAATCGGTATTACGTGACGAGTATGACGTATCGACTGTCAAATCCGGCAACGAAGCGTTGGGCTTATTTTATCAGGGACTTGTCCCCCAATTAATATTACTTGACTTGATAATGCCTGAAATGGACGGATGGGACGCTTACAACAGAATAAAAGCAATAAGCAATTTACACGATACCCCGATAGCGATTTTCACGGCATCAAACGATCCGAAAGACATAAAACACGCGCAAGAAATGGGTGCGGTTGATTATATCAAAAAGCCTTATGATAAAGACGATTTGATAAACAGGGTGGGGAAAATCCTCAAAAAGGGAGAATGAGCAACCCCTATTGCCACGACACCGAAGGCGCGATTAAAACAGCAGTGGAAGCGGCGCGGGTTTTGATTGATACTGAAAATAAATGAAACTTGACTAATGCAATTCCTGCGTCTAAAATGTTTTCAGAGAGGAAACATGCTGACAAAAACTGGTTACATTTTTGGCGTTTTATTAAAACCCCTGCATTTGTTCAAACAGCGCTTTCCCCTCCCCGCCTACATAGTAAACAGGCTTTTAACAATGACAGTAATGCTCTTTCTGCTTGGGTTTGCGGTCTTTGGTTTGATGGCGCTTGCACCCGGCGACATTGTAGACCAGATAATGATGCAGCAGATGTTCAGCGAAAACCAGGGGAAAGCCGGGCAAAATTGGCAGGCGATGACAGATGATCAGCTTGCCGCACGCCGCGCGGAACTTGGACTTGATCAGCCGTTTTACATACAGTATTTTCACTGGCTTAAGCGCGTTATTGTCAATCATGACCTGGGAGTAAGTTTAATTTCCCGCGCGCCTGTTTCTTTTCTTCTATCTTCAAGAATTGTAAACTCGCTAGTTTTAAATATTATATCTCTTGTTTTTATTACTATTTTTTCTTTTGCGTTAGGTGTTTATTTTTCTACCAAAGCGGGAACAAGAGCCGATTATGCGGTAACATTTTTTGCTCTTGTTCTTCACGCTTTTCCGGGATTACTGCTTCTCATACTGCTGCAATTATTCGCGTCCGTATCGGGACTTTTTCCGGTTACAGCATACCCGTCCTTTCCTTTTTCACAAGCTCCAGGGAAGTTTGTTTTTTCTTATATGCATCATATATTTCTGCCGCTTCTCTCCTCTTTTCTGGGCGGGATTGGCGGTTCTCTGCGGATGATCCGCGCCACCATGCTTGATCAGCTTGGACAGCCTTACATCACGTCATTACGCTCGCGCGGCATCGCCGAATGGCGCGTATATTTTGCCCACGCTTTCCGCAACACGCTTAACCCCTACATAACGGGAAGCGCCAATCTTTTGGCAGGGCTTTTTTCAGGCTCCCTGATACTGGAAATAATTTTCGCCTACCCGGGAATCGGAAGGCTCATGTATGAGGCTGTTCTTCAACAGGACATCAATCTTGTGCTGGTAAATATAATGTTTATCTCTTTCCT
>JAITCL010000163.1 GCA_031283105.1 Treponema sp. | reverse complement strand
GGAGGAATAGGGGAAAAAATATGAAAAACCTGGTAAAGAATTGCGCTTTATTGGTACTGTGTGTTTTTACGCCGTTGGTCGTTTGCGCCTCATGCTGGCCACACCGGGTGTCAGGCACTATTTACGTTTGAAACGAAAACCTTTCGGATTGGTGACTGTCCCCGCTGTGCGCTCGGCTGAATAAATCCAGCCGGCATTACGGTAAGCGGTGGTTTTTATTGTGCGCGGTAACGTGTCGCATTTATTCGGTCAACGCCCCTTAACGGGGCGCTGCTATTTGGTTACCATAGGGAAAATCCCCTATAAAAAGTGACAGTCACCTCTCTTGACAGAATGGTCATTATTATCAATAATCATAGTAAATCAGTAGGTAATATAGGCATACTACCAAAAGGAGAATATCTATGGGCAACTCTCATAAAAAATCACACTCAAGGAATAAAGAGGCGCTTGATATTGCCGAACTGCTGGAAAAAACGCATTTTGAAACGATTATGGCTTTTTCCGAAGCGTTGGAAGCCAGAGACCAGTATACCGCCGGTCATTCGCGCCGGGTTATGGAATATTCCAAAAGTATCGGGCAGCGCATGAAATTGGATAAACAGGATATTGAAGACCTTAAAAGGTCGGCATTACTGCATGACATCGGAAAGATAGGAATACCCGACATGATTCTTAAAAAGCAAACAAAATTAACCGACGAGGAATATGCCACCATTAAATCGCATCCCGAAACGGGAGCCGCCATTTTAAAATTCATAAAATCTTTTAAACATTTAGTACCGGCAGTCTATCATCATCATGAACAATTTGACGGCGAAGGATACCCGGACGGCGTTAAGGGTAAAGAGATTCCCCTTCACGCGCGGATTATTGCCATTGCCGATACCTTTGATGCAATGACATCTAACAGATCGTACCGGAAGGCGCTTTCATTCAGGACGGCGTTATCCGAACTTGAGAAGAATAAAGGGATACAATTCGATCCTGACATTGCGGAAATTTTTATCGGCATATTGCAGGAATCGCCCTATTATTTTACGCGGTTTAGGGAGCCTGAATATCATTTATAAGATGAGCCTTTTCCAAAACTCGGTTAGTTTTGGAAAATCATCGGATTACTGACATACGCCGCCAAAACCGGTAAACTGGTTAAATATTTGTGGAGGCTTTTTTTATGGTGAAAATATGCTGCCGGGTCCCGCTGAAATAGCCGCAGCGGCTTTTAGCCTTGCGCGGGAGGGGATTCTGGTTCCGTCGCTTCTGGCAAGCCTGGGGCGGGTAGTCTGCGGCCTTGGGCTGGGAATTGCCTTGGGCGTTCCTCTGGGTCTGGTTTCCGGGGCTTCGCGCATTGTGGAACTTGTTTTCGACAGGCCGGTGCAGATATTACGCGCAATTCCATTTAACGCCCTTGCGCCCCTGCTTATTATTCTTTTGGGTGTCGGTGAAACCATGAAAATTTCACTCATCGTTATCGGCGTATTCGTTCCCCTGTACCTCAATACCCGCAGCGGCGTTCTTCACTTTGATACAAAACTTCTTGAATTAAGCCGCGCTTACCGGATGCCCTGGCCGGTTGTCGCATGGCACATTCTGCTGAAGGGTGTACTGCCTTCCATCTTAACGGGTCTGCGTTTCGTCTGCGCCATTGCGTGGATAGCCCTTGTAACTTGCGAAACGGTCAACGCGAAATCGGGCATAGGCTATATGCTTTCCCGCGCCCAAACATTTGCGCGTATGGACGAAGAAATGGTCTGCATACTTTTATACGCGATTATGGGACTCACTACGGACGCGTTTGTACGCCTTCTTGAAAAAACTGCAACCCGCTGGAAGCGGAAGGGAGAACTCCATTGAAAAACAATGCCAGAAAAATCCGTAACAGGGCGGCTTTTTTTCCCGTGCTTGCCGTGGCGGTTGCCCTTGCCGCTTGTACGGCAAAAAAGCCGGCGCAGAAGGCGGTTCTCCGCGCCGCCTACCTCCCCACGGCCAACTATTTGACTACTTTAACAAAGACTCACATTCTCCAGGAGGAGCTTGCGCGGGAAGGGGCAGTCGCGGAACTTATCGGCCCTTCGGCACCGGTGGACGCCGTAAAAATTATTACTTCGGGAAACGGGGACATAACGACTACGGGCACGGGCTACTTTATCAACCTGATACATCAGGGCGGCGGCTGGGTCGCTTTTGCGCTGGAAAAATATTCGGGAGATTCGCAGGGCATAGTTGCCGCTCCGGGAAGCGGCGTACAGAGTCTTGCCGGTTTGTACGGCAAGAAAGTCGGCATAGCGCAGCGGGGAGCGACGGCGGATTACATTCTTTCCGCGGCCTTTAGCCACGCGGGGCTGGACATCTCCCGCGTCGAAAAGGTTGAACTGGCGCAGGCGGATTTTGCCGCGGCCTTCATCTCAGGGCGTATAGACGCGCTGGCTTCTTTTGACCAGAACTTTGCCAACGCCCTTGCCGTGCCCGGCGCGAAAAAATTGACAGACGGCACGGAATACGGTTCCCTCAACTGGAGTCTGCACATTGCCTCGCGCACCTTTGCGGAAAAGCACCCCGAGCTTCTCCGCGCGGCCTACCGCGCTTTACGCAGGGAGGCTTCCCGCGCGCGGAAGGAGCCTTCCCTTATTACGGACGCATACCGCGAATTCGGCGCGAGCGAAACGCAAATCGCCATAATAAAAACTTTCGATGTGCCGCAGATTCTTCCATTGGACAAGGAGGCTGTGGCAAACCTTGTCCGTCAGGCCCGCCAGTACGCGGACTATGGCTTTATCGACGCCGCGCCGCAGGACTTCAGTTCCTGCGTACTGGATTTCTCGGACGAGGACTTATAGCCTATGGGTGACGCGGTACGCCTGTGCAACATTTCGCATAAATACGGCAAGGAGACAATTCTTGACGGGCTTGACTTCTCGCTGGAGGAAGGCGGTTTTGTCTGCATAATGGGACGTTCCGGCTGCGGCAAATCCACGCTTCTGCGCCTTATCGCCGGAATAGAAAAGCCCGGCTTCGGAGAGGTTTATGCCGACAGCCGCCTTGCGATAAGTTTTCAGGAACCGCGCCTTGTCCCCTGGCTCAGCGTGGAAAAAAACGTATGCCTCGGCATGGAAGGGCTTTCCCGAAAGACTGCGGAAGAAGCCGCCCGCGCCGCTTTAGCCGGTGTAGGGCTTGCGGAAAAGGCGCGCGCCTGGCCACTTACGCTTTCGGGCGGACAGGCCCAGCGGGTTTCGCTTGCCCGCGCCTTGGTTCGCAGGCCGCGCCTTGTTTTGCTCGACGAGCCTTTTGGCAGTCTTGACGCCTTTACGCGGCGCGAGATGCAGGACCTGCTTGCCTCCCTTGTGCGGGAATACGGCTTAAGCATCATTATGGTAACGCACGACAGGGAAGAGGCGCGGCGTTTTACGGATACGGTGCTTGTCCTGGAAAACGGAAAACTCCGCGGCGAATCCACGCACTAAAGTTAGCCTATTCTAACCCATAAAAAGCCAGTTGGCGCTAACAGCGTTTTTTTTCAGTTTTTTGAAAAAAACGCTTGACAAACAAGTTAGGTTACGCTAACCTGTATATTAGACGGTTAGTAGTTGCTAACCATTTTATTTTAGCTTATAGTTAGTTATATCTAACCATAAGCATGTGCAAGGAGTACAAACGGTGATGCCTCTGACGATGTTAAAAGCCGGGGAAGAAAAGTCCATTAAAAAAGTGGGCGGCAGGGAAGAAACGCGGCAATTTCTCGCAAGAATCGGCTTCCTTCCCGGAACGCACATTACGGTTGTTAACAAAATCGGCGGAAACGTGATTGTACATATAAAAGAATCGCGTGTGGCCGTCAGCCGCGAGATGGCCGCACAAATTATGGTATAAGAGGTTCATCTATAAAAACTGAAGTTTTTATAGATGTTTTATAGGGGAGAAAACAAATGCAAACACTTAAAGAAATAAAACCCGGTGAAACTGTGCGGGTGGTAAAAATCGGCGGCGCAGGCCCGGTAAAGCGCCGCATCATGGAAATGGGCATTACCAAAGGCGTGGAGATTCATATCCGCAAGGTAGCCCCATTAGGCGATCCGGTAGAAGTTACGGTACGGGGTTATGAACTTTCCCTGCGGAAAGCGGACGCCGAACTGGTTGAAATTGAAAGTTAAGGAGAAAACCATGTCTATAAAAATCGCGCTTGCCGGAAATCCCAACAGCGGCAAAACAACGCTGTTTAACGCCCTGACCGGTTCGAACCAGTTTGTGGGAAACTGGCCGGGCGTAACGGTAGAAAAAAAAGAAGGCAAATTGAAAGGCTACAAGGACGTAACGATAACCGACTTGCCCGGCATATACTCTCTTTCACCCTACACGCTGGAAGAAGTCGTCGCCCGCAATTTTTTAATTGACGAACGCCCCGACGTTATTCTTAACATTATTGACGCTACGAATTTGGAACGCAATCTGTTCCTTACAACCCAGCTTACCGAACTGGGCATACCCGTTGTCGTGGCGTTAAACATGATGGACATAGTGAAAAAAAATGGCGACAAAATAGACAGTGCGCGGCTTGCCCATGAACTTGGCTGCGAAGTCGCGGAAATTTCCGCGCTGAAAGGACATGGCATCGCGGAAGCGTCAGACGCGGCAGTCAAGGCGGCAAACGGCGTAAAAACAATCCCCCGGCACAGTTTTTCAGGCGGCGTGGAACATACGCTGGCCCATATCGAAGAAGCGGTCTTACATAACCTGCCGGATGAGCGGCAGCGTTTTTTTTCCATAAAACTGTTTGAGCGGGACAAAAAAATCATCGAAAAGCTGGAGCTGAAACCAGAACAGGTTGCGCATATTGAGCAGGACATCAAGCGGCGGGAAACGGAACTGGAAGACGACAGCGAAAGCATCATCACCGCGGAACGTTACACGTACATTGATTCGATTATCAAAGACTGCATCAAAATTAAAAACAAAGGCAAACTCAGCGTATCGGACAAAATAGACAAAATTGTTACCAACCGCATTTTGGCGCTTCCGATTTTCGCGGCAGTAATGTTTATCGTTTATTTTGTTTCGGTTACCACCGTGGGAACGATAGCGACCGGTTGGGCCAATGACGGCGTGTTCGGTGACGGCTGGCATCTGTTCGGAAGCGGCGTATGGATTCCCGGCGTTCCGGTTTTGCTCGGCAACTTACTCGAAGCCATAAACTGCGCCGGTTGGCTGCAAGGCTTGATTCTGGACGGCATAGTGGCGGGTGTCGGCGCGGTGCTGGGTTTTGTACCTCAAATGTTTATTCTGTTTATTTTTCTTGCCTTTTTGGAAGCCTGCGGTTATATGGCGCGTATCGCTTTTATCATGGACAGGATTTTTCGCCGCTTCGGGCTGTCGGGGAAATCCTTCATTCCGATTCTGATTGGCACCGGCTGCGGCGTTCCCGGCATTATGGCGTCCCGCACGATTGAAAGCGACCGCGACCGCAAAATGACCATAATGACAACAACGTTTATTCCCTGTTCAGCCAAACTGCCCATTATCGCGCTGATTGCGGGCGCGCTGTTCGGCGGAACATGGTGGGTCGCCCCCAGCGCCTACTTCATCGGGATTGCGGCAATCATTTGTTCCGGCGTAATTTTGAAAAAAACAAAAATGTTCGCCGGAGATGTCGCGCCCTTTGTCATGGAACTTCCCGCGTATCATTTACCTACGGTCATTAACATTCTGCGCAGTATGTGGGAGCGCGGCTGGTCATTCATCAAAAAAGCCGGAACAATTATTCTCCTTGCCACTATTATCGTTTGGTTTGCGTCCAACTTTGGATGGGGGGAAGACGGCTTCGGTATGGTTGATATGGAAGAAAGCCTTTTGGCAAAAATCGGCGGCCTTATCGTCCCGATCTTTACGCCGTTGGGCTGGGGCAGATGGCAAGCCGCCGTTGCCGCCCTTACCGGCTTAATCGCAAAGGAAAACGTAGTGGGAACTTTCGGCATACTCTACGGCTTTGGCGAGGTAACTGAGGACGGCGCGGAAATATGGGGCGCGTTAGCCGCAAGTTTCACCACGCTGGCCGCTTTCTCCTTTTTGGTGTTTAATCTGTTATGCGCTCCCTGCTTCGCCGCAATGGGCGCAATCAAACGGGAAATGAACAACATGAAATGGTTTTGGGCGGCTATCGGCTACCAATGCGGCCTGGCCTATATTGTATCGTTGTGTATCTATCAATTCGGCATGATGTTCTCCGGTCATTGTGGAGCCGGAACAGTCGCGGCGTTTTTGCTGACGGCGGGATTTTTGTTTATGCTGTTTCGTCCGGCGGGGAAGGAATAATGAGCAATTAACAATGAGCAATGAATAAGGGATGTTTAATAATATGGGGACAATGATTACAGGGCTTATTTTGTTGGGAATTGTTGCGGCGGTTGTCATCAAAATATACCGGGATAAAAAGAAAAACAAATGCGCCGGGTGTTCGTGCGGGTGTAGAAACTATGACGACAGGTCTTGAAAATCATAGTAAACCCATAGTATAATAGGGTATATGGAAACGCCAGAAAAACAAGGTTTGGAAAAACACTCATTCCGTATCGGCGGTATGACCTGCGTACACTGTCAGAACAGAATTGAAAAAGAACTGAAAGACACGGCGGGGGTTCAAGATGCCGCGGTAAATTACCGTACCGGCACGGCGGCTGTTACCTACGATGCCGCTTTAACCGGCTTTGACAAAATTGCTGCGGTCATTGAAAGCCTGGGTTACCGGACGCTGGAAAAAAGCCAAAATACCGTACCCCACGTCGTTGGAACGCTGGTGATTATTCTTGCCCTGTTTATGCTGATGCGGACATTTACCACCAGCAAATTGGCCGCCGACTTCCCGCTTGCCCAGGAAGGCATGGGTTACGGAATGTTGCTGGTTATCGGACTCCTTACCGGTGTTCACTGTATTGCCATGTGCGGGGGGATTAACCTTTCGCAGACTTTACGGAAGAGTAAAGAATCTGCGTCCAAATCAACCTATTCCCTGCTGCTGCCCGGTATTCTTTACAACGGCGGGCGGCTTGTATCGTATACGGCGGCGGGGGTTCTCGTTGGCGCTTTGGGTTCGGTGATTACCGTATCGGGACATTTTCAGGGGGCGGTGCAGCTCATTGCCGGAATCTTCATGGTGATCATGGGGATCAATATGCTGGGACTGTTTCCGGCTTTGCGGCGGTTCAGCCCGCACCTGCCGAAAGTTTTTGCCGTAAAGACAGACGGACACGGGCCGCTGGTTGTCGGCTTCCTGAACGGCTTTATGCCCTGCGGCCCCTTACAGGCCATGCAGTTATACGCGCTTTCCACCGGCAGCCCCATTCGGGGCGGTATCTCCATGTTCCTGTTTTGCGCCGGAACGATTCCCCTGATGTTCGCGCTGGGCGCGGCAAGCAGCGCGTTAAGCGGCGCTAAAGGTCAAACATTTTCCCGCCGCGTTATGCAGGCCGGAGCGGTTCTTGTCGCGGCGCTGGGCCTTGTCATGTTCTCCAACGGCTGGAATCTTTCGAGGCTTACCAATAAACCCGCTTCCGCGCCGGAGATGAACGCCCCCCAGACTCGGCAGAAAATACAGACTGCCCCAAGCGTTGCCGATTCTCGTGCGCCGGACTCCAGTCCGAAGAATAGCCCTTTTGTTCCGGTCATTGAAAACGGCGTACAAATCGTCAAATCTGTTTTACTGCCCAACCGCTATCCGGCGATAACCGTACAGCAGGGCATTCCGGTACGCTGGACGATCAACGCCCCGCCGGGCAGTATAACCGGTTGTAATTACAGCGTAATTCTTTACGAATACGGAATTGAATATGCCTTTAAGCAGGGCGACAACATAATTGAGTTTATCCCCGAAAAAGAGGGCAAATTTCGTTATTCCTGCTGGATGGGCATGATAAAAAGTACCATTACCGTACTCGCCGCAGCCGGAAAAGAGATTAATTAATGAAGGGTATCAATACCGAAACTTTAAGCGTCGGCGGTATGACTTGCGCCGCCTGTTCCGCACGGGTGGAAAGGGCGCTGCGCAAACTGAACGGCATTGAAAGCGCCGTTGTGAACCTCGCCACGGAAAAGGCGACGGTGGTTTATGATTCCGGCGTCCTGCGCCTTTCGGCAATAAAAGAAGCAATCACCAATGCCGGATACCAGGTCATTGAAGTTTCAAAAGATATGTTAGATGAAGACAAACTCCGCAAGGAGAAAGAAATTAAAATCCTTAAAACAAAATTTATCATTGCCGCAGTTTTTGCGCTCCCCCTGCTCTACATCGCTATGGCCCCCATGATTAAATGGGTCAGCCTCCCCTTCCCGCCCAGTCTGTCCCCGATGAGTTTCCCCCTGATTTATGGATTAGTTCAGCTAACGCTGGTCATTCCCATTATAATCGCGGGCAACCGGTTTTATACCGTCGGTTTCAAAAATCTTGTGCGCAGAAGTCCGAACATGGATTCACTTATCGCCATTGGGACAACGGCGGCGGTTGTTTACAGTGTGTATAATCTGCTGCAGATTGCCGGAGGGAATTTTCACGCGGTTGAATCGTTGTACTTTGAAACCGCCGGGGTGATTATTGCCCTGATTCTTTTGGGCAAGTCCCTTGAAGCGGTATCCAAAGGCAGAACAAGCGAGGCGATAAAAAAACTGATGGGACTTGCGCCCAAGACCGCCATCATTATCGAAAACGGCGAAGAAAAGGAAATCCCCATTGACGAAGTAGTGTTAGGCGACATTATAGTGGTAAAGCCCGGCGCAAAAATTCCCGTGGACGGCGTTGTTACCGAAGGGCACAGCGCGGTTGACGAGTCCATGCTCACCGGCGAAAGCATACCGGTTGACAAGAAGCCCGGCGATCCGGTTTACGGGGCGACCATTAACAGTAACGGCGTTATACGCTTTAAGGCGGAAAAGGTCGGGAACGAAACCGCGCTGGCGCAAATCATCAAACTGGTTGAAGACGCTCAAGGCTCAAAAGCGCCCATTGCCCAACTGGCGGACATTGTGTCCGGTTACTTTGTACCGGTTGTCTGCGCCATTGCGCTTGCCGCCGGTATCGCGTGGTTCATCGCCGCTTCTTCCGGCGCGACCACTCTGCCCGCCGGAAAGTCCGTAACGGAATTCGCCTTAACGATTTTTATTTCCGTGCTGGTCATCGCCTGCCCCTGTGCCCTCGGCCTCGCCACGCCCACGGCGATTATGGTGGCAACCGGCAAGGGCGCGGAAAACGGCATTTTGATTAAAGGCGGCGAAGCGCTGGAAACCGCCCACAAAATTCAAACGATGGTGTTTGACAAAACCGGAACGATTACCGAAGGCAAGCCGGAGGTAACTGATGTGATTACAATCGCGGGAATAGAAGAAAACTACCTTTTGCAAATAACGGCTTCCGCTGAAAAAGGAAGCGAACACCCGCTAGGACAGGCAATTGTACAGAGAGCGCAGGGCAGAGAACTTACGTTATTCAATACCGAAAAATTTCTGGCTGTAACAGGCAGGGGCATTGATGCAGTGATTAACGGCGTTTCGGTTTTAGCGGGTAACCGCAAACTCATGGACGAAAAAAACATCTCCCTTGCGGAACTTGAAACCGCCTCCGACCGCCTTGCCAGTGAAGGAAAAACGCCGATGTATGTTGCCCTGGACGGCAGAGCCTCGGGAATTGTGGCAGTGGCGGACGTGCTGAAACCTTCCAGCAAGGCGGCGATTGAGCGGCTGCACAAAATGGGAATCGAAGTCGCCATGATCACCGGAGACAATACAAAAACCGCAAACGCCATCGCCCAACAGGTGGGAATTGACCGGGTGCTTGCGGAAGTTTTGCCGCAGGACAAATCCGCCGAAGTAAAAAAACTGCAAGATGAAGGCCGCAAGGTAGCAATGGTGGGAGATGGCATAAACGACGCTCCGGCGCTGGCTCAGGCGGACATCGGAATCGCCATCGGCAGCGGGACGGACGTGGCAATGGAATCCGCCGACATCGTGCTGATGCGTTCCGACCTCAGCGACGTTCCCACGGCGATTAATTTGAGCAAACGGACAATCCGCACGATTAAACAAAATCTGTTTTGGGCATTCGGTTACAATGTGCTGGGCATTCCCATTGCCGCCGGCGTTCTGTATCTTTTTGGAGGGCCGCTCCTCAATCCGGTGTTTGCCGCCGCCGCGATGAGCCTGAGTTCCGTATCGGTACTGACTAACGCGCTGCGGCTAAAAAGATTTAAGGCATAAGGAGAAGAATATTTTTACCACAAACCTCACGAAAACCACGAACTTTTACTCTGAGTTCTGTCGTTGTTCGTGATTGTTCGTTTGGAAAATGATTATTAGGAGATAAATATATAAAATATAGAAACATTGACATAAATATTATTTTAATGTAAAATAAAGTTATGAGAACTATTTGTCCAAACTGTAAAACTCAATTGTCATTAGATACTATAAATGGCTCAAAAATTACATATAAATGTTCAAATTGTAATGAAATTCTATATTTATCAGATTTGCTAGATATAGATAAAGTAGAAAAATTATTATTACAACCACCAAAAAAGATTAGGGTAAAAAGAAAGAAAGGATTGATAATTGTTCATGTTCCTGTAAATCTAAACAAAATAAATTATATATTTTTATTCATATTTATATTAATCATATTTTCTATATTTTTAGTACCGTTTATATGGAGTTTATATAAAATAAATTCCAATGAATTTGCAGTCAATATTATAAATATAATTATTGGGATAGTATGTGTGATTATGGGCATTCTTATTCTTTCTTTACATTTACGGAAAATATTCTGTTCAATATTTAATAAAATCAAAATAGTATTTTCTGGTAACAATATTTGTATATATAGAGGTTTAGGAGAAAAAAATGAAAATATAGATATAAACTTTATCAAAAAAATATATTCAACTAAATCAATCAAAGAATATAAAGATATTGATGAT
>JAITCL010000154.1 GCA_031283105.1 Treponema sp. | reverse complement strand
TTCAAGGCTTTTGCCCTGAGTTACGTCCTCGGGAAAGTCGTCAAACCATCCCACAAAAAAACCGTCATCGCCTTCGAAATAGGTATACTCCAGTTCCATTATATTCTCCCAATATGGATATATACCGATTTATCCAACCGCACAAGACACAGGCAGCGCCCCCTTCAAATAACCTTTTTTTTCATCCATTTTCCGCTAAACCAGCGCGCGCCGAAAAAGATTCCCCTGAACAGGAAATCTGCGCCCATTGCCAGTATAACCCCTTTCGGCCCGAAGCCCAGAGGGAACGCCAGAAGGTAAGCGGAACAATCTCCTGGTTGTATGGCTTTTTTTTTACATTAGAGTTGTTACGAAAGCTTCTTGAGTATCGCTTTGGCGGTATACTCGTTTATTTCATTGTGACGGGGAACGGCGGCTTCCTTGTTAGTTCGGGGTTGACTCGCCAACAAAGTTGGCGCATACATTATGTTATGTGCAAGTTATCCTAAACTTGGTTTAAAATATTTTAAGGGATTAAGAGCAAATTATATTGGCTTTTTGACAGTTTTGTTCTTTTCGGTCTGCGTGAGGCAGACCGCCAACCCATTGGGGTTGGCATTTTCAACTGGTGTTGGAAATTATTAACCGTTTTACGGCGGAATTTTATAAGGAATGCACCCTCGGCATGGTAGGAAAAATTATATAGTACAAAATTTAAAGAAAATAATCCAAAATAAAAATAAATTATCTTGACAATATAATAAATAAAAGTTAATTTTATTAATTAAGGAGTACTATTTTGTGCAATGAAACTTTATCATCATATTTTTATATGGTTGAAATAGATGGGATACAAACTACACGTTTTCTTGAATGTTATGGCTTAGAAATGGGATTCTCTGTGTTTGAAGTTGAAGAAGGCGGTTTGAACACGTCTACACATAAGTTTAAAAGCCATAATCGCTATCCTAATCTTGTATTAAAAAAAGGCGTTAACAATAACAACGAGTTGTTAAAATGGTATCAAAAAAATATAAACGGAAATTTTGAACGGAAAAATATTTCTGTTATTTTAATGGATTCTTCGCTAGGAGAAATAAAGAGATGGAATTTATTTGGGGCTTTCCCTTGCCGGTGGAAGGGACCGTCTCTTGATGTTTATGATAACAAGTATGCGATAGAAATGATTGAAATTGCTTATGAATAAAGGTAAAAAGAATGATATTAGAGCCTAATTATAATTACGGACAGAAGAGGAAAGAGAAAAGTTCTATTGAGCGTAAATCGGAAAAATATTTCCAAACACCTCTTATAAAAACAGTCATTAAATATAAATATACTCATCGTGAATTTACGCGTTATGTATATGAAGAATCTCCTAGTGTTCAGATAAGGACAGAAGGGAATAGATATATATCAGAATCGGTTTTATTTGACACACATTATTTGGCGTACAATGCTGCTTTAGAAGATGAAAGATCATATAATGCGAGAAAAAACACATCTCCTGTTCGTCGTGGAGATAATTTTATTGAAACAACATATATTTTATTGTCAAATCAATATGATACGACAAATAGATATTATTATCGAGTACTTCATGTGGACAGATGGGATATTATACAGGTAACGTAAAGAATTAATGAAGAATAATATATTAATACTTTGTTTCATTCTCATTACAACACAACTGGCAGCACATGATTCATTCAGAATGTTCCATTTTTTGTGGTCAGAACCAATTTATGGTGAAGGGAATGCGCCTGAACATATATATTATAAATTTATACAAAACAATACTTCGAATGTGTTTTTTTATTCCCTTGCAAGGACAGTAGATGATTCTGGTTATCCCGTAACGAGAATAATGATCATTCCTGTTAATTCAAATGATGCCTTATTGTTAATTATTCCTGATCATTGGGCAGTTATTTATCAATGGAATTTAAGTTTTCAGTCTAATCTTCGATTATTTGAATATGGAAATTTAGGGGGCTATTGGTCAACTGAAAATATTGATTCCACTGATGGCGCAGAACTTACAAGCTATTTAAGATACCAATATAATTATAATTATAGTCTTATATTAAAAAATAGTTTATTGTTTTTTTTAAATGATATATTACCAGATGTTAGAGTAATAATTAATACAAGATCAGTAGATGCACCATCTTACATTCGTAATCTAAATAATAATGAATAATAAATCTATATAATGATGTTATACGGGCAAACGGCATATAACAGGACTGTAACTGTACGCCGCTAAAGCGGCTAGTGTCCCGTAAAATACAGACAACAAAATGCCTCATTGGCGGTTTTATTATAAAAAAAGCGTAAGTGCGGGGTAATCTGTTAAAAACGAATGATTTACCGCTTGTTTTCATCAAATTGACGCATATTTGCGAAATAGGTTTGTTGTAAAATGTTTTTTACAGGACACTAGTTGCCTTTATGCAACTTTTTTCTCCATTTCTATCTGGTCGTGTAAATATTCCGGAGCAAAATCAACCCCATTATCCCAGCATAATGTATGCCGTTCAATTTTTATTGCTTTAAACTTATCTTTATCTATCAATTCTTTAATAATGCCCCTATGGTCTGTTGTTAATTTATTTTGGAAATCAATAACTCCGCTAAGCCCATCATTAAATTCAATATAAATTTTATAGCTTTCCCGCAATTCTACCTTAATGACCCAAAAAGGCATTTTCTCTCCCCCTTATGTAAAAGGATCAATCTTATAACATTTGCCGCCTAAAACTGCCGCACCGCGCGTACTTGATATTTATAATAATCATAATTAATTGTTCCATGCTCTGATCCATTAGAAAAATCAATATAATTAGTTCCTTGGCTATTCCCGTATGAAGACCAATAATTTAAACTCTTGAAATTTCCAAGTCCCTTTGAATATAAATTGTTATACATATATAAAAGTTCGTCATTGTTAGGCAAATACCAATCGTTAAAGCCGTTTATGTTCAAATCGTTGCACAACCAGGGGGCGGTATTAATCCCTCCACCTTTTTGTTCAAATATTTCCATAAATTTTTTGGTGTTTTCTTTCCCTTCTCCAACTTTGCGGCTTACCCCGCTTACTTGAAATGTAGAATAAGACAAAGCCGCTTTTTCAGTATTCGCCGGAGCGGCTTCCAGAAACCGCCATCCGTTTCTGGTGTTACCCTTGTCATAAAAGATAATTCCTCCCGCCGGACCGGTATCGCCGATTTTATAAGCAGTAGCGGGTGTCTGGCTAGCCGTAGTCCGGGAAGATGAAGAAGCAGACACCGGTGTTTGCCTGTTGGACGGCGCTGTCGTGTTTTGCGATGCAAGCAACACTCTGACCCGTTCGTTTTTGGCAATATCCGCCGGATAAGAGACCGCAACCGTGGCGGTTTCGACGTTTATCGCTTTAAGAGTAAGACGGTATGAATCGCCAATATTGATAAGCGTTCCGGTAACAATGGCGCCCGCCCCCAGCATTTTTCCTATTGCTTTAGCCGATTCATCGCTTACTTCGCCTGAAAGCTGAAAACCCTGTTCCTGACGAATTTTATCAAGATTAGCGCGATCCACCACAATAAGTTTTCCGTTATTCACCAGAATGGACTCCAGATAATTGAGTACATATTCAGAAAATTGGGCTGTAGGCGACTGCACATTTATAAGCGCTACTTTGGTTCCGTTGTCAAGACGTTCTTCTATTCTTCCGGCGGCTTGTTGTATAACCTCATCCAATGAAGGGGCTTTAGAAACAGAAGCCTGGCTGGAAGCACAACTGATAAACCCAACTGCCAATAACATAAAAGGCAGGAACTTAAATTTTATTAACTTGACAATTTGAGACTCTTCCACGGGATGGGTTTCCTCTTATGGAATTATCTCATAATATTAGGGGGAAGTCAAGCTAACAGATAAAATGCATTATTTGCTCACCATGAGCGCCTAAAAGGTTTTGCACAATTAAAAAGAAGTCCCTCCCGTGGTATAATAGGTCAACCATAACTTAATTAAGTCCACAGGAGGGACAAAAAATGACTTATTTTACAGAACTGACAAAAATGGAACGCATAGGAGTTATGCACTTAGCCCTCGAAACTCTGGCTAAAATAAAAAAGCTTCCCAAAGGAAAAGGCGATGCTATCCGCGAAGTTAAACAAGTGGCTGAAACATATGCTATTTACCTGGTGCAGGATCAAGAGATAAAACAGGCATCCTCTGGTTTGAAATGGGAATCTTCATCGGACTTAACTGCCAGTCTAAAAGCTAAAGTAGGAAACTGAAGCTTAATTTTTATCTCAAATTCTGGTTCTGATGATATGTCTTCTTTAAGATGGCGAACAACTCTATTCATGTTTTTCAGCATTTAATTCGATGGGAGTCATTATAATTTGTGTGATCGCCAGAGAACGCGGAAAATCAGGAGATTCTTTCTTTTCTTTAATTTTAATAATCTCAAATCCGAGTTTTTCCAGCGATTCGGCAATATCCGTCATTTACTTAGCGGTCATTTTTGTCTCCTTTGAAACAATATTTATAAAAACCCCCAAAATATGTTACCACTGTTGTATCCAGCAACCCCGCTTGCGCGGGAGGTATCACATTTCGGAGGGTATTACCCGATTAAAATGAAGTCCCTCCCGTGGTATAATCAATTCACCACAAATTAACTTTTCCCAAAGGAGGGACAAAAAATGACTAAAAGACAGGAAGCCGCATTTCTTTATGCCAAAGGTCTTGAACTTGCAATTCTATTAAAGGGACCTATCAAAAAAACCATAACAATGTTAATAAAAAAATTAATATAAACACCGAGTATCGCAATTACTTTTTATTAATTTCGTCTTGAAAAGCGCTTAAAAATGTTTTTTGGTTCTCTCTTTTGGGAGTTGAAGCCGCCGGTTTTTCTGGAACAATTTGTAAATTCATTGTACCTACAGGGGCATGAAGATTATTATAATCTTCCTCTACTTTCAGCACGCGGAATCCGTTTTTCTCAAGAATATCCACCACTTTTTTAAGCGGAGATACTTCAATAATTGGTTTGTTTTTAATATAAACTTTCTTTATTGACGCTTTGCCATCCCTTATATCCTGCAAATCCTTTTCAGAGGCGTTTTTTATAGCGGACTTGGCCTGATACATAGTGGAGGCGCTTGTTCCAAGCCGTTTTGCCGACGCTTCGGCGGCGCGTCCAGAGCCATTCTTTGCTTTTTTATCGGGAAGCATTTTTGCCGCGGCAAGTATTTTAGAACCGTTAATATTTTTTGTCATATTCATATTAACTCCTTCTTTACATTCCCCGTCTCTGGAACTGCTGCTGTTCAAGTTGTTGTTCCTGTTTTGGTGCAAAAACACATTGTTCAAGGGCTTTGTATGTTTCGGGGTTGGCGAATTTCTGCGCCATGTCTTTGGTTACGTTCATTTCAGAGAGCAGTTTTTTACTGAGGAAAGTCATGGTGGCTTCGGTCATAATCTTTCTGTTTTCATCATTGTTGAAAGCGAGAACGCTCTCACAGACGCCCTGGACGTAGCCTGTTTTTTGCGCGGTTTTAACTTGGCGGACACGATGGGTAAGTTTTCTTTCCTTTATTATATAATCCCTATCTTCAGGATCGCCATCGTATCCTTCCCATTCCTCCGGATCATCTTCGTAGTCATATTTTGTTAATTCCCTATCAAAATAATCTTTATCAAGAGATTTCAAATATTTATCATCATAAATAGTTATTTTGTTTTGGGAGAATTCACCTTCAATACCGAGGGATTTTAAGGCTTCAACTATGGGTCTGATATTATTCCAATTATTTTTTAAACTCATAGAAGTGAACAAATCACCTACATTAAATTTTTTTAATATATGCTCTTTTACAAAATTAGGGTCTTCTTCATTCTTTGTCTTCCAGAAGTTTTTGCGATCTTCTTTTTCAACATATAGACATTCCTCTTTATAGGCAAGTTCCCATGTGAACAAAGGTTCTATCGCTTTTTTTACATATTCGGATTGCTCGCCAATATCTTTTCTCCAATCTAAAATTTTCTCTAGGTCATGTTTTAGATTCTCTGCCATAAAAAACTCCTTGCTATAAAAATACTTTCTCACAAGAGAAAGGTTTTATCCGATTAACCGGCTTGGGCATTTTCATTGAACAGTTTTTTATAGGCGGTTTTAACCAAATTTGCAAGGTACGCGGTTTGACTTCAAGGCGAGGTATGTTGATTATTAATTTCATTTCGTATATTAATAATTGGTTTTAAAAGCTTGACTTTCTCAACAGAATTAATAGAAAAATTTACATCATTTTCATTGTTCATACAACAGTTTCCCTTTTTGGCAAATTGTTTTTTCGAAAATATTGTCTTTTTTTCTTGTGTTAAAAACAGTTTCTCTCCCTAAAAGTAAATCAATGAAAAAAATCTTTTTATCACCTAAATCACCAATTATTTTTGCATATAATTCCGAAAAATTACCAGTATTATCCGGAGTTACAACATAAATATCTATATCACTTTCTTCCGTTGGGTCGCCGTAAGCATGAGAACCAAAAAGATAAATATATCTGGCAGGTACAAATTTGAGGATAGATTCCTTTATATTACCTATTTTTTCCGCAAATATATCCATATTTTTATTATATATTATTGAAATTTTTTGTCAATGGTGTTTTTCTTGCTTGTTTTTGTCAAATGGCACATAACAATAAGTTACGCAGAAGTATCCCCCTGTACAAACATTATTCCTCCGTGATTAAAATTCCTCATACACTCTTGGCACCCGTTTATTAATATTGCAGGTAATCTCGTAGGGGATGGTGCCGATTAAACGGGCAAGGTCTGCGGCGTCGGGGGCGGGGCCGCCGAACAGTACCGCTTCGTCCCAGCGGCGGACTCCCGATGCGGGGCCAAGGTCGGCCATGCATTGATCCATGCAGATACGGCCAGCCAGCGGATACGCCTTGCCGCCGATGAACGCCTGCCACCGGTTGCTGGCAAGACGGGGCAGACCGTCGGCGTACCCAACGGACAATACGGCGATTTCCGTGTCCTGCGGGGCAGCCCATGTTCTGCCGTAGGAAATGGTTTCGCCTTTTTTCACCTGTTTGACAAAAACAACCGTAGTTCGCAGTTCCATGACCGGCTCCACCCGCAGGGGCGGCAGGGTCAGGCCGGCTTCGGTTTCCTCAACAGTTTTGTAACCGTACAGGAGAATCCCTGGCCGCACCATGTCAAACCATGCTCCCGGATGGAGGATAATCGCGCCGGAATTGGCGGCGTGAACAATCCCCGGATTCAGACCCGCCGCCCGAATACCGTCCAGCGCTTCATTAAAACGGGCAATTTGCCGCTCGGTGTAGGCGCGGTCATCAACTGCGGCGGAATCGGCGGCGGCCAAATGGGTGGCGGTTCCCGCATATTCCAGGGCGGTACAGGCGGCTATTTGACTTGCCACAGCGGGGGCTTCATGGAACGGACAGCCCATGCGGCCCATGCCGGTATCTATTTTCAGATGAACGGGAAGCCGTATACCTGCCGCCCCCGCCGCTTTATCCAGCATGGCGGCAAATTCCCCGTCCGAAACCAGGGGAATCAGCCGGTGTTTGATGATTTCGGGGATTTCGACGGGCAAAGGCTGGGAAAAAAGCAATACCGGGGCGTCTATTCCCGCCTCCCGCAGCGCCGCCCCTTCCTCCGTTTTGGCTACGGCAAGGGAAGACGCCCCCGCCGCAAGGCTCGCGCGGGCAATGGCGGCGGCTCCATGCCCGTAGGCGTCCGCCTTGACCGGCACACAGATATGCCTGTCCGGCCCAATCCGTTCCCGAATCATCTTAAAATTCTTCCAAAATTTATCCAAATACACTATTGCTCTGGTAGTTTGCATAACGCTATTTTATCAAAATAAAGGTGAAAAACCTAGAATTATTTCCATTTTTGCGCTATATTGTCTATGGAATATTCGTAACGTGATGAATGTTAATGTTGCCGGAAAAGCAGCCGCTATCGTAATTTTTTTTTCTCTTTTTTCTGCCTGTGGGGAACTGGAATTGCTGCTTCCTTCAAGCGGAAGTTATCAGGTAAGAGCTTCGGTAAATGGCAGCTCTCTTGAAAGTTGCTCTCTAATACGTTCAGACGATAAAATTCGACCTTATTTTACTGTTTCAGTGGCAAATGATCCGGACTTGATTGGCTTGCTGGTGTATTTTGAAAATTCCCAGGGTGAAGTTGCCGGGGAAAAGTTTCGGTATATACTCCAGTCTTATGCTGAAGAGGCAAAGCCGGTGGAAGCTGAAATAGAGGAAGAGGTAAAGCCGGATACAACAAACGATAAAACTTTTGAAGAAATTCCAATAATAACAGAGGAAGAAATAGCTCAAGAAACCGAAAAAGCGGAAGGGAACGACTTAAAGGAACAGAAGGCAGGGGAATTACCGGAGCAGGCGGCGGTACCAGATGCGCCATCCTTAACCGATATTAAACCGGTAGTAAAAAATACCAATGTGGATATTGTGGTAAAATCCCTTTCCGGGGAACTGCCCTATTTATCCCTGCCCAAAACTCTGGAAATAGGCTCGTACACTCTGGTTTTTGAGGCAATCGGGGTAAGAGAAACCCTGTCCCGCACAGAAACAAACATATTCTATCTGGACAACGCCGAATTTCATCTTAAAGATATTTCGATGTATCTGCCCGGCCAGTCCGGTTCGCAGCTTATCCCGCCGGGAACTATTGTTATGCTGGAAACCAGGCTTGATTTTGACAGCCGTTTTGACCCCTACGTTATCTGGTACAATGGCAAAAACGTCATCAGCGAAGGAAAAATAAGCGGCGGCATGGGAACCATCCTTTGGAAAGCGCCTGAACAGGCGGGCTTCTATTCTCTGCGCATGGAGGCCTTTCCCTTCCAACTCAGACGAAATGATTACACCGGCATCTCCCGTGAAATAACTTTGCCGGTTTCCCCCAAAGCGGCAAACCTGGGCCATTTCTTTGAAAATAACCGGGAACATACCATCCGAAGCCATCTGGCGGCGGGAACGGCCTACCCTGAACAAGTCCGCCTGATAGAAGACGCTGATAACACAAATGAAAGAAGTACGGCGGCAAAACCGCCGGCCCTGCCGCCGCCGCCCGAACTGCTCCGGTGGTATCAATTTGAAGGCAGCCTTCGCAATTCAACAGCTCCATTGACTGATGCGCAATCACTGTCGCCGGTCAATGTAAAAGCCCCCCGCTGGGCAGCGGCAGGACAGAGTTACGGGCTTTCCACCGGATCAAATGACGCCTATTCACTCTCCCCGATAAACTTCTTCCATAATGACAGCGATCAGGGCGGGGGCATTTTCCTGTTCCATATCATGCCCGCCGCAGAAGAGGCCATTTTTAGCGCTTTCTTCCCCTTGCAATCATCTTCAACTGACGGCGTTTGGATGGACATGGTTAGGGAAGAGAATAACATTTCACTGCGTCTTAGCGCCGAAGATACCATTGTCGAGATACCGGTATACTTTACCCTTTCCGAACCGCAAGACCTTATCCCCATTGTAGTAGAATTTTATATACGGCCATACCGCATGGAGGCAAAACTGATCCTGAGCGAAGAATATTCCCTGGAAAACAAAGTTGGGAGTATAAGACTCCCCGGCGCTTTATCAGGAGAGGGCAGGATAAGACTGGGCGGCGGCATAGATAAATCTACGGCGGGTAAATCCCGAACACAAACGAATTCAGCGGCACAGACATCTGCCCTATCAACGCCGAATTTAACAAAACTCCCGCTTGAAAAAAACGCCGGTATTATCGGAACATCCGCAGCGCCGTCTCGAACAGTGAATCAAAATACCATTTGGGATGAATTTGCGGTTTTATTTTCGACACTACCGCTTTTAGAAGAAGAATTGGTTGATATTCAAACGCAGAATACCGCCGGGGCAGGAGCGGCAACAACAATGGCGAAAGAAATCCCGATATATGCGGCTGATACGTATGAAACGAAAAGCAGTCCTGTAATTTCCAATTGATATAGTATGATAAAAAACAAAACAATTCTGCTTTTACCGATAATTATTTTTTTTGCCTGCGTTACGAAAAAAGAACCGGTACTATTCATTCCCGATCCCGTGCAGAACAAGTTACAGGAACAGGCCGGGTTGTCTGAGTCCTGGGAGATAATTAATTCGCAAAATGGTTCACCGGAAAAAGAAATCCCCGCATGGCTGCGCGCTTATTTGGACAGGGGAGTTCAGGGTATTGAGTCCCTTGACGCATACAGCGGCAAATATGTGTTTGTCGGGGAAAACCGGGGCAATACCATTAATGTTTTACAGCAATGGGCCGATGGATTTACAACCGCGCAGGATATGCCCCGGTTGATTGTTCAAAGGGTGGAAAAACGGCTTGTCGCTTCGGCTTCTCTTTACCCCGATGATGAATACGGCGAATATTTTGCCTCGCTGATAAAAAAAGTATCAGACGGGGAATATCCGGGAGCCGATAAGGAACAAACTTTCTGGATAAAACAGAAAAAAATCCCCGGCAGCGTGGAAAATGAAAATGCCGAAACGCCGCCGGTAAATGATGATATTGAACGCTATGAATTTTTTGTTTTAATTACTATAAACAAAGAAGCGTTACAAAAAATGATTCAAAAAATAATGGCGGATATAAAGACAAATACGGCACCGACCAGACAGCAAAGAACGGCGATAAGCGCCATAAATCAAACTTTTTTTGAGGGATTTTAATGGAAGCCATACTGCAATGGGGACTGGATTGTATCAGATTGATTCAAACCGGGGCAAATCCGCCGCTCACGGCGTGTATGAAAATAATTACCGCATTTGGTTCCGCCGCCGTATACATAATTGTACTGCCCCTTATGTACTGGTGTGTGGATGAAAAAAAATGTCTGCGCCTGGGAACGACGGTGCTTATTTCAGTCTGGCTGAACATTGCCCTTAAATTGGCGCTGGATCAGCCCCGGCCTTTTTTTGAAGGCTACGATCCTTCGGTGGGCATGATTGGTGAACGCATGGGCGGCTTCCCGTCGGGTCACGCCCAGAATTCGCTGGTCATGTGGGCGATCATCGCCTCATGGGGAAAACAAAAACGGTTGTACGGCATCGTCGCCCTTTTTTGTTTGTTAATAGGATTTTCACGAATTTACCTTGGCGTACATTTTCCTACGGATGTTTTCGGGGGCTGGATAATCGGCGGCATACTGCTTGCGGTTTATTTTCTCGCCGGCAAGCGAATTGGGGCGCTGCTTGCGGCGCACAGCCCCCGCGCTGGCCTTGTTGCGTGCGCCGCCCTTGCCTTTGCTATGATCCTGTACCGGCCTTCTGCGGAACTGTTGATGCCCGGCGCAATAATTCTCGGTCTGGGAACCGGTTACTATTTATGCCGATTTCATATTGGCTTTACCGCTTCCGCCCTTTCCGGCAGGGTTGGCGTTTTCAAATACCTTACCCTGGCTGTCCGTCTTTTACTGGGAATGACCGTGGTAGTTTTGCTGTTTGTACTCACCGAAAAAATTATGGTCAAGTTTCATGGTTCCGGTAATTACCCGCTTTTAATGTTCCTGCGTTTTGCCCTGTTTGCCCTGTGGGTTTCAGCCGGCGCTCCCTGGCTCTTTCGTTCTTTGCGCCTTGCGGAAAACAATGCCGAAAATTAATTCCTACGGCGACGATTCTCCCATAGCGGCGTTCGCCACTACGCCCGGCAGCGGCGCCCTTACGCTAATCCGCTGTTCCGGCAAGGGAGCGCCGGAGCTTGCGGAAAAGATTTTTTCCCAGCCGGAAAAACTGCGTCACGCCGCAGGGAACACCGTCATTCACGGCTGGATAATTGCGCCTAACGGTCAGAAGGTTGACGAAGTATTGGCCGCTGTATTTCGCGCCCCCAAAAGTTACACCGGCGAAGACAGTTTGGACATTTCCTGCCACGGCGGCAGCGCGGCGGGCAAAGGGGTAATGGCCGCTTTACGGGACTGCGGTTTTAGGGACGCCCTTCCCGGTGAATTTACCTTTCGCGCTTTTATGAACGGCAAACTCGATCTGACTCAAAGCGAAGCGGTCATGGAACTGGTTTGCGCCCAAACGGACAAAGGCCGCAGTCATGCTATAAACCGGCTTTCCGGCGTACTGGAACAGGAAATCAACGCTATTAAACAACAACTGGTCGCAGTCCTTTCCGGCGTAGAAATTCTGCTTGACTATTCTGAGGATGAAATCAGCGCCAACGCGGATGAAGCCGCCGGGCGCTTTTCCGGCCAGCAGCCGGTACGGGAAATCCTTGCCCGTCTGCGCACGCTTGCCCAATCGTGGCGGCGGGAACGTATCTATCAGGAGGGGATTCTTGCCGTGATAGCAGGCCGTCCCAACGCGGGCAAGTCCAGCCTGTTCAACCTGCTGTTAAAGGAAGAACGTTCCATTGTCACCGAAATTCCCGGCACCACCCGCGACTGGATTGAGGCGGTCATTTCCCTTGACGGGATTCCCATCCGCCTTGCCGATACTGCCGGTCTGCGGGAATCGTTTGAACCCGTTGAAAAAATCGGCGTAGAACGCAGCCGCGGTTTACTGGAAGCGGCTGAATTGGTTTTGTACCTTATAGACGGCGCGGCGGGCATTACCGGTGAAGATACCGCCTTTATCGGCGAATTTCAGGCGGCGCACAATAAACTGCTGCTCATCCTTTGGAATAAGGCCGACATCACTCCCCTCCCCGCCCGAATAAAAATTGACAACGATTGTATCAGCATCAGCGCGAAAACCGGCACAGGTATTGCGGAACTGGAATCGGCAATTGTTACAACTATTGAAGCAGGGCTGAACACGGCGGATGCCGCAGCGTCCCTCGGCACCGTCAGGCAAAAAAATCTGGTAGAAGCCGCCGCCGCCGCGCTGGAAGAAACTCTGGCTTTGGCAGAACAAGGGCAGCCGCTTGACCTTATCGCCCCCCTGCTGCGGGAAGCGGTCAATTCGTTAGGCGAAATTACCGGGGAAGTCTCAACCGCCGATATTCTTGAAGAAATGTTCAGTAAATTCTGCGTGGGGAAATAATAACATCATATTAATTTTGCTTCACTAAATACAATCTCAACGCCGTCTTCCCGGTACAGAAGCCCTTTTAACTCAGGGTGATATTTAAAAGGTTCGGATTTTTCAACAGAAATATGACGCGCAACATTGATGTATTTATAAAAATCAGACTTTGGCATAACTTCGTCGGTATGTCCGGTTATAAAAGTATCAAAATCAAGCTGAACGACCCGTTCCAGCATGGCTATATATTCTTTGACAGACAAAGATTCAATTTTAAACATCCATACCTGAGGCGTTGCCGAATCACTGGTCAGCAACACCTTGTGTTCCTGAGCGAGGATGCCTATGGAACCGGCAGTGTGTCCTCCCATGCCAATCACTTCTATATGCAGGCCGCCCAAATCAAATATTCTGCCAATATCCAACTTCTTCAAATTGCCGGTGCCGGCTTTGAGATATATATCGGGATTAAAATCATGAGGCAGCGCGATGCCGCTTTCCTCTGCCTGCTTCAGGGCTGTCATGCGGTATTTTTCCGATGTATGAAGGCGGCATAATTCAAAATCAGCTTCATGCAGCCAGGCTTCTTCAAATTGACAAGCGCCATTGGCGTGGTCAAGATGACCGTGTCCCAAAACAACGTATACAGGCTTATCCGTTATTTCTTTGACAGCCAGAGGCAGGCTGCCGATGCCGTATACCGTGTCAAATAACAAGGCTTTTTCTTTTCCAACCGCCAAATAACAAAATACATTTTGGGGATCTTGTATGCTGTAAAGCCAGGGATACATTTTTTTTACCCGGTAACTCATATTATTCATTTTGCCTTCATTTTCAGTAATTTATGTCGTTCAACGCATCAAGATCAATTTCTCCCGCGGTGCAAGGTACGGTAATGCCCCAGTTTTCCAGCGCTTCGGGGTGAAGTTCACCGAATACGCCGATTTTGTTACCCTTGTACAGTATGGCGGCTGCCCGCCCCGGAATAAAGCGGGGGTCGCCGGATTCCTCCACATCGTATTCGCGGGAAAGGTAATAGAACAGGGTCTGCAACTGACCGACGGCTGTGTTAAAATTGGCGTCTTTATCGGCATGGAGAAAACCCGCATACTGGCGGGTTGAAGCGCCGTAATTTTCCTGGCTGTTACGGTAGGCGATTTTGCCGACTTCAAAAATTTGGTGCGGGTACACCGAATGGCCTGAAACGGACTCGCTTGCCGCAAGCGACGCAATAACCGAGTCGCGGACATATTCGTAATTTTCGGTCATGGGGTTGGAAATGCGGATAATCCGCCCTCCTTCACCGCGCATATTTTCAACCAGGTCTTTGCGGGAACCCAAATAATTGTAAATCATTTCCTGATAGCCCATGCCGATAAAAATTTCCTTTACCTGCCGGCTGAATAAAGTAATGGGGCTGAGGCGGCCAACGGTGGAATCGCCGGGGCGTTCCGGCTTGAATGAACCGAGGCCGCGGCCTATCATCACGTCTTCGGCAATGTCGGCGGCATGGAGAAAATCATTGCGGTATTCGGGCGGCCACGCGCTTATGCCTTCGACATCACCTAACGCTTCCTGTCCCTGTTCCTTTGATGTGGCTTTTTCGGCCTTTACGCCCATGCGGTTCAAAGCCCGCACACATTCATGGGCGCTGAGTTTTTCGCCCAAAAATTTTTCGATTCTTGCCAAAGAACAAAATACCGGCTCCTGAAAATAGTACGGATACACGACATTTCTGCCAAAGGGCGTGTCAAATTCGTACTCAACCTCCACCGGCTCAATGGTAAAACCATTGTCAGCCAAATCGCAGGCGACGATGGAAGCGGCCAATGTCACCAGACTAATGTCCGTTCCGGTAAGCTCAACAAAAATGTCGGTATCGCCGACCTGCACGGCGCCCAAATCGGCGGAGTTGATAATCGGCGGGTATGAAAGAACGCCGCCTTTCGAATCGGTGAGCAGCGGGTGAATAGGCTCGTGTTCCTGAATAAAGGCGTATTCTTTGCCCTTGGGATGCTGTTTAAGAATCTCGGTCAGAGTAAGCGGCGTATCCCACTGTAAGGGCACAAATGAAACGCTGTTGGGAGCAACGCCCTTGTAGATAATCGGCCAGTTGATTTTTGCAATGCGGTACAGACCCATCGAAATGGTACGCCGTTTGCGCCCGAAATTCCAGGCAAGTTTTTCCTGAGTCTGAATCATGTCGCGTAACGCAGGATCGGAAATGGCCTTGCCGCCGGCGATAAACCCCGCCAGATAAGGCCGCACTTTTTGAACGCTCTGTTCCACTTTTACCTTGTGCGCCGCCTTTTGTATATTACCGGTTTGTGAAAAAAACGGATATTCCGGCATTTTACCGCCGTTGTATACCCGCAACTGGCGGGCGCATCCGGCGGTTCCCCACAGGTCGGGGCGGTTGGTGTCATTCAGTTCGATTTTCAAGACACGCTCCGGTACGGGCAGACTCTTGTCGCTGTCTTCGTCAAGTTCCGCCTTGGCGCAGGTAAGGGCTTCTTCAAACGCGTCTTTATCAGCCCAACGTTTTCCATCGGGACTCGCCAGTGTGTAAAAAACTTCTTCGTTCACTTCAATTTTAGGCATTTCAATTATCCTTACTGCGGCGCAACCGCACATTTTCAATATCGTGGCTGAACAATTCCCGCAAATCGTTAAGGCCCAAAGCCATCAAGGCCATGCGGTCAATGCCAATACCCCACGCGGCAACCGGCACATGGACTCCCAAACTTTCGGTCACCTCAGGCCGGAAAATGCCGGAGCCGCCCAGTTCAAACCAGCCCAGTACCGGGTGTTTAATGTGCACCTCTACCGAAGGTTCGGTAAAGGGAAAATAGCCGGGGACATATTTTACCTCTTTCGCCCCGGCAACCTCGCGGGCAAACATTTCCAGCATCCCCAGCAGGGTACGGAGGTTGACATTTTCGCCTAACACAATGCCCTCAGTCTGGTAAAAATCCGGCAGGTGGGTAGCGTCAACGCGGTCATAGCGGAAACAGCGGACAATGCCGAAATACTTGCCGGGGATTTTTGCCTTTGGCAGGGTTTTTGCGGAAAGCACCGTTCCCTGACTGCGGAGTATCAGCCGCCGGGTAAATTCGCGGTCAAAGGCATAATTCCAGCCCCGGCTGCCGGTTTTTCCTCCGTTTTCGTGGGCGGCGGCAATGTTGGAAAGCCAGGGTTCCTCGATTGCTTTTGCTTTTTCCGGTTCCGCGATGCGGTACACATCGTGAATATCGCGGGCTGAATGAAACTGCGGCATAAACAGCGCGTCTGAATTCCAGAATTCAGTTTCGACTAACGGGCCGTCAAATTCTTCAAAGCCCAGGGAAGCAAGTTTATCTTTTACATTTTCAAGAAATTTCGCATAAGGGTTGCTGCGTCCCGGCGTTAAGCGCACAGGCGGCGTTTTTACGTTATACGATCTGAACGCCTTGTCCTTCCAGCTTCCCGTTTCAAGCATTTGGGGGGTAAGGGTTCCGATTTCATCGCCTGAAATACCCGCCGCCTTAAGCGCTGCCGCCAACGCTTCGGCGGGAACGGAGCCGTCTCCCGCTGTGGTAAAACCAAAAACCACCGTCTCGCGGTCAAACTGGCGGAAAGCGGCGTCAGTCGCGCCGCGTTTTTTGGCAATGCCGGACATCAGGTCTTTTTCGGCGGCGTTAAGCGACGCTTCGGCAATCAAGCCGCCTTCCCCGGCAGCGGCTTTTTTCAGCAGTCCCCGCAAAACGCCAAAATACTCCATTGAGGGGCTGCCGTTTGCCATGATCACTTTTTTTTCGCCGTCCATTGCCAGTACGCCGCGTTTGGAAAGATTCCCAAAGGCGCTGCCAATGTCCTTGTTTTCCAGTTTAAGCGCCCCGGCAATATCAGGCAGCCGCAGTCCGCTCTGGTTTTTCACCAGTTCGATAATACGCTCTTCGGGGCTGCCCTTTTCTTCCCAGTCCCGGCCCAAATCGGTCAGCTCATAAAAAACCGCCGCCTCCCGCCGTATTTCAGTGACCAACCCCTTGCCCGCCAGCCATGACAGCGCCTGATTGCCGTTACCCGGCTTAAAGCCCAGTTCTTCTTCAACTTTTTCGATGGTCAGTTCATCGCCCTGTTTATACGAAAGGATTATCCGTACTTCCAGGGGATGCAGATTTTTCACCGTGTTTTGAATATCAATCATTATGCTATTGAGGATAGCAAGTTTAGGGGCTGTTTTTCAATATGCCGCATGGTGACAGTCACTTTTCTAAGCCAGCGTAAATCCGTTCGCAAGCATTTCCGCTATTTCCACACCCAGATCGTCTTCGATGCGGATTCTGTAAACGGATATACTGCGGCCTTTGGAGATGCACGTTGATATTGCGGTCAGGCGGCGGCCTTTTGTAGATTTCAAAAAGGAAATACTGCACGACTGCCCTACCGTCAACTTGTCGGTTTCACCGCAAACCATCGCCAGATTGCAGTGAACAGCAAAGGCTAAATCTGCCAGCGTGAAGATAGCGCCGCCCTGCACGCCGCCGGCGGCATTTCTATGTTCCGCGCGCAATTCCATGCCGCATACCACACAATCCTCCGTAACCGAATCAACAACCATTCCGTTTTCTGTGGCAAAACGGTCGTTTTTAAAAAAATTCCGTATTTGTTCCAAATCAATGTTCATGTTAAATACCCTCTTATTTGCTTGTAAATCTGTCTTTATTATACAAATTTTCAAATACCGGCTCAATATAAGGCGGCGTCCGCGAAGAATTTTGGAAAGAATTAAGGTTACAAAAACATCTAAAACTTCAGCTTTTAGATGTTCCCTTAATTAAAAAATACTGTTATTATAGAAAGAAGCATGAAAACACTTTTAATCCATACCGTAAAAGACAACAAGATAGCCGACCGGCTCTCGTCCCTTCTGAAAGAAATGAATATTATCGTTGAAAATCTTTCTATCAAGTCTCATAATGAAAAGTTTTTTACTCAATTCATAGCCTTTTTTGGTCTCTCTGACTCCGAGAGAAAAGATGAAGAGCGGGCGAACGCCCCTACCCATGTGATTATTCTCTCTGCCCTTTCCAAACGATGGTTCGATTTTCTCGCGGGATTTTCCTGCGGTTCACATTTACCGTTCATAATCTATGGTCAGGAGACTATTACGGGTATAGCGGAAGAATTTGCTTCCTGCTTTACATTCCTCCATAACGATGCCTCATTGCAAATGTTTTTTAATGCGGAAAACGAGGCTTTCAAAAAACAGGAGGCAGCCAGAGAAACCCTCAAGGCACAGAAAACCCTGCTCCAAATGGGAATTTCCGTTACAGGAGAGTCTCTGTCCCAATGCGTTAGCGAAGGCCGTGTAGAGGAAGTTTCCCTCTTTCTGACTGCGGGTTTTTCCCCCAATGCCAGAAACAAGAGCGGAGTACCGCTGCTCAACATTGCCACGAGAACGGGAAACAGGGAAATCATCCGTTTCCTCATCATGGCCGGCGCGCAACTGAACCTGCAGGCGGACGACAGGGGGACTAGCGCCCTCATAGACGGCGTTATGGGTAATTACATTGATCCGGTAAATGATCTTATTAATGCCGGAGCTGATGTAAATATCAAAAGCAAGGACGGACAAACGGCGCTGGTCGTGGCTGCCGGGGCATGTAATGAAAAGATGGTGGAAGCTCTCCTGAAAGCCGGAGCTGATCCTGACATTTCAGACAGTCTGGGCGTGAGCGCGAGGAAATACGCGAAACTCTTTCATCAAAACGCAATTATCAGGCTTTTTGACATTTATAATCCGCAAAAAGAGTAACGCCCCCGCGCCCTCCCAAGTGAAGATTTTTTGTTGACTTAAACAAATTCCTACTTATACAAAAAAAGTCCGTCAAGAATCATTTCTATGTTCTTTTTATAATTTACGGAATTCGCCGTCCATTTTTCATATAATTGATCAAACGTCTTTACCGTTCCCAAATATTTTAAGTTAACAAGAAGATAATACCGCGGATCAACTATTTGCTGTCTGTTCATTGCCACGCTTGCATAGCCTTTAATATGCTGGATGTGCGCCCTTACTCCCTCCGTCATGCTTGAAAACCTGCCATCCCAGTTCGGAAGTCCGATTAATCCCGCATAGTTATGCGATGATACGCGCTGATTGTTTTTAAGAAAATCCGTGGCGTACAGCATTTGCGCTATCGCTATGTCATGGTTAATATTCTCAAAAGCCGCTTCCTCAACGTATACGTTAACAAGCGTTTCTATATAATTTCCATTTAATGAGGAATTTTGTCTTTTTATATACGCTGTTATTCTGTTTTTATCCAGAGAACCCCTTCCCTCTACATATCCGCTTCCGCCGCCTGATTGGGCGGACGGAAAAGCCTGTACTTCCCTCTGGCTGTTTGTGTTTATGTTAGAGCTTATCGCCAACTGCGGAAGCTCCGTATCCGAATGTAGAACATACGGCCTTGTATCTATGATCGCGGAAAAAAGCTCAAAGAAATTTGAAGGATTTCTTCTGAACTTCAACGCGATTTCCCTGCTTCCAACCTGAAAAACAACCTCAAAAACATCCGCGCTTCCTGAAACCGGAAACCCGTGCAGTCTTCCGGCCTGATTTCCGCCGAATACTATTGTTGAGATTTGGCTGTTGTCAGGCATTATCAACGTTCCGTTTTGAATTTCAACTCTGGGAACATCGTACTGTTCTCTGATTACCATTGTAAAAGGTTTTGAAATAAAATAATAAAGCTCGTTAAGGCTTCTTCCCGAACTATGTATTAAATTGACAAGCTCTAATGTAAGAGGGGTAATATTTCCCGCAACAAATTGTTGAACCGGCTGCGTCTGCTGAATTGGCTGCGTCTGCTGAATCGGTTGTGTCTGTTGAACTGGCTGTGTCTGTTGAACCGGCTGCGTCTGCTGAATCGGCTGTACCTGCCGTACCGTTTGAGTCTGTGTTTGTGATACCGCGGGTTGTTCCTGCTTCAATACCGTTTCAGGTTCGTTTTGTACCGGTTGCTCCGTCAATTCCTGAATTTGAAGTTCTTCAGGCGGATTATCGTTTTGTTCCGCTGCAATGTCCTGATTTATTTCCTGATATGAATTAAAAACCTGATCCTGTCCGTCATCATAATATTGAGGGGTTTCATTGTATTGAGTATTTAATACCGACTGATTATCGTATCCTTCCTGGCTAAATAAATTAACTGCGCTAACGCAGGTAAAAAAAATGATAAAAAAAGCCGTTTGTTTCATAAATATCTCCTTAATAAAGGCAATATTGCAATATATTTTAACCGAATTCCCGTGTTTTGTCAATTTAATACCCCCTATTGTAAAGCCCTTAAAAATACTTTTGCCGCGTCCTTGTTCCGCCCCGGACCTACGCACGAAGGACAGCCGTTTTTGCACGGACAGCGTTCGACAGCTTCCAAAATTGCGCGTAACAGCATGTCAATCCTTTGGGCAAGGTTTTCCGTAAGCCCCGTGCCGCCCGGATATTTATCGTAAATGTAAAGCGCGGGAACGCTAAAATGCGGGTCTCTGACGCGCTCGGCTATTCCCAAATCGCGGGGGTCGCAGAGCAAAAAAACTGACGCAATGTTCCGTATCAAAGTCCCCGCGCCGGAAAGAGCCTCTCCTACGCCCTGTTCGTCCATTTCCGCCAATACTTTGCCCCCTTTTGACTCCGGCGCAAAGAGAAGCGCAAGCCCTCGTGTTTGTATTTCTTCTTCAGGAAGGCTGATGTCTCCGTAGCCTATATTTTCATGGGTACGGAAACGGAGTTTTTTAAACTTGGTTACCTGGGAACGGACAAGAACGTCAGATAACACTCCTTCCCCTCCCGCGTAAACAAATTTTTCATCTTCCGTTAAAACTTTTATATCTGTCTTTACAAGTCCGTCTGTAAAATAATTAACTTCCGCTTCGCGGACATGGCATTTTCTGTTTTCAATATCAAGCAGTTCAACCATGTACTGCCGTCCCCTGTGGATATATACCGCGTTTACAAAGATCATTTCCTTTGCGCTTGGTCTGTCCATTTCGCCAATTACTGAATTTCTTCCGTCCGTTACGTCAATTATAACAACATTGTCCGCTCCCGCGCTTCTAAGACTCACCCCTTCCGCAGGATACGAACGGTTTGCCCAATGCCATTTTTCGGCAGTGTGGCGCACAATACCGGCTTCTTCCAAATACTCAAGGGCGGCTTTCGCATTTTGACAATAACTGCCGCCGCTTTCCAATTCTTCATCGGTGAACGGCAGTTCAAAGCACGCGCATTTAACATGATCCGTTAAAATATACGGATTATCAGGATCGATATGAGCTTCTTCCGCGCTCTTGCGGAAAAACCATTGCGGGTCATTCATAATAAACTGGTCAATAGGCGATACGCTTGCGATAAACACAGAAACCGACGTGCCTCCCCTTCTGCCCGCCCTGCCCGACTGCTGCCAAAAACTGTTAAAAGAACCGGGGAAACCGGCGACTACCGACGCGTCAAGACCGCCAATATCAATTCCCAATTCAAGAGCGTTAGTTGAAAC
>JAITCL010000146.1 GCA_031283105.1 Treponema sp. | reverse complement strand
TCGGACAGCGAAATAAATGTATCGTCACCGACGTTGCGGATCCTGAGACCCTTCGCAGTCATGGTGCCGATGTATACTTGTTCCCGCTGATCCATGTTGGCGCCGATATGGAGCCACATAGAAGCAGTAACCACATTTTCACCCGCAGGTCGGGCGAATCTACCGGTTAACAAATTCATCCCGTTAAATTGGGCGTGCGATGCAATCCTGTCTATCTCGGCGACCAGGGCCGAGACTTCGATCTGGATGTACAAACGATCCTCCTCGGTATAAATACCGTTGGAGGCCTGCACTGCCAATTCACGGAGACGCTGGATAATGTCTTCGGATTCCTGGAGATAGCCTTCCGTTACCTGAATGAATGAAATACCATTCTGGGCATTAAATGCCGCCATATTCAGGCCACGGATTTGGGCGCGCATCTTCTCAGAAACAGCGAGTCCCGAAGCGTCATCACCGGCGCGGTTGATGCGTATGCCGCTTGACAGTTTTTCCATGTTTTTATCCAGGTACAACTGGGTAACTTTGAGGGACCTGTCGGCAAACATCGCACTTAAGTTGTGATTGATTATCATAATTCACTCCTTTGGCTTTTTCCGGCGCACCGCTACCATCGGCAGCTTGCGGCGCCGCGGCTTCCATGCCGTATTACAGAGTAATCGTCTTCTATTTGAAGACGCGGCATTCACTCATGTAAATGCCTGTGTGCCATTGTGTTTTCGAAAAAACACGAACCCTCGACCCACCTGTCCCCAGAAGGGTGAGGATATCCGGACAAACCGAGGAGACTCGACGAGCGCACGATTTATTCCGGTTCATTTAGAGTATCGGAGTTTGATAAAAAGGCTTTAGTGATTTTGTGGGGATTATTGTCGCTTTTCGGCTGCCGTTTTCGGCGTTACCGCTTCCCTAATTTCCCATTCCCTTTTATAGTAAGCCATGCGCCCCTTGTCCATTTTTCCCTTGCTGCCATTTTTGTTAATACTGCTGTTTTCCGGTTGTTCCGGCAGAAGGGGCGCGGTGGAAAATACGCAGAACGAGCCGGTAAATGTCGCAGAAGACTCTGACGCAGCGGCGGCAAGGGAACGCGCCGCACAAGAGACTGTCATGCGGCGCAAGGCCTCCCTCATTGCCGCCGCTCTTGATGACCGGCAGCTTGCCGCCCAAGTGATAATTTCCGGCATTGACGGTAAGGGGCGTTTACCGCCGTATATGCGGCTGCTCCTTGAGGAATGTCCCGCCGGCGGGATAATGCTGTTCAGGTATAATCTTGAAACCAACAATGACGCGGTACAGGCCTTAATTGCCGAGACCGCGGCGCTTATTACATCGGAAAATACTATTGAATTGGATGAAGAAACCAGCGCCGCCATTCCGCCTTTGGTGGCCGTGGATCACGAAGGGGGGACGGTAAACCGCTTTCGGCCCGGCGTTGCGGATTTGCCGTCCGCGGCATCTTACCGGGAAATGACACAGGACAGGGGCAGTCTTATTGTGCGCATTAACGCCGACAGTTTTAACGTGGGAAGGGCGATAAACGCGCTGGGCATTAACCTGAATTTTGCGCCGGTGGCGGAATATTTACACGCGGATAATCGTGATTTTTTGAAAAATCGTTCTTATGGTACTGACCCGGCATTTGCCGCCGAAGCCGCCGCCGCTTTTATCGCCGGAATGGAACAGGCCGGCGTTTTCTGCGTGGTCAAGCATTTTCCCGGCAGCGCCGGGGCCGACCCCCACCGCTTTCCTTCCGTGTTAAAGGGCAGCAGGGAGGCCCTTGCGGAACTGACAGCCCCGATTGTCGCCCTTATCAGCGGCGGCCATGCGCGGGCGATTATGGTTTCCCATTCGGCGGTTCCGGCCTGGGACAGCAAAAATATTGCCAGCCTTTCCCCGGCGGTAATGGATGATTGGCTGCGGCAGGAACTGGATTTTGAAGGGATAATCGTCTGTGATGATTTTTCGATGGCTGCCGCAAGCGGTACAGCCGCCGCAGGAGGCAAAACCAGCTTAAAGCCCGAAATTGCGGTGGTATTATCCCTTGCCGCCGGCGCGGATATGGTGCTGGTGTGGCCTCCTGACCTGAGGCGGACTCACCGCGCGATTGCGGCGGCCCTTGACGACGGCAGACTTTCCCGCGAACGTCTGCGGGAAGCGGCAGGGCGGATTATTTTTGAAAAGATACGGATAGGGCTGTTGCATGATGAGTAACATTGCGTCCCGCATTCTCCATTGTGATTCGGCCTGTGTTGTGGTCAACAAAATTGCCGGTGAAGCGGCTGAAGGGGCAGGCCGGGGAATGGTCAACCTGCCCCAACTGCTGGCTAAAGAACTGCCACCTATGCCGGACGGCCTTGCCCTGCCAACGGCGGTTCACCGCCTTGACGTTCCGGTTTCCGGCTGCGTAGTATTTGCCCGTACCGGCGCCGCCCTCCGTTTGTTGAACGCCGCTTTGAGCGGCGGCGCTTCCGGCGGCGTAACAAAACATTATTGGGCAATTGTTGAGTCCTCAGAAAACAATGCGCTTTTTACCCAAAATGCCGCCGAATTTGTTGAACTCACCCACTGGCTGCAATTTAATCCGCGCAAAAACAAGTCATATGCTTATGATGAAGCGGGGCCGGGGCGGAAAAAGGCGGTTCTCTGCTGCCGTCCGGTGGGCAGGGGTGATAATTACCTGTTTTTGGAAATAGAATTGATCACCGGACGGCATCACCAGATACGGGCGCAGTTGGAGCGGCTGGGTCTGCACATCAAGGGGGATTTAAAATACGGGGCGCGGCGCAGCGAGCGCGGCGGCGGCATACGCCTTCATGCCCGCTCAATTTCGTTTCCCGATCCGTCAGGTAATGGTAATCACATCACCGTACAGGCCGACCCGCCCCTGCGCGACAATCTCTGGCAGGCGTTTGAGGAATCCTTACTTCTTCGGTGACTGTTGCATAAAGCGCAACAGCGGCTCTGTCCAGTTATGCGCGGTCTTTCCCTCCGCAAGAAAACGCCGGTACAGGTTGATAATATGGGTTTTGATTTCAGCGGCATCCGCGGCGGGAAGTTTTGTTCGCGGCGCCGCCCCGGGACGCAGCCGGTAATTTTTAGGAAGGCGATTTGCCGGTGAAGCGGCAAGCGGGGGAGGGTCATTAAAAAGCAGAGCGGTAAAGGCTTCCGCTTCCTGCGGCGGGAACAGTTTCCCGTCAAAACAGGTCATGGCATACAGGGATGCGGCTATACAATTTACACTGTGCTGCTTCACAAAAAGAATCGCATGGGTAATCGCCAGCGCTCCCTGTTTCATTTCATCAATCCGGGCGGAACGCTGTTCAGTTTCACCTAACGAGCGGAGTATGGCGGCAAACCGGGTGTAGGTCAGAATCACCACCATGACGTGCAAACTGGGTATGCACATCAGGTGGGGATCAACCAGATGAATCAGAAAGAAGCGGGGGCGGGCAATATAAAACGGCCTGTCGGTAGTGGAGAAATTTTTTTGATACGCTTCGGCGGCACAACGGTACAATTCGCCTATAGCCGTTAAAAACTCACTTACCGCGACATGAACCTTGCGCCGGTATGTTCGCAATAAAAAACTCAACATCCGTATCCAAAAAGCGATAAAATCAAGGTAAATGGTTATCCATGAAGGGACAAAAGGAATCTTCAAATCGAGGGGATGATCAACCCTGCTTACCGGAACGCGTCCTGGCAGCCACGCGGCCCGGTACTGGCGGAAAAAAAAATTATAAAAAATCGAACTTATGCAGCGGATTGCCGCGGGGCGCAATGAAGAAACGCTCAATGTTTTGACGCACGCGTAGATGGGAGTTTCATCGTAAACACTGGCGGCGCTTTTCATTTTTGGTATACTACCATAATATGCGCATAAATGTCATGGTTTAATATAACAAAACACCGAATTTTTTGTTGAAAAATCCTGATTATTACCGTATAATCTATAAGTATGTCGATTACCGGCATGGAAAACAACTCGAACTCGACAGGTCTGACCGATGCCGAAAACCGGCTGGTTGACGAGATTGGAGCATGGCTTAAAGAAAATAATCCCAATGATTACAGTCTGGTTGAAGAACGCTTTTTTCATCTGAAGTCTTTGGGGGCGGCGGTGTTTGCCTATCCATCGATTCGGGAGACTCAGTTTCTTAAAGGGATTATTCACGATGAAGACCATCTTGCCGAGTCGCTCCTTGCCTTCTCAACATCTTCCCGCCTGTTGCATATTCCCACCAAAGTTGTCGCCATGAGGAGTTTTCTGGTGGCGAAATTCCACTCATTTTCGCTGCTTTCCTATTTGGCAAACGACAGGGAAGATTTTCGGGAACAGGTGCGTACCATAATTTATTCGGTTATCAGTACCCTTATGGCGGAGGCAGTGTATTTTTCCTGTCTGGAAGATACGGCTTTTTCCCATAATACCAAGGCAAGCCTTGCCGATGATCTTATAGCCTTGTGGGACAGCGGGATGGATCTTCGCGGCGTCCACCACCTTTCAGCGTTGAGATCCCTGTGGATTGCCCGCGATGCCGCCCCTCCCAGTTTTGGAACTATGGACGGTAACACCGAACTGCTGAGAATCACCATAGATTTGGAGGAGGACTGGCGGGATTTTCTGGTGGAAGAATCCAGTAATGATGAAACCAGATGGGCTTTGGAAGAATTTCTTTTTGGCCTTTCATGGGAAGAAATACAGCAGGTTCGTTCCCGTCTTTCCCGCTACGGTATCAGCGCTATCGGTTATGATGAAATACGTTCCTATCTGGATTCCCAGCCTTCCTACTCCGTGGTAAATCACACTGACCCCAAAGCGATTTACGATTTTTTTATTGAGCGCAGGGATGCCTGTACTCTCCGCAAAAGAGTCTCCGCCCCCGGCCCCAAACACACCTTGGAAGAAATATACCTTAAATACCGTATCATTATGGAACTGCGGTAATAGGGGTACAGGGCAACAGCGTTTACTTTTGTACAAACCAGCCGGAGGGGGCGCTACGGAACACCCGGTCACTGAGCTTGTCGAAGTGACCGAGATGTATGCCTAAAAAATTTACTTGGGGGCAATTCTAACAAGCACCGCACAAGCCATTTCCTGCGGAAACGGCTTGTGCGGCTGCCTATAAGGTTTTCCCACAAGCCCCCAAATTACTCTATTGGGCATACATCTTACAAGTACCTATAGTCTCACCATAAGGGGTTCGCCCCCTCCGGCTGGTCTCTACCATACTAGGGCAACAGCATATACCCTATTACAGTGGTTAGGGCGGCACAGGGGAACAGCCCAGCGCCGCTTCCCTGTGCCGGTTCTGAGTATATGAAAAGAAGTGAAGGCTGTTGCCCTGCCGTAATATTGACAGAGGCATAGTTAAGGTCTACTCTATCTACATAATAGGAGGAAAATCCATGTCGGAACAACAGCTCTTTTTTCTGGTGCCTATAGGGTCAGTTTTGGCCCTGCTTTTTGCCTTTATCCAGGTGCGTAAAGTCCTGGGCTTTTCGGAAGGCAGCGAAATCATGCGGAAAATATCCGCTTCGGTGCGTAAGGGGGCCAACGCCTACCTGAAACGGCAGTATACCGGGGTTGCCATGTTTTTTGTCGCTATGTTTGTGATTTTGGGAATCATGGCCTTTTTCAAGCTGTTGACTCCCTTTGTCCCCTTTGCGTTTATCACCGGCGGTTTCTTTTCGGGCCTTTCGGGCTTTATCGGGATGAAAATCGCCACTTCCGCCAATGCCAGAACAGCTCAGGCATCATCCGAGAGTTTGAACCGGGGGTTGCGGGTTGCCTTTTCGTCCGGTACGGTGATGGGCTTTACCGTGGTTGGGCTGGGACTTTTAGACCTGTCAATTTGGTTTTTCCTGCTCAAGTACATTTTTTACGCAAACCTTGCGGCAGAACCTGCTGAACAAATTCGCCGCATTTCTTCGGCGATGCTGACCTTCGGTATGGGCGCTTCCAGTATGGCCCTTTTTGCCCGTGTGGGCGGCGGTATCTTTACCAAAGCCGCCGATGTGGGAGCCGATTTGGTCGGCAAGGTTGAAGCGGGAATCCCCGAAGATGATCCCCGCAATCCGGCGGTCATAGCCGACAACGTTGGCGATAATGTTGGCGATGTCGCCGGTATGGGCGCTGACCTTTATGAATCGTATGTCGGTTCCATTGTCGCCACTATGGCGCTGGCGGTTTCGGCGGGCTATAACTTTGGCGGGGCGGTGGTTCCCATGCTGATGGCCACTGTGGGAACGGTAGCATCACTTATCGGAACTTTTTTTGTACGCTGCGGGGAGAAGGCGGATCAAAAGTCACTGTTGGGGGCCTTGCGGAAAGGGACTTATATTTCTTCCGCGATTATTATTCTCGCGTCCTACCCGGTTATTTACTTTTCACTGGACTGCGCCCACTATCCTGAACGCATCGGGATTTATTTTGCGGTATTGTCCGGTCTGCTTGCCGGGGTGCTTATCGGGTTTTTCACCGAATACTATACTTCCGATCATTATAATCCTACCAAAAATCTTGCCGCCGCCAGCCTGACCGGGCCTGCCACCATCATCATCGGGGGAATTTCCCTGGGTATGCTTTCCACCCTGCTGCCGGTCATTATTGTCAGCGCATCGGTGTTGACCAGTTTCTTTGTTTCGGGCGGAGCGGCTAATTTCTCCTACGGTCTGTACGGGGTTGGCATTTCCGCGGTTGGTATGCTTTCCACCCTGGGTATCACCCTCGCCACTGACGCTTACGGCCCGGTTGCAGATAACGCGGGCGGCATTGCTGAAATGTCCCATCTGCCGCACGAGGTTCGGGAACGCACCGACGCCCTGGATTCTCTGGGAAATACCACTGCCGCCACCGGCAAGGGCTTTGCCATCGGTTCCGCGGCGCTGACCGCTCTGGCGTTGATTGTCGCTTATATTGACGAGATCAACATTCACGATCCGAGTTTTGTACTGAATCTTGAAATCACCAATCCTCCGGTGTTGATAGGGTTGTTTGTAGGCGTTATGCTTCCCTTCCTTTTCTCATCTATGACCATGAGCGCGGTAGGCCGGGCGGCGCAGAACATCGTAAAAGAGGTTCGCCGCCAATTCAAGGAAATCAAAGGTTTGATGGAAGGTACGGCGGAAGCGGACTATGCCACTTGTGTGGATATTTGTACCCGCGGTGCGCAGAAAGAAATGATACTTCCCGCCCTCACCGGTATTATTTCACCGATCATCGTGGGGTTGGTTTTGGGGGTCAACGGCGTGGCAGGTATGCTGGCCGGGGCTACCGCTTCGGGCTTTGTCCTTGCGGTTATGATGGCGAACTCCGGCGGCGCGTGGGATAACGCGAAAAAACACATTGAAAGCGGAAAGCTCGGCGGCAAAGGTTCAGACCCCCACAAGGCGGCTGTTGTCGGCGACACGGTAGGCGATCCGTTCAAAGACACTTCGGGACCGTCCATTAATATTTTGATAAAATTACTTTCTATGGTCTCCATTGTTTTTGCGGCTTTTATTCTCAGGTTTTCTTTGTTTAAGTAAAAGGTTCGAATGATAAACAATGCCCCGCCCTCAAGGGCGGGGTTTACTATTGAGAGGGATACAATGCAATATACCAATTTTGATAAAATCGCCGCGTATCGGCAGCTTGCGGATTATGCCGCGGCATGGAAAGGTTTCGATTTCAGGACGGCTCTTGACGCGGGACGTGTCCGGCAGTGTCAAACGCCAATGGCGGCGGGCCTCTGCTATTCATGGGCTGCCAAAGCCGTGGATGCCGGGGCGCTCAAGCTGCTTCAGGCCCTTGTTGATGAGCAGGAACTTATCGCCAAATATAAAGCCCTGCTCAATGGCGAAGTTATCAATACCGGCGAAAAACGCAAAGTACTGCATCAACTCCTGCGGGGAGAACAGGGACAGCCGGTTATTGAAAACGGCAAAAATATCGGGGAATTTTACCGGAAGGAATTGCAGCGTTTGGGCGATTTTGCCAATGATGTCCATGCGGGCAAATTCAAGGGCAGTACCGGCAAGGCTTTTACCACAGTGGTGCAAATCGGCATTGGCGGCTCGGATTTGGGGCCGCGGGCGATGTACCTTGCGCTGGAAAATTGGGCGGCGACGGAAGGCGTAAAAAAACTGGACGCGAAATTCATCTCTAATGTTGATCCTGATGACGCGGCAGCGATAATGGCATCCGTGCCGCTGGAGCAGAGCCTTTTTGTGCTGGTTTCAAAGAGCGGCACCACTCAGGAAACTTTAGCAAACGAGCTTTTTGTTAAAAATAAACTGGAAAAAGCGGGACTTGACAGCGCGAAGCATATGGTCGCCGTTACCAGCGAGACCAGCCCCCTTGCCCGTAATCCCGCATACCTTGACTCTTTTTATATTGATGATTATATCGGCGGTCGTTATTCGTCATCGTCGGCGGTGGGGGGCTGCGTACTTTCGCTTGCCTTTGGCCCTGCCGCATTCCGGGAATTTTTGTCCGGCGCGGCGGAAGCAGACAAACTGGCGCTGGAGCCGGATATTCTGAAAAACGCCGCCCTGCTGGACGCGTTAATCGGCGTGTGGGAACGGAATTTTTTGGGCTATCCGTATACGGCGGTGCTGCCCTACAGCCAGGGCCTGTCCCGCTTCCCCGCCCATTTGCAGCAGCTTGACATGGAATCCAACGGCAAGCGGGTAAACCGCGACGGTCAGCCGATTGCGTATAACACGGGGCCGGTGGTCTTTGGCGAGCCGGGAACCAATGGGCAGCATTCGTTTTACCAACTGCTTCACCAGGGAACCAGCACTGTTCCCCTGCAATTTATCGGTTTTACCGAAAGCCAAAAGGGTGATGATGTAACGGTGGACGGTTCCGCCAGCCAGACCAAACTCAATGCGAACCTTGCCGCGCAGATAGTCGCCTTTGCCAAAGGGCAGAGCGATTCCAACCTGAACAAGGATTTTCCCGGCGGGCGGCCTTCCAGTCTTATTTACGGAAAGCGGCTTACGCCCGCGGTACTGGGCAGCCTTCTTGCCCATTTTGAGAACAAAGTGATGTTCCAGGGCTTTGTGTGGAACGTCAACAGTTTTGATCAGGAAGGGGTGCAGTTGGGCAAGATACTCACCAAAAAGGTGCTGGCCGGCAACTCAGGCGATTCCGCATTGGACGCATACAGTAAAATGCTGGGAATGTAAAGGATTAACTCATTCCGTTGATGCCGTTTTCAGCGGTTCAATGTTATTTTTCAGTATGAAAGCGGTATATAATGAGTTAGGCGCAGTTATTTTAAAATTTGCTTGTCATAAGGATATTATTATTGTAAAATTAGTTAAAAATGAATAAAATCTTTATTTTTTGTATAATAGTATTATCGTTTTTTGGTTGTTCAAATAAAAAACCGCAATTGGATTTAATAAATGAGGCTTATGATCAAGACAATAATAAATTAGCCGGAAATACGGAAATTTCAACAATTGAAGAAAAAGAACAACTAAATATTGGTGAGGAAAAATTAGAATATTGGGGTACTGTTTATAATTCATTTATAAATGATGATAATGTGAATGTTCGTTCATATCCTTCATTAAATGCAGATATTTTGTTTAAAGTAAATAAAAATACCAAAATAGTGATAACTGGTGTTTCAAAAGAAATTGATGATATAGATAATTATACCGGAAATTGGCTCAATATAAAGATCGAAAATCCGTGGGGTGACGGAGGCTGGGTCTTTAGTAAATATATAAAAAATGGCCTCATTACCGCATCTGAGATTAAAATAATAGCATTACTTCCGAAAGAAGAACATAGAGGACAAGGCTTGATAGGTTCACAAAAAATTAACGGAATAGAAAGGCAAATTATTCTGTCTCCTCATAAAATGGAAAATCAGGATTTTTATACATTTGCTTACGACTGGAGTATAGACTTCTTTCATTATAGCAACATTCCCGGGTCTTATGCATGGTTTCCGAAAACAAATGAATTAAAACATATAACATATATTGGAACTGATATGGAATCAGGATGGAGCGTATTTACCGATGATTTTAAATATGTTTTACAAGATTTTGGTACAAGCACAGGACCAAGATTATTGGGAGTTTGGCGGGTGGAAGACGGGAAAGAGATATTTTCCGGTACTTATTATCATGATATAAAATTGAACGGAAATACAATAAATATTGCATATGTATATGATAATTGGAATATTTCACATAATAGGTTAGATGATGAAATATTAATTTATTGTAAAGAATTCAAGAAAAATAACCCTGAACCGGATGATATGGTCAATATTTCAGAAGAAACAGGATTTGGATTAACATTAATCATTATTTGCGAACTTAATTTAGATACTGGTATTAGAAGTATAATTAACGGTCAATATATATATGCTCAATAAAAGTCCGGGTACTTTGCTTAACGGACTATAGTGCTGCCGTTTTCAGCGGTTCAATGTGAATGGTTGCCATTATGCCGAAATTTTTCCTGATAGTGTCTTCGATTTCGCTTGCTATGTGATGGCCTTTTTCTATGGTCATGTCCTTGTCCAGCCGTATATGCAGGGTTAATTCTTTTTCAGTCACATAATCGTGAAGATGAAAATGGTGCATCTGTAAATTGTCGTGGTAAGCGGCTTTTACACTGGCGGTGATTTTTTCAATTAAATTTTCGTCAGGTTCTTCACCTAACATTTTGGTTACCGTTTCTTTTATGATCTTAACCGTTGCGTAAAACAGGAACAGGGCGATGATTGCGGCCAGAACGCTGTCAATCCACCAAAAATATTCCGCCAGGAATATGCCAACCAGTACAACTACGGATGATAACGCGTCCGACCGGTGATGCCATCCATCGGCTTTTACGCTGGTGTTGCCTGTTTTTCGCGCGATATAAAACGCGTATTGAGCCAACACTTCTTTTACCACTATGGAAGCAATCGTAACTACAATGGCAATGATTCCAAAATGAACGGCCTCCCTGTTTCTGAATTGAATGATTGATTGTTTAAGAAAATCATAGCCTATGATACCGAGTATGAAGGCGATAAAAAGGGCCGCAATCTGTTCCCATCGCCCGTGCCCGAATGGGTGTTCCTTGTCGGCTTTTTTTGACATCAGTTTCGTAGCGATCACCAAAACTACCGAACTGATGGAATCCGAAAGGGTATGCCACGCGTCGGCTTCCAGAGCCAGCGAACCGGTAACGATGCCCGCCCAAAATTTAAACGCAAACAGAACTAAATTGGTGATAATTGAGGCTGTGCCTTCAACATAACCGCCTTTTACCTTATCCATAGGAATCCTGCGAAGACGGGGCTGTTCAGAAAGTAACTTCGTCAACGAAATTGACGTACTTCCCGAACAGCCCCGCCGTCTCTACTCAATTTTACCGGTTTTTAAGCGTTACCCGGCTACACTCCCTGCGCAAGCATTGCGCGGGCTACTTTAAGGAAGCCGGCTATATTGGCGCCGTTGACCAGATTGCCCGGAGTGTTGTATTCCGCCGCGGCATTTTTGGCGGCGTCATGAATGTTTATCATTATCTGATGCAATTTTGCGTCTACTTCGTCAAATGTCCATGAAAGCCGCTGCGAGTTTTGCGCCATTTCAAGACCCGATGTCGCAACCCCGCCGGCATTGGCCGCCTTGCCGGGGCCAAAGGAAGTTTTTGCGTCCAAAAACACTTTGACCGCGTCCGGCGTTGACGGCATATTTGCCCCTTCCGCAACGGCAATACAGCCGTTTTTAACCAGCGTCTGGGCGGCATTGCCGTCAAGTTCGTTTTGTGTAGCGCAGGGCAGCGCCACATCGCAGGGTATAGTCCAAATGCCGGCGCAGCCTTCGGTGTATTGCGCACCTTTAACTTCATCGGCATATTCGCTGATGCGTTTCCGTTCAACTTCTTTCAGCCGCTTGACGATATCAAGTTTAATCCCTTCGGCATCGTACACGTAACCGCCTGAGTCGGACATGGCGACTACCTTCGCCCCCAGACTTTGGGCTTTTTCCACCGCGTATATGGCGACATTCCCCGAACCTGAAATGACGACTTTTTTGTTTTCAAAACCTGATTTCCGGTCTTTGAGCATTTCATCGCAGAAATAAACGCAGCCGTATCCGGTAGCCTCGGTTCGCGCAAGCGAGCCGCCGAACATAAGCCCCTTTCCGGTCAACACGCCGTGGAAAATATTTTTTATCCTTTTGTATTGCCCAAACAAAAAGCCGATTTCCCTGCCGCCAACGCCGATGTCTCCGGCGGGAACGTCCGTATCGGCGTCAATATGCCGGTACAGTTCAGTCATAAAACTCTGGCAGAAGCGCATAACTTCACTGTCAGACTTGCCTTTGGGGTCAAAATCCGAGCCGCCCTTTCCGCCGCCCATCATCAAACCGGTAAGGGAATTTTTGAAAATTTGCTCAAAGCCCAAAAATTTAATAATGCTGGTGTTGACGGAAGCATGGAATCGTATACCGCCCTTGTAAGGCCCCAGAGCTGAATTGTACTGTATCCTCATGCCCCGGTTAACCTGAATCCTGCCCTTGTCGTCCAGCCAGGGAACCCTGAAAATAATTTGCCGTTCAGGTTCCACAATCCGTTCAAGAATTCCGGCAGCTTCAAATTCCCTGTTCTTTTCAATGACCGGAATCAATGATTCCAAAACTTCTGTCACCGCCTGGTGAAATTCCGTTTCACCGGGATACCGCCTTTTTACCGTTTCCAGTGTCTGCGCTACATACTGATTACCCATACATTTCTCCTTAATAAAATTTATTTTACCCCAACAAGTTCCATTTCAAAGATAAGGAAGCTGTTCGGAGGAATAACACCGTTACCCGCGCCCCGCTCGCCATAAGCCAATTCCGGCGGGATAATGGCAACCCGCTTTTCGCCAATCTGCATATCCATAACCATTTCGTCCCAGCCTTTAATGACCGCGCTGACACCCACGGGAAATTCAAGGGGGCGTCCCCGCGTATCGGAACTGTCAAAAACCTGGCCGGAAAGAAATGAACCTTTATAATTTACCTGTACCGTTTTTCCGGCGGTTGGTTTAGCGCCGGTTCCTTTTTTTTGAATAACGTATTTAACGCCGGAAGGAGTTTGAACGGCATTGGGGTACTTGGCGTTAATCTGGGCAATATCGGCGTCACGCTGGGCTTTTGTTTTATCGCCGGCGCTGGCGTTTATCTCTTTTAACAGAGCGTCAAACGTAATCTGATCCGCTTTGAACTGGGTCGCCAATGGGCCATTGCGAATAATGGTAATGGTCTTCATTTTATCACCCTGCTGGACAGCGTTAACCACGTTCTGCCCTTCGACCACCCTGCCAAAAACGGTATGCTTGCCATCCAGCCAGGGAGTCGCAACATGGGTGATAAAAAATTGACTGCCATTGGTTCCCGGCCCGGCGTTTGCCATGGAAAGTATTCCGGGGCCGTCATGTTTAAGTGAGGGAACTATCTCATCGGGAAAGCGGTAACCGGGGCCGCCGGAGCCTGTCCCCTGCGGATCACCGCCCTGAATCATAAAATCCGCGATAACCCGGTGAAAGGAAAGGCCGTTGTAATAAGGCTTGCCTCCGGTGATATTCATTTTACCTTCCGCAAGGGCCACAAAATTACACACCGTCAGCGGCGTTTTCTGGAATTCAAGCTGGACTACAATATCGCCCCGGTCGGTGCTTATGCGGGCAAATAACCCGTTGCCCAAAGCCGCATCACCCGGTGCTGCGGGACTTACTTCGTTTCCGGGACTTTGCGCCGCTTTTTCCGCAGCCACCTGCGCACCCGCGGATATTCGCTTGCTCAGGCTGCCGGTTTTGGCATTGGAACAGGAACCGATACACGCAATGATCAGGGAACACATCCAAAAGATCAATGAGATTATGTTGGTATTCATGCCTCTTACTATAACAAAAAACGAAAAAAAACACTAGGGGCTTTTCCAATGTTATATCATTCCTATCTTCATTTTTTTGCCAAAAACATCTGCTGCTTTTGCGAAGGTCGATAAACGTATATCAGCAGGGTGGGTTTCCATTCGGGATACAATGGTCCTCCGGGTGTGCATTTTTTGGGCAAGTTCTTCCTGGGTCATGCCTTTTTCAAGCCTGAGTTCTTTTAGAATTGCACCAAATTTAAACGCCTCATAACCTGAGTCATAACCGGATGCGAATTCCGTATCCCGTTTTTTCCGTCCCGTCACATATTTTTCCAAATCGCTCATCGTTTCCAGCCTCCGTTAGTAAGATATTCGTTCTTATATGTCAATGCTTTTTCGATTTCATTTTGGGGAGTTTTCTGTGTCTTTTTTATAAATCCATGTGTCAAAATGAGTTGTGCCTCATTATACATGAATGACAAAATCCGGTATGTATTCCCTGAAAAATCAATGCGTACTTCCCAAATATCATAGGGCGATAATTTTTTGAAATACTTTATTGGTACTACATCAATTTCTTCAATTAGCCTTAAAACCCACGTAATTTTTTGAGCAACTTTGCCTGACAATGAATCCAAAAAATCCACTACCGGACATTTCAAGGCGCTGGTTTTGTAAAAATCGACTGATAGTCCCATACCTGCTTTATAGCCATTCCTTCCCAAATGATAAATCTGAAAAATCGGTTTTGTCAATCCTGTGTACATTCATGCGGCATTTTTCCATCAATTTGAGTTCAGAGTGGCGCCGGACGCCGTTTTTGGCTCTTTTCCAAAACTCCGGTTTTCAAAAAGCCCCACTAGCATAACCACTTTGTTTTTTTATATACTTCTAACGTGGGTGGTATGTTTACCAGTGCGAAGCTGGATTTGTTTTTCAGGAGCTTTCTGGAAATAGACGGCTTTGCAAGCATTGATAATTCCATGAACGGTATTCAGGTTGACAATGACGGCGGCGAAATCGGCAAAATTGCCTTTGGGGTAGACGCAAGCTTGGAAACTTTTGAGCGGGCGGCGGCTGTGGGCGCGGGGATGCTTTTTGTGCATCACGGGCTGTTTTGGGGCGCACCTCTCCCGTTAAAGGGGAATCACCGCCAGCGGGTTAAATTCCTGCTCGACCACAATATATGCCTGTATGCGGTACATCTACCGCTGGATCAGCATCCGCAGATGGGGAATAATGCCGTATTGGCGAACTTGCTGGGGCTTGAAAAGATTGAGCCTTTCGGCCCGTACCACGGCAGAAAAATCGGGTACAAGGGGATTTTCCCCCAGCCGATAACCGCCGAGCAGGCGGCGCAAAAAATTGCCTTTGTAAACCGCCCGCCCCTGGGGGTTTACCCGTTTGGAAAGAAAGAAAATGTAAGCTGCGCGGTAGCTTCCGGCGGCTGCGCAAACGAAGCGCGGCAGGCGATTGAAGAGGGTGTTGATTTATACGTTACCGGCGAGATGTCCCATCAGGTGTACCATGACTGCCTTGAGGGAAAACTTAACATGATCGCCGGAGGGCACTATTCCACCGAAGTGTGGGGAGTGCGTGCTGTTATGTGTCATTGTGCCGAAGAATTGCACATTGACGCTGAATTTGTTGATGTCCCAACCGGACTGTAATAGAGTTGTTCGGAAACTTCAGTTTCTGAACAACTTCCTATAAAAATTTATTTGACAGGGAGCGATTATGAAATTTGATAAAGAGCAGACAACGCCGTTAATACTGACGGGAATCATAATACTGGTTGATCAATGTACCAAAGCGTTCATTGCGGCGAAATGGTCTGTCAACACGATGATTACCGATGTTTTTAATAACGAACTTTTGCAAATCTGGCATGTTCGCAACAAGGTAATCGCCTTTAGTCTGGGTAAAGACATTCCCGATGCCATTAAACCGATAATGTTTATTGTGCTGCCATTGCTGGTGCTGGGCGTTTTGGCGTGGTATTACCTGAGCTCGAATGATTTTACCCGTTTGCAGCAATGGGCTGTCGCGGGGATACTGGGCGGCGGAATTGGCAACATTATCGACCGCATCTTCCGCCCTGACGGCGTGGTTGATTTTATCAGCGTAAAGTTTTACGGTTTATTCGGATTTGAACGCTGGCCGACTTTTAATCTTGCCGATTCCAGCGTAGTGGTTTGCTGTATACTGCTGTTAATCAGCATCATTGCCGGCAGCGCAAACAAAAAGGAAAAAACGGTCAAATGAACAAAAAAGTAAATACAATCCTGTTTATTCTGGGTGCTACCGCGTTTAACATTATAGTTACCGTACTGTCTTTTTTGCTGCTGCTGGTTATTTACGCAAAAACCATTATGCGTGTACTGCCCGCCGGCGCCCAAGCATGGTCTTTCCCGTTTATCTTTATCGCGGCCCTGGCCATCGCTTTTTTCGCTTACCGTTATATCCTTCGTTTTCTGCTGACAAAAATTGAAATAGAAAAATACTTCGACCCGATTTTTGTCAGCAAACATCGCAAGCGGTAGACAGTCACTTTAACTTTTAAGCTACAGTGACGTCACCCATAGGGATTTACTTGATTAAATTCACGGTTTCATTAAATGAATCATCGAAAGAACGTTTGATTTTTACCAGTTTTTTAATCGCTTCATCAGAATTTATGGCTTTTGGCTGGGTATCTTCAATTGGTAATAATAGTTGAAAACTCTCAATTTTAAGAGCATCGGCAAGGGTTTCAAGAGTCTTATCACTTACCCATGTCCTGTGACATTCGATACTATTCACGGTTTGCCATGATAATCCAGCCATTTCTGCCAGTTTTTCTTGTGAAAGACCAAGCGTTTTCCGTTGTTCCTTGAGATTTGCCGCCAATATCCTGCGTAAATCGAGTTTTTTGCCCTTCATACTTAAATAATGATGCATTTATACCTATTTATATTGACACGTATTTATATAAATGGAATAATATTAGTAATATGAGGGGTTTTTGATGAAAGCCACATTGTCAGAACTGGCTAAAAACGTGAAAAAACGCCCGTCTGCTTATGTGCAAAGGCGGTCAGGCGCAAGAGGAGGTTTTATGAAAATGAACGAGAAAAAGATAATAGTTTGTGTGTTGATGTTATTATTATCAGTAAAGGTATTTCCCCAATCAATGACACTTGATGAGGCAATTAAAACAACTGCATCAGAATTGGGGCAGCGATTAAATAACAAAATACCCAATGTAGGTTCTTCAAATCAATCAATTGAACAAACCGCAGCAGAAATACGGCAACAATTAACCGCGCACAATAAAATAGCGGTGTTGAACTTTTCATCTGATTGGCAGAAATTATCCGCCTATGTAATAGATGAACTGAACAACGCCATTGTCAGAGATGGTTCATTAACCGTAGTAGACAGACAACGATTGGATTTAGTCAGACAGGAACAAAAATTTCAAATGAGTGGAGAAGTGGATGATAAATCCGCTCAAAGTATAGGTAAATTTCTGGGCGCTCAATCGGTTTTATCCGGTTCATTTACGATGATTGGCAAAACATATCGTTTCAGAATACGGGTAATAACCGTTGAAACAGGAGTGGTACAATACAGCAATTCAATAGAAATAAAAAAAGATACTATTTTAACTGCCCTTACGCCTCAGTCTCCTCCACCACCACCTCCAGAAACCGATTATTCCATATTACAACAATTCGGAATTGGATTGTTAAATATTCCTCTTGGTTTTGGTTCATTACTTTTTGATCAGGATAAAAGTTGGGTAAAATTAATAACAGTTGTAGAACTTGCTGGAGCAGGTTTAGGTGCTGGATATGCGTATTATTTTGGAGTTGCGGATAAGAATTTATCTAAAGAAGAAGAGAATAAACATATGCTTATTGGTACAGGAATTGGATTTGGAATAGGAGCGATTATTGGATTTGGACGCGCTTTTTTTATACATAAACCCGGATTTAGAACAACACAGAATTCCCCATTCGACATAAACATAGTATCTACTTCTTCAAATGATGTGGGTGTTCAAATGGTTTATACATTGTCATTTTGAAATTTGTTGAAGGTTAGAAAAACGGCGTAACTGCCAAAACATTATAAGGAGGTAAAAAATATAGAATAATTTAAAAAATCGCAGTTTACGATTCATTGCAGAGTAAAGGCGTATGCCTTTCAAAAAAAACACAAGGAGTTTTATTATGAAGAAAATTGTTCAAGTTATCGTCGTATCGTGTGTGTTACTGGGCTTTGCGGGCTGTGGTTCTACTCCCAAAACTACGACTACCACCACCACCACCGTTACCACTACAACCACCACACCTGTGGCAAGCAAGCCCGAACGAAGAATTGGCGGCGGTGTTCCGCAGTTTGTCAAAGATGCGCTGAAGAGAACACCGGAAGACGCGCTGATAGGCATCGGAACCGCGCGGGCGGCGTCGCTCAGCCTTGCGCGGAGTACGGCGGCAACCCGCGCTCGCGCGGAAATTTCCCGCCAAATAAATACCATGATTCGGGACATGGTGCGGGATTATTCCGCCGGCAGTGAAGTTGATCAAAAATCAGCGCTTTCATTTCAGGAAAACATTACGGTAGCGCTTTCCAAATCAACCTTCTCCGGTTCCGCTGTTGTCGAAGAAGATCAGGATGAAAACGGCAACTATTGGGTAGTGGTTATGCTGAGCAAAGTAAATACGGTCAATGAAATAAATCAGGCTCAGGCTGCCGCCCGGCTGGCTGTTCCGGCAATGGCTTCTTTTAGCGCCGAAGACCGGATGAATGCGGCTTTTGACCGGGCTTATGCTGCGGAACTCGGCGTCGGCGACCGGTAGTCGTTAAAGCAACAGGGTGGGGCGGGTCTTCATTCTGTTGCTTTACCCCCCTTGCGAAAGGTACATACCCAAGAACCCGCTTTCGCGGGGGAGCTTTAGGGCGAGGTATGTTGATTATCTCCCCCTTGTATGATAGCCTTGTAAAAATGAAAGCCGCTATCCTGTTTGGTTCAAAATCCGACGCGCAAACTATGAAAAAAGCCGCCGATGTTTTTAAGGAATTCGGCATTTCTTACACAGCCCATGCCATTTCAGCGCACCGTTCGCCTGAACTGCTTGCCGAGACCATCGGCGCTCTGGAGGCTGACGGTACGGAAGTGATTATTGCCGGGGCGGGGCTTGCCGCCCATCTTCCCGGCGTTATTGCCAGCCAGACGCTTATGCCCGTAATCGGCGTACCCATTGCGTCAGGCGGCCTGGGCGGGCTGGACGCGCTGCTGTCCATTGTGCAGATGCCCAAGCCGGTTCCGGTCGCGGCGGTGGGCGTTGACAATGCGGCAAACGCCGCCTACCTTGCCTGTGAAATCCTTGCCCTTAAATATCCCGAATTAAAAAAATCATTAGCCAATTATAGAAAGCAGATGAAAGACGAACTTGCGCAAGATAAAGGAGGAATTGAACTATGAGCGAAGTAAAAGTCACTCAGGGAAACCAACTGTACGAGGGAAAGGCAAAAAAAGTATTTGCCACCGATAAAGACGATCTGGTTATCATTCATTACAAGGATGACGCCACCGCCTTTAACGGCGAGAAAAAAGGGCAGATTGAAGACAAGGGGGTAATGAACAACAAAATTGCCTCAGGGATGTTTGATCTGCTGGGACAGTCGGGCGTTCCCACCCATTTTGTTGAGCGGCTGAATGACCGCGACATGCTCTGCAAAAAAGTAAAGATTGTGCCGCTGGAAGTAATTGTCCGCAACATTGCCGCCGGTTCAATGGCAAAGCGGCTGGGCCTTACCGAAGGGATGGAACTTAAAACCACGGTTTTTGAGTTGTCGTACAAGGATGACAATTTGGGCGATCCCCTTATCAACGATTATCATGCGGTCGCCATTGGCGCGTCTACTTTTGAGGAAATCGAGAATATCAAAAAAATCACTTTTAAGGTGAATGAGGTTTTGAGCGCCTTTTTCCTGCAGCGGGGAATACGGCTTATCGACTTTAAACTTGAATTCGGCAAAACTACCGGAACAAACGAGTTGGTTCTGGCGGATGAAATTTCCCCCGATACCTGCCGTTTCTGGGACGCGAAAACAGGCGAAAAACTGGACAAGGACCGTTTCCGCCGGGATTTGGGAAATGTAAAAGAAGCGTACATTGAAATTCTAAGCCGCATCGGGAAATAGCGTTTAACATGAATTTTTTTGACGATGATAAACTGCATGAAGAATGCGGCGTTTTTGGGGTGTTCCTGAACAATCCTGAGCAGAATGCCGCCTCGTTTGTGTATTACGGCCTGTTTTCGCTTCAGCACCGCGGGCAGGAAAGCGCCGGTATTGCGGCGCTCAGCGACGAATATCTTGAAGTCCAGGTTCATAAGGGCATGGGCCTTGTCGGGGAAAATTTTACTCCTGAAATATTGGCAGCGCTGAAAGGTTCGTCCGCGCTTGGCCATGTTCGTTATTCGACATCAGGGGCGTCCTGTCCTGAAAACGCCCAGCCCTTTGTAAGCCGTTTTAAGCTTGGTTCCATTGCGGTTGCACATAACGGAAACCTCACCAATGCCGATGTTGTGCGGGAATTGCTGGAAGATGCCGGAATTGGCTTTAGCTCTTCCAGTGACAGCGAAGTCATTGTTAATTTAATCGCAAAAAATTATAAAAAGGGGCTGGAAAAAGCCCTTACCGATACCATTAAATTTATCAAAGGTTCTTACGCGCTGGTAATTCTTACCAATGAAGTCCTGGTCGGTGCGCGCGACCCCAACGGGATACGCCCCCTGTGTTTGGGAAAAATCGGCAATGACGAAAACGGCAAACAGGGCGGCTGGATACTCTCAAGTGAATCATGCGCGATTGAAGCGGCGGGCGGCGCTTACGTCCGCGACATAGAGCCGGGCGAAGTCGTGATCATAAACCGCGAGCAGGTGCTTTCGTTCAGTTTTAGCGAAAAAACCAGGCGGGCGGTTTGTTCTTTTGAGTACGTTTATTTTGCCCGCCCCGACAGCGTTATTGACGGCATTGACGTATACAGTTCCCGAATCCGCGCGGGTGAAATTCTTGGCAAGGAATTTGCGGTAGCTGCTGACCTTGTAATCGGCGTTCCCGACTCGGGCGTTCCGGCTGCCATTGGTTACGGCAGGGCGACCAATACGCCCTTTGGCATGGGCATTGTGAAGAACAAGTACGTTGGCCGCACTTTTATCGCTCCGGGGCAGACTGAACGGGAAAGGGCTGTTTCACTGAAACATTTTGCCATACGCAGCGAAGTAAACGGCAGGCGGATTGTGCTTATTGATGATTCAATTGTTCGCGGCACCACCAGCCGTCATTTGGTTTCGCTTCTGCGGAACGCCGGCGCGCGGGAAGTGCATATCCGCATCTGTTCACCGCCGGTGCGTTTTCCCTGTTACTTCGGCATTGACACGCCTCATCGCAAAGACCTTATCAGCAACGTCAACAGCGCTGATGCGCTGTGCAAATCTCTGGGCGCGGACAGCCTCGCCTTCATTAGCGTAAAGGGTCTGCTTGAATCAATAGACGCATCCTGCGATACGGATAATCCCGGCAACTGTGGTTATTGCCTGGGATGCTTTACCGGCGAATACCCGATTGCAGTGAGTTACAAGAGCGATGAAGCCGTGTAGATAAATAATTCAGCGCGATATGACAGTTTGATTTTTCTAATAGTATTCTGTAAAGGCTAAAACTCTACAAAACATTGATCCCAAAAGATCTCTCACGGAGGCACAAAGGCACGGAGGATGGCGCGGTATTGGTAAATTGCGCCCTAATCTTTGTGTCTCTGTGCC
>JAITCL010000108.1 GCA_031283105.1 Treponema sp. | reverse complement strand
ATATTTCCGCGGGCGGTAAAAACAATCGCGGCATTTATAATTCCGGTGGGCATGATCGGTTTTTATCCGGCAAGCGCGCTGTTGGGACGGCTTGATCAGGCGGGGAGCCTTAGCCTTTCGGCTTCGGTTGAGGTTCCTGTCGTGTTAATTTCAGTTATCCCCTGCATATTGTTCATGTTTTTCGGGATATGGCTGTATCACTATATGGTTAAATTATACGAAGGAGTAGGCGGCTGATATGCGCATAATAAACGTAAAAGATCTTGTTAAAACTTATACTACTTTCAAACGCGGAAGCGGCATGAAGGAAACTTTACAGAGTTTTTTTAAGCGGGAAAAAGTAATTGTCAACGCCGTCGATAATATATCGTTTAACGTTGAGGAAAGCTCTATCTGCGGCGTTCTTGGCCCCAACGGCGCGGGCAAATCAACCGCGATAAAAATGCTCTGCGGCGCGTTATACCCGACTTCGGGAGAAATCGACGTTATGGGATATTCGCCAAGCAAAGACCGAAAAAGGTATGTGCGCGAAATCGGCGCGGTATTCGGGCAGCGTTCGCAGTTAATTTGGGATATTCCGCCGGTTGACAGTTTTAACATGAACCGCGCCATTTACGGGATAACGCAGACGGATTATAAAACGCGCCTTGATGAATTAGCCGAAATGTTTGAAATTCAGGAAGTTATGCATAAACCGACAAGGGTGCTGTCGCTTGGCGAGCGCATGAAATGTGAATTTATAATGGCAATGCTCCACAAGCCAAAAATTGTTTTTCTTGATGAGCCTACAATCGGGCTTGACGTTATCGCAAAGGCAAAAATCCGCGAGTTTATTTTGAATATGAATAAAACGGGCACAACTTTTATACTTACAACCCATGATTTGGAAGATGTAAAACAGCTTGCGGATAACGTGATAATCATAAACCACGGCGTTAAGGTATTTGACAACACATTGGCAAATTTACAACTAAATCTTGGCGAAAAGAAAATTGTAGAGCTTACGCTGGATAAGCCGTTTGACGCAAACAACGCCGTAATGTCCAATGAAATAAAGGTAATTGAACAAAAATCCCCGCTGGAATTAACTCTGGAGCTTGACGCTGCAAAAATCGCCATTAGTGATTTTATTAAATTCCTTTCAAGCAAAGTTACGTTCTCTGATATAGCGGTCAGGGAATTGCCAATGGAGGAGATAATTACGAAAATTTACAGTACCCAAAGGTAGAGTATTATATCTTCGGAAAAACTTTTTCCCGGAATGTATATTTTTCTGTTGCCAATAATTCTTAATTTATGTATAGTAAAATCGTAAAACAATAATTATGCGTAGTTTATCATCACGCTTCGGCCCCTTTTCTTTTTACCGGGAGGCCATTGCAATCGCCCTGCCGGTTATGCTCCAGCAGTTTATTATGAGTATGGTCTCGCTTATCGACAACTTTATGGTTGCCGGTTTGGGCGACATCAGCATGGCGGCGGTCAATGTCGCCAATCAGATTAATTTTATTTATTTTATCGTTCTTAACACTATTTGTCAGGCGGGCGGTATATATATTGCCCAGTTCAGGGGCGGGGGCGACAGCGAAGGGATGAAGCACGCCTACCGCTTTAAAATAATTTTTACCACTGCGGCTGCTGTTCTCTATTTTACCCTGTGCTGGATCATTCCCCACAAAATGATCGCCATGATGACTATGGGAAACGCCGCTCAGGAAGAAATTATTGTTTTGGGTTCCGGCTACCTCAAACTCGTTTCATGGACTCTTCTTCCTATGGCTATTTCTTTTGCTACCGGAACAAGTTTTCGGGAAATTGCCCGGCCAAAAGTGCCGTTGGTTATTTCCGCAATGGCAACCCTGGTCAACACGGTGGGAAACTGGATACTTATTTACGGTAATCTCGGCGCTCCCCGGCTGGAAGTTTCCGGCGCGGCCTACGCGACGATTATTGCCCGTGTTTTTGAAATCACGGTTTTTTTAATATACACCGCCAAAATTAAAGCCCCCTTCTTTGTGGGCATTAACCGGCTTTTTAACGTTCACTGGAAATTGTTTAAAGAAATTTTATATAAATCAGGAATGATATTTGCTTCTGAATTGTCATGGGTCAGTTCGGAAACAATCATGACCGCCATGTATAACCGCCGCGGCGGCGCGGAGGTTGTGGCGGGCATGGCGGCGGGCTGGACTATCGCCAACATTTTCTTTTTGCTTTTTGGCGGAATTTGGACCGCCTCGGGAGTGCTGGTAGGCGGGTCGCTGGGAGCGGGTAAACTTGACGAAGCCCGCAATCGCGCCGAATGGCTCAAATCAGGTTCAGTTGTCGCCGGTATTCTTGTCGCCATACCCGGAGCTATTTTTTCCGTTCCGCTTATCGCGTTGGTTTTCTCAAATCTTAGCGCGGCGGCAAGGGCCAACTGTATCGGTCTGGTGTTTGTGATTATCGCCTATCTTCCCTTATGGTGTTTCTTGAATGTCCAATTTGCCATTTCCCGCGCCGGTGGTGATACCGCTACGGGAATGTACGCCGATCTTTCAGTTAACACACTGCTCTTTGTACCCGGCGCAATCCTCGTTTCATTGTTGACTTCCATACCGCCGGTGCCGATGCTGGCCCTGCTGAAAATTACCGATTTTGTCAAATTGTTTATCTGCCGCCACTTTTTGAAGAAGGAACGCTGGGTAAAAAATTTGACGGTAAATCATCAAGTATGAATACCATTAAACTCTTGCGCCATGCGTGTTTTTTTCTTCAACAAAGCCGCTGACCCGCGCCGCAGCATAAGCGGCAAACGAGGCGATCATCACGTCAAGAAAAGCGCCTACGGCAATTAAATAAAACGCCAGCGGTTTCAGGATAAGGTAGCCCGCCTCAAAGCCCTTGCCATAGCCCAAGCACAGCACAGCAAGGGCGGTGTAGGCGCCATCGCCCGGATGACGGGCAAGCAGAAAGGAAATTGCAAGGGCGCGAATACTTATGGACAAAATTTCCGCCGATGTTATTCCCAGACTGGAATACGATTTGAAAATAACGATAAAAGCGACAGTAGCCGCCATTGCGCTGCCCGCCCGGCAAAATGTACTAAACAGAGTCAGGCTGACGGCATTGCTCCTCCGCTGTACGCCAAGATTTTCCTGTGCATGACTCAGCAGTACCGGCAGCGAAAAATTAACATCGCCGGAAAAGAAAGCCGCGATTGCCGGCCCCAGTGAACCGTATAACACCGCCCAGGGATTCACTTTGGGTCTGACAAAATAAAGCAGCATCGGAAGAATACCAAAACCCAGCACAGCCGCGAAAATCCCCAACAGTAAAATAAGATCAAGATAAATTTCCGCCCGCAGCACTTCCCGAAAACGGATTGCCCAATAACAAGAAAGCACTATCATTATAAAACCAAGTATTTCTATAAAAAATAATGCAATGTTGTAAAAAACGTGTGAAAGAGAATCAACCAGGGCGATAACCGGCTTGTTGTAACTCCGTTTTTGGGAAAGCCCTACGCCCAAAAAAAACGCAAATACGCAGACAGGAAACAGATACACCCCGTCTCCCGCCAAAACGCTGAACATATTGTAGGAAAAAAGTTCTTTGACATTTCCCGCAACATCAAGCCTTATCACTTCAAGCTGCTCTTCAGCCAGAATGGGAATCCTTGACGGTGGAAAAGCAAGCGTCGCCAAAACTCCCAAAAAAATCACGAGGATTGAAACGCCCGCAATCATCAGACAGTTTTTCAGCACCAGCGGCCAAAATTGCCTGTCCTGCCACAGTTCATAAATACCGATGGTTAATAAAAAAACCAGCATCGGAATAACCGCATAACGGCCAATACGCAAGGCAAACTGTTCCAGCCAGACCAGCGCCTCTACCAGCCGTTGATTTTCATGCACCAGTAACCCCAGGGTAATTCCCAGAATTGATCCAATAAGCAGCTTAACCCAGACTTTCATTGTCTCATCATACAATATTTTGGGGTAATTTGGCTATAACCAAATTATTTTTGCTTCGGTCAGAATTTCCCCGCCGGTTTCGGTCATGAGGATATCGTTTTCCAGACGGCAGCCGCCGTGGATAGGATCATACAGTCCCGGTTCCAGCGTAAATACCATGCCGGGTTCCAGTTTCCACCCGTAATCGGAACGGTTTCTGAGGAAGGGGTATTCATGCACATCAAGACCAAGGCCATGCCCCAATCCATGCGGCATACGTTTTTTTGATTTGGAAAAAAGACTATCAACCGCAGCCGCCAGCGCCCGCGTTTCGTTTCCGTTAACTGTCATTTCAACGGCAAGTTTGGCGGACTTCTCCACCAGATTCACCATTTTTTCCTGCTGTGCGTCAGGTTCCCGTACAAAGGTCAGGGTAACATCGCTGCAATAGCCGCCCAAACGCAGACCAAAATCCAAAATTGAAAGACCCTTTCCCGCAAAGGGGGCGTTAGTCCAGGAAGGAAAGGCATGGATACCGAAACTTCTGTCCTGCCCTGCGGCAAGGGTCTCAAAACTCGTACCTTCGCAGCCGCGTTTTCTCGACTCCAGTTCGATAAACATGGCGGCGTCCGCCTCGGTTTTAATTTTACCGGAGCGTACATTTTTTTCCAGCAAGCCGATAATAACATTGGTTACGCTCGCCGCCTTTCTGATCAGGGCAATCTCCTCCGCGTCTTTTATCGTCCGCAGATCCAAAGCATAAGAGGCGGCACTTTTGTCACGGCAGATAATGTCAAACTCGGACAACTCTCCCACATAATCAAGAAAAACCGGATACGGCGTAACCGGAGGAATTTCAATTTTTGAACCAAACGGAATTTTAAGTTTTTCCGCGGCGCCGCGAATTGCCTTGCGGGGCATACGGTCAAATTCATTATAGGGAATGATAAAGTCAGCACGGGAATACGCTTTTGCCAGAATAATGTCCCAGGGCATTAAAAGGCTTTTACGATCTACTGAAAGAAAAAGCAGAGCGTCGCCGGGCTGGCCGGTAAGCCAGCGGATAGATGCGTCACGCCGTCCCTCGGTATCCTCAAACATGACCAGGCTTATTCCTTCCTGAGCCATCCAGTCCCACATTTTTTCCAGTCGCGCCTGATAATAATTCACACTACTATCAATGGCACAAAAAGACGATATGTGCAATAGTAATTAAGGGTATGAAAATTCTTGGTATTGAAACATCCTGCGATGAATGTGCCGCGGCGGTGGTGGAAGACGGCACAAAAGTTCTCTCCAATGTTGTCACTACCCAAATTCCTTTTCATGCGCCGTTCAACGGAGTGGTTCCCGAAATCGCCAGCCGCAAACATACCGAGTGGATTTACGATGTGGTGAAAGAAGCGCTGGACAAGGCAAATCTTGGGCCCCAAAATATCGACGCTGTTGCCGTTACCAACCGTCCCGGCCTTTTGGGATCACTGTTGGTCGGCCTGTCCTTTGCAAAGGCGTTTGCGTGGGCAAGAAATATCCCCCTTATCGCCGTAGACCACATGATGGCACACCTGTACGCATCACAACTTTCCTGCGACACGCCGCCGGCCTGTCCCTTTTTGGGGCTGCTGGTTTCCGGCGGACACAGCATCATCTGCCGCGCCGATGCTTTTGACAACATCACCGTACTGGGCACTACTATTGACGATGCGGCAGGCGAAGCTTTTGACAAGGTTGCAAAGCACTATAACTTTGGCTACCCCGGCGGCGCGGTCATTGAAAAAATGGCGCATAACGGCGACAGCGGGGCATTTCGTTTCCCTCTGCCGAGTCTTCATAAAGGTGCGCCTTCTAAAGAAGGCTCGCCTTCCAGGGAAGGCGGACACCGCTACGATGTTTCTTATTCGGGTCTGAAAAACGCCGTTATTAATCAACTGGATCAATTTCGTGTTAAAAAAGACGGCGCGGTACAACCGGCAATAAAACCGGAGGATATAGCCGCGTCTTTTCAGAAAACAGCGGTTGAAATTCTTGTACGGGCATTGTTCAACGCGGCGGCGGATACCGGCCTTTCAACCATTGTGGCAGGCGGCGGGGTTGCCGCCAATTCGTACCTTCGCGCTCGTCTTGCCGAGCGGCAAGACCTCCGTTGTATTTTTCCCCCGCCGGAATTCTGCGGCGACAATGGCGCAATGATCGCCGGCATAGGGTTTCATCATCTTATGCGCGGCGACCGCTCTCCCCTCAACGTAACCGCCTCGGCGCGGGTGGAAGGGTTTAAGAAAAAATATCCGTAGTATTCCCATTTTCCGTGTTATTTTGCTATAATTATTTCATTATTTTCAAACGGAGTAAGCCATGTTTGATTATTACTATCTGGTTTTGGTTATGCCAACCTTGATACTTTCCGTCTGTGCGCAGATTATGGTTAAGTCAACTTTCTCAAAATATTCAAGAATTCGCTGTTCAAGGAAAATTACCGGACAGGATGCGGCGGCTCTTTTAATGAAGGCAAACAGTATCCGCGATGTCAGGATTGAAGCCACCGGCGGTTCGTTGACCGATCATTATGACCCTTCCGCAAAAGTGCTGCGGCTTTCCCGGCCTGTTTATAACGAAAATTCCATTGCCGCCGTGGGCGTTGCCGCCCATGAAACCGGACACGCCATTCAGCACGCCCTTTCCTGGGGGCCGCTGGTTATGCGCGGCACGCTGGTTCCGGTTGCCAATATAGGTTCCATGTTCGGCCCCTGGCTGGCGATGGCGGGAATTTTCTTTTCCATGCCCATGCTTATTGATATTGGGATTTTGCTTTTTGGCGGGGCGGTGCTTTTTTATGTTATCACCCTGCCGGTTGAGTTCGACGCTTCGGCGCGGGCCATTGCGATACTGCGATCCAACAATGTGCTTACGCCGAATGAGTTAAAAGGGGTAAAAAAGGTGCTTACCGCCGCGGCACTGACCTATGTGGCATCTGCCCTTACCGCCCTGATGAGCCTCTTGAGGCTTATCCTGCTGTCACAGAGCAGACGGCGGCGTTAAATGCGTTTCCCGTATGTGAACTCATCGTACCGAAGGCGCACGGTTCGCAGGCGGCGAAGCGTTTACAGACCTATACGATGTTGTGGCGCATGCTTTTTTTTCATTAAAGAGTCATTTTGACCCATTATAAGTGATATACTGCTTACGAACTGTATCTATGGCAATATTTATATGTTTAGAAAAGTCCTCAGAAATATGTTCAAGTACCAAGTTTTGCTCATCGGATGTTACCTCGCCTCTAAAAAACGACCAAACTTCGACATCAAGGGCTTGGGCAAGGTTGCAGAGCGTTTTAGCTTGCGGAAAATTATTCCCCCGTTCAATATCTGAAAGGGAAGTTATAGAAATTTGGGCTTTTTCAGCCAAATCGGCTTGTGATAACTGTCTACGGAAGCGAAAAAATTTAATATTTTTACCTACTTTTTCCTTTAATTCTTGTTCTTGCATCTATAAAATACCCGTCCTTGCCCCTTTTTAATTAAGACAAGCCAAAAAACTATTGACAAACAGTCTATGCCTGTATACTATAAAGGCTATAGCTTGTGTATGAGTCGTGGGATTTATAGTCTCACGGGACGTTGTTCATATTTTTGCAAAAATGCCGATTTTCGGCTTTTTGATACCTTGCCCGTATGGGCGGGAATAATAGTTTAACCAAAGCGTTAAACACTACAAGGAGACTTCTAAATGATGAAGACCCGTAAATTTTTAGTGATTATTGCCATTGGGTCAATAATCGGCATGGCTTTGGTGGGATGTGGTTCAGATCCCTCAGTTTGGGCAGCAATTGCAGATGGTATCAACTCTGCAAACAATGACTTTGCTAATTCGTATAGCAGTTCGAGTGAAACGGGAATGGTTTATACCATTTATAACAGGTCATCAAAAACGGTTACTTTGTATGACTCAACTGGCCGAGTTACAATCGCACCTTATGGGTCTGCATCTGCACGCTTCAACAGAAGCGCAAGCATTTATGATGTCTCGTATAGCCCATCTTCTCTAAATGTTTCGCAATCGGGGTATACGTTTACTTTTACCGATTAAAGCTAGGAAGTAAATATATTGAACGGCGTTCCGGTGGCGTAAAACGGCGTTTTATGTTTTACCCTATCTTTTACAAGGAGGACAAAATGAACAAGAAGACTTTAAGAATTCTAGGAGCTTTATTCCTGTTATTTTTTGTTGCAGGAATTGCAGTTGTTTCAGCACAAACTCGCGCTGAATTAAACGAAGCGTACGAAATCGGTTATAACAGAGGTTATAGGGATTGTAGGAGAAAAGGTTCTCGCTATGATCGTAGAGATGCAATAAATGCTGCATATAGAGATTATCCTTCAACAAAAGATACTCAATTGCGCGAAAAATTTTTAGAGGGTTACAATGACGGCTGGGGTGATAAACTAGCCACATTTGATTAGGAGATAATTATTTTGTAGTTGCCACCGGCTGCAAAATATAACAAAAAGGAGGTTTTTATGAGAAGGAAAGGATTAGTGTTGGGGGCAATTGTTATTTTACTGTTGTTCTGCGCCGCCGGTATAGTTATCGCGCAATCTTGGGACAGTCCAAAGGATGTTTATGAAGCTGTTCCCGACAATGAGTATTATGTAACTGCTTTTTACAGTGGCGGACGTTCAGAGATGTATAACGTACCCTCATGCGCGGAAGCTGTTTCTTTGAAAGCAGATTATTTCATGGTGATGCTTCAGTGAGTTCTGTCTTAATAAAGGCAAAATATTATGTCCATCAATGGCACGATGACTCTAATAAGAGATATTACAGATAACTGGGGATTTTACAGGAGTTTTTATGAACGGGAAAATAAAGGTTATTGCGCTTGTACTTTTTGCGTTAATGACAATTGGCGCTTACGCGCAAAACATATCATTACGTCAAGGTTATTATCAAACGCGGGGGTCAGCGGATCATATTTATATTGCTGCAAACAGAGCGGATCGCAATGACGGACATGGTAATACACCCGAAACCGTGTTTAAAAGG
>JAITCL010000077.1 GCA_031283105.1 Treponema sp. | reverse complement strand
GCGGAAGACGAGGTATTGATGCTGTCGGACTGGTCTTCTATCAGTTTGCTCAGGTTGTCAATGTTGTTTTTAATATGTTTAACCGCATTGTCCGCTTCGGCGGCGCTTTCTTCCTGTTTGTTCATATTGGCTTTCATGCCCTCAAAATCTTCCGAAATCTGGTCTACCGCTTTGGAAGTTCTTGCCATGTTTGCGGAAAGCTCATGGCCGGTATTGGTAAGCGCGTTGATTTTGTATTTTATTGTCCCTATAAGGGTTCCGATCTTTTCTACCGTAAGGTTTAAGTCATGGGCAAGCTCGCCAATCTCGTCTTTTGTATGGATATTGATGCTCTGCGTCATATCGCCTTCCGCTACAATTTCCAGGACTCCGACTGCCTTTACAATTGGTTTGGTAATGTTCGATGTAATAATTACCGCTAACAGAACGCTCACAACTATAGCGACAATTATTAACGCTGTGATAATGCGTTTAAACATCAAGCTAATTTCGTTGATTTCAACTATTTTATTATTGAGCAAAACTTCTTCCCGTTCGTCCATTTTTTGCAAATTGGAGATGACTTCCTGCGTTTTTGGCAAAACCTCTTCCGTGAATTTTTTTAACGCTTCATCGTTTTCCCCTTTTTTAAGATGATCAATAATTTCTCCCGCCTTGGTGTGAATGAAATGATGCGGTTCTGTGACCTGCTTGATTAATGAAATAACTTCACTGTCTACAATATTTTTTACTTCGTCGCTGATAAGCCATTTACCCAAAGAGCAGGCGGAGGAATCAAGCGATCCGGTGAATGCCGTCCCCGCATACACCGTCTGGGACAGTCCGTGTCTCCATGTATAATGGGAACTTAATATTGATGCGATACTTGTTCTTGTGTTTGCTAAACGCAGAACATCCCCGGATGAAGACGAAAATTTTGTATTGCTATAAAATCCAACCACGCCAAGAAAAACCCCTATTGCGACAACAATAAAGAAACCGCCGAAAAGTTTTGAACGAATTTTCATTTTTTTATCCCCTCTCCTTAATCTAGTACCGGAAAATTTTACTTACCCAAACCTTATACCCTTATAAAAAGGGTAAAAATGTTGTATGGGTGAAAATAACGCTTATTGTAGTTATTTTCCGCCTTTTGGCGGGTTTTGTCAAGAAAAATTGTTCAAAATTAACCAAAAATGGGTAAAATTAACCAAAGACGCGGCAGAAAATATGGCGGTATCTGCCGTTTCAATGGCAGATACTTCAATTTAAACCAGCCTTTTTACCCTGTCCAGCAGTTCACCCTTTTTAATGGGTTTCTTTATGTAATCAACCGCTCCCATTTTTTCCGCTTGTTCTTTGTCCTTCTGATCTTCCGAAGACGTGAAAATCGCTATCGGAGTTCTGTGTAAGTCGCTTAAATCCCGTATCCTGTTGTAGGTATCCCATCCGTCCATGCCGGACATTTTCAGATCCAATAACACTAAACCGGGAACATAGCCCTGGTAGAACATCTTCAAGGCTTCTTTGCCGGATTTAACCGTGGTGACATCGTAATCATTACCCAACATTCCTTTTGCCATGACCAGAATGGGTTCGTCATCATCTATTACCATAATTTTTTTCTTTTCGCTGCCTGTGGTGACTTTGAATTTATCCGATTCCGTTACCAATTCATCAAAGTTCCGGTTGTTCTCGCTGCTCATTTCGTCTACATGAATTACGGCGGCTTTTATCTCCTTCATTGCGCCGTTCACCATTTCGTTCATGCCGCTCACCACTTCATCACAGATTCTAATAAAGTCATTTGTCTGCTTTATCAGTTGATCTCCCGCTTCCTGCATTTCTCCGGCGCCTTGTTTGGTCTGTAAACTTATCTGTTTCAGGTTCTGCATGGAATCCAGTATCTGCTTTCCGCCGACTTCCTGTTCTTCCATCGCGCTGCGGATATTCTGTTCATGCGTTGAAACCGTCTTTACGCCGTTGTCAATAACCTCAAAACGATCCAGCACTTCATTGGAGGATTTGGTGATGCTGTCTATGGACGTTTTTATTTTCTTTAACATTTCCGCCGTTGTTTTTGACTGCCCGCTTGACGACTCGGCAAGTTTGCGGATTTCACCGGCGACTACGGCAAAGCCTTTTCCCGCTTCTCCGGCATGGGCGGCTTCTATCGCGGCGTTCATGGAAAGCAAATTGGTCTGGCTGGCAATGTTTTCCATTACCGCGTTTATTTCCAAAAGCCCTTCGGAGTCCTTTGCTATTTCCTGTATTTCCTGCGCCACCTTTTGAAGCCCGGTTTTTCCGTTTCCCGACGCTTCGGTCAATGCTTCGACATTCTTGCTGTTTTCTACCAGAGTTCTTGTTACCGAATGAATGTTGGCGGTCATTTCTTCAACGGCGGAAGACGAGGTATTGATGTTTTCGGATTGGTTTTCTATGTGTTTATTCAGGTTGTCAATGCTGGTTTTTATATTTTTAACCGCTTTATCCGCTTCGGCGGCGCTTTCTTCCTGTTTGCTCATCTTAACCGTCATGCCCTCAAAATTTTCTGAAATATGGTCTACCGCTTTGGAAGTTTTTGCCATATTGGAGGAAAGCTCATGGCCGGTATTGGTGAGCGCGTTGATTTTGTATTTTATTGTCCCTATAAGTTTTCCGATTTTTTCTACCGTAAGGTTTAAGTCACGGGCAAGATAGCCTATTTCATCATCGCTATTGATATTGACGCTCTGTGTCATATCGCCTTCCGCTACAATTTCCAGAACTCCGGCTGCCTTTATAATGGGGTTGGTAATATTCGCCGTAATAATTACCGCTAACAAAATGCTTGCAATTAACGCAATAATGATGAACACTATGATAATACGGTCAAACATCAGGCCAATACGGTGGATTTCATGTATATGATCGTTAATTAAAACGCCCTGCCGATCCTCCATTTTTTCTAAACCGGAGATGACTTCCAGCGTCTTCGGTAAAACATCCCCTCTGAACTTCTTTACCGCTTCGTCCATTTCCCCGTTATTAAGATGGCCGATAATTTCCCCCGCTTTGGCATGAATGATACGATGCGGTTCAATGACCTGATTGAGCAGTGAAATAACTTCCCGGTCAGTCACTTTTTTTACGTCATCACTGCTCAGATATTTGCCCAAAGAACAGGCGTTAGAATCGAGTGAGCCTGAGAACGCCACTCCGCCATACACCGTCTCGGACAGCCCATGCCTCCAAATGTAATGCGAATTTAATATCGCCGAGATACTTGTTCTTGTCTCCGCCAAATGAAGAATATCCTCGGCTTCGGTCGTAAGTTGTTTGATGCTGTATAAGCCCAGCGCGCCAAGAAAAGTTCCTATTACCACAATAATAGAGAAACCGCCAAAAAGTTTTACCCGAATCTTCATTTTTTTACCCCTTTTTTAGTCGCGTGAGCGGCGACGTAAATCGAACGGCTCCGCAACGCGGAGACGGACACCCCCCTTTTATAAGCCGCGTGAGCATACTTGCGTATGAAAGTAAATTTCACTTACTGTGGTTATTTTCCGCCTTTTGGCGGATTTTGTCAAGGAAGAACCCTGAAAATTGGCGCAAAACAACCAAAAACACATCAAAAACGGGCAAAATTAACCATATTAACCCGTGGTAGAGTCTTGTAAAATCCGGTCTAAAATGATATGGTATAGAAAAGGGGTGTACAATGAGTGCTCATGAAAAAAAGTCTATACGGATAGGCTTAAGACAAAAATTATCAGTTATTTCAGTCGCTTTTATGATTTTATCGATTGTCATTTTTTCGATCCTCAGTATACGTTCCGTGCAGACGTCAAGCCTTGAAACCGCCGTCATCATGGGGAAAAACAAGCTCGCGGGCGACATAGTCCATTTTGCGCACAGAATGGATATTGAACACGGGCAATTAAGCCTTAAAGACCGCGATCTGGAGGGAGAGGACGGCATTTCTCTTACCTATAATTATGAAATGATAGACGAGTTGAGCAATGATCTTGGCATAGTGGCGACTGTTTTTATCCGGGACGGCGAGGATTTTCGCCGGATAAGCACCAGTATCGTGGACGGCACGGGTAAGCGGGCGGTGGATACCTTTCTGGGAACAGGCAGCGCCGCGTATCCGTCCATACGTTCCGGCAAAAGTTATTCGGGGCAGGCGGTTATTCTTGGCAAAAATTACCTTACCGAATACAAGCCTGTTTTTGCGGCAAACGGCGCGGACGTTATCGGCATTTTGTTTATCGGCAACGAGATGACACAAATCAGCCGGATCATTGATCAGAATACAAGCGCTCAGTTAAAAATGATCATCCTTGTCGCAATTGCCATTTTAGCGGCTTCTATTTTGACAAACTCGTTCACTTTCCATTTTTTGTTAATAAAGCCCATTAAGCACACGACCCATACGCTCATGGAAATATCCGAAGGTGAGGGAGATTTGACCAAGCGGCTTGACGCAAAAAGAAATGATGAAATCGGCGATATGTCCAATTATTTTAACAAAACATTCCATAACATCAAAAAACTGGTAGGCATCATAAAGAAAAAAATTAACGCGCTTACCAATACCAGTTTGGAACTTTCAAACAATCTGGAAAGAACAGCAGCGGCGGTCGAAGAGATTTCGGCGCAGTTTGAAAATATGGACGCTCTGATAAAACAGCAGGAAAAAGAAGCTGATGAAGCGGATATGGCGGGTGAAAGTATAAAAATCAATATTGACAATCTGAATAAACTGGTCAAAGAACAGACTGAAAGCGTCAATACGTCGTCTTCCGCCATTGAAGAAATGACAGCTAACATAAATTCGGTAACCAGAACGTTGGTCGAGAACAGCAGGAATGTCAGCGCCCTGTCGGAAGCGTCCGAAAACGGCAGGACGGGGCTGCACGCAGTCGCGCAGGAGATAGGTGAAATTGCCCGCGATTCCGAGGGGCTTTTGGAAATCAACATGGTGATGGAAAACATAGCCAGCCAGACCAACCTGCTTTCGATGAACGCCGCGATAGAAGCGGCGCACGCGGGAGAAGTGGGCAAGGGTTTTGCCGTAGTCGCCGATGAAATCCGCAAACTTGCCGAGTCATCAAGTGAGCAGGCAAAAACAACGGCGGGAATGTTAAAGAAAATTAAAACATCCATAGATAACATTACCAAGTCTTCCGACGACGTGCTTGCCCGTTTTGAAACAATAGACACCGGCGTGAAAACGGTATCGGAACATGAGCAAAATATCCGCAACGCAATGGAAGAACAGGAAACGGGCGGAAAACAAATACTTGAATCCGTAAGCCGCCTGAAGGATATAACCGAATCGGTTCATAAAGGCGCCGAAGATATGTCAAACTCCGGTACGGAGCTGATCAAGAAGACCCATAACTTTATCAGGATAAGCGAACAGGTAGTTGAAGGCATGAACAATATCGTAAACGGAGCCGTAAAAAATATAAAAATCGCGGTTAAGCATGTTGATGATATTAGCGCGGAAAACAACCGGAATTTCAGCGAGCTTAAAAAAGAAACGGAGAAATTCAAGATTGAGACCGGCGCTGAAAAGAAGATAGTGCTGATAATAGATGATGATGAAACGACCCTTTCCTCGGTTAAAGGAATGTTGGGTCAAGTCTATGAGGTTATTACCGCCAGTTCAGGCGCACAAGCCCTGAAGATGTTCTACCAGGGTATTGTTCCCCATGTCATTATGCTTGACCTTATAATGCCGGGTATGGACGGATGGGATACCTACCAGCAGATAAAACAAATCGGTATTGTTTACCATGTTCCCATAACCATTTATTCCTCGTCGTCAGATCCCGATGACATAACCAAGTCAAAGCAGATGGGAGCGATTGATTTTATTAAGAAGCCCGGTAAGAAAGAAGAGTTGTTGACCAGAATTGGAGCAATGATAACTTAATACAGCCACCCATTATAACTGTGCAAAGCGGCGGGCCAGGCAGCGCGGGGCGGCAAGGAAGGGAAGAATTTTCACCACGGAGGTCACGGAGAACACGGAGGTTTAAGATATTAGTATCTTATTCCTCTTCCTCCGTGTACTCCGTGGTTAATTTCTTTTCTTTTTCTTACTACGCACAACTTCCCGGTATCAGTCACCCAGCCTGTGCACAATGGCGTCTACAAATTCCCATGAATTGAGAATCCGCGCGGGGGCGGGGCGGGCAATGCGGGCAAGATCGCTGGTCATCTCACCTTCTTCAACGGCAGTGATGGTTGCCGTTTCCAGTTTCTGCGCAAAGGCGGCAAGCTCCGGCAGATTGTCCAGTTCGGCGCGTTTTGCCAATGCGCCTGTCCAGGCAAAAATTAACGCGATGGGGTTGGTGCTGGTCTTCTCGCCTTTTTGCCAGCGGTAGTAGTGCTGCTGCACCGTGCCGTGGGCCGCCTCGTATTCAAAAACGCCGGAAGGAGACACCAGGACGCTGGTCATCATGGCAAGACTTCCCGACGCGCTGGCAATCATGTCGCTCATTACATCGCCATCGTAATTTTTACACGCCCAGAGAAAGCCCCCTTCCGCATTAACCACCCGCGCCACCGCGTCATCAATCAATGTATAATAGTAGGTGATTCCGGCGGCGGCGCATTGTTCCTTATACTCGGTTTCGTAGACCTCATTGAAAATTGCCTTGAAAGCGCCGTCGTAAGTTTTGGAAATGGTATCCTTCGTTGCGAACCAGACCGGCAGTTTTTCTTTTATGGCGTAAATAAAACAGGCGCGGGCAAAACTGCGTATCGACTCATCAAAATTGTGCACACCCTGTACGATACCGGGGCCTTTCATGTCCGCCACGGTAATCCTCTGCTGTGGTGAACCATCCGCCGGCGTGTATACCAGTTCAACTTTTCCCGCTGCGGGAATCTTCATCTCCGCTGATTTGTATACGTCGCCGTAGGCGTGTCTGCCGATAATGATGGGTTTTTTCCAGCTTGACACCGTGGGCTGCACACATGACACGGAAATCGGCTTGCGGAATACCGTACCGTCCAGAATTGCCCTGATGGTGGCGTTGGGGCTGGGAAACAGATTGTTTAAATTATATTCAACTTTGCGGGCGGCGTTACTCGTAATAGTTGCGCATTTCACCCCCACGCCCAGCCGCTTAATCGCTTGCGCCGATTGTACCGTTACTTCGTCATGGGTAGCTTCGCGGTTCATCAGCCCCAAATCGTAATATTCGGTTTTGAGGTCTACAAAGGGAAGAATCAATTTTTCCTTAACCAGCGCCCAGAGGACTCTGGTCATTTCATCGCCGTCAATCTCGGCCAGCGGGTTTTGCATTTTAATGCGTTCTGCCATAATAATAGATACTATACAGTAAGAGGCTCTTGCAAAACTAGAGTACTGGCAGAAATATATGCAGGGCAACAGCATTTACTTTTCTATTTAAGTTATCACATAAAACAACATGCCGCCTGAGAAGGCCGCGCGAGGCGGCAAAAAACCGGGAGAATCTGCCTACAGAGCCCCCCCAGCACCTACATCACCATACGAATTGTTATACTATGAAGTAATTGTAGTATGTAGGTGCTGGGCTATTACCGTACACCTAGTTTTTGCTTTTACTCCCTGGTCTCTTCCGGCAGGGGAACACAGTACCAGCGCCCTGTCAAAGGGCGTTTACGGATTAATGCAACCGGTTCCGGCACACAATAAAATCCACTGCGTACAATAACGGTAGACCGCCTTTAGGCGGGCGTACGTGCCGCGGCCCGGAATTTTTTTGCCGCCCCGCCGACCTCTCTCAGGCGGCTTGTGTTAATATATTACCTATTATCACGGTAAATGCTGTTGTCTTATGACGGTAGAGACCAGCCGGAGGGGGCGAACCCCCTATGGTACATAGGTACTTGTAAGATGTATGCCTAGTAAAGTAATTTAGGGGCTTTTGGAGCAAACCTTATAGGCAGTCGCACAAGCCGTTTCCGCAGGAAATGGCTTGTGTGGTGCTTGTTAGAATTGCCCCCAAGTAATATCTTTAGGCATACATCTTGCTCACTTCTACAAGCGTTTCCGTGCGCCAGCGGCTGGCTTATATTGTCATAAGGTAAATGCTTTTGTCTTGTAGAAATTATGGAGGATTAATAAACATGGCAAAAATGGAAGTTATCCGCGGCGATATTACCACACTTGATGTAGACGCTATTGTAAACGCCGCCAATTCAAGTTTGATGGGCGGCGGCGGGGTTGACGGGGCGATACACCGGGCGGCAGGCCCGCAATTGCTGGCGGAATGTATGAAAATCGCGGCGGAGCGCCGTCCCGCCAGCCCCTGCCCGGCAGGCGACGCGGTCATCACCGGCGCGTATAATCTTCCCTGCACATACGTTATTCACACCGTCGGCCCGGTCTGGCATGGGGGAGGGCAGGGCGAAGCGGAAACCCTCGCGTCCTGTTACCGTAACAGCCTGCTGCTTGCCGCCGGAACCAGCCTTGCAAGCATCGCCTTTCCCAATATCAGCACCGGCGTGTACGGTTACCCCAAAGACAAAGCCGCCGCCATTGCCGTAGAAACCGTGCGGAAAACCCTCATTGAAACACCGGACATTCAGCGGGTGTTGTTCGTCTGTTTTGATGAAGAGAATTATAGGCTGTATGAAAAACTTGTGTAGAGGGGGAGAGGAAGAAAAAGAGGGGTTTTTAAACTTACCGGGAAAGCAGATGATGGTATCGGTGATTGTATGCCATGAGTGCATACCCAAGAACCAGATTCGCATAACGAAATCGTCGGACTTATAATTTTGCATAAAAAAAGTGAAAATAAAGGGTATTATACCGCAGGGCAAGCCCTGCAAGGAAGTTGCTTACGCAACTTACAAAAGCCTACGGCGGCTTTCCGCGTGCAAGCTCGGACTAAAGTCCGGCGGGGTATCCTCA
>JAITCL010000065.1 GCA_031283105.1 Treponema sp. | reverse complement strand
TGAAAATTCCCTGAATAAATCAATAATATCCTGTCTGAGTCCTATATGATTTATTTGAGGGAAGGGTATATTATCCCCCCCCCACCCCCCCCCACACCCTGTTTGCCGTACTTTTTATGTGTCTCGACCAAAAACCACAAAACATAAGCCAAATAGGGGAGGGGGGGTGGTGGGGGGGATAATATACCCTTCCCTCAAATAAATCATATAGGACTCAGACAGGATATTATTGATTTATTCAGGGAATTTTCAATAGGTTGGACAGAAAAACACAGCGGTTATTTAATGAAAACCAGGGCTTTGCTTATGCTGATTTTACACCGCCTGTCAGAAATTATTTTATACGACGTTGACGCGGCTCCCGGCGATTACCGCGTCAAAAAAGCTACCAGCTATATTTCCATGCACTATGCGGAAAAACTTACGGTAAGAAATCTGTCTTCCCAGATTCGCCTGGATCCGAATTATTTTGGCCGCCTGTTCAAGAAAGAAACCGGAATGTCGCTGCATCAGTACCTTACGCGGGTAAGGGTGAAAAACGCCGAAGACCTTTTGCATAGCGGTACGCACAAAGTAGATGAAGTAGCCGAATTATGCGGCTTTAGCGATGTCATTCATTTTTATAAATCATTCAAGGCCCTGCGCGGCTTTCCGCCTTCGCGGTGTATTCCCCGGAACCAGCAACTGCACCCGTAGTATAAATCACGGGGTTTTATGATTTTTTGCCGCGTTTTCTGAAAGCCTCAAGACATTCCCGCTTGAAAATCACCACCGAAAGGCCCCGGTATTCAATTTCAGCTTTAAGGCGGGCGGTATTTTCTTCAATAAGCTGTTTTTTCGCTTCAAGTTCCAGTACATGCGCCGGGTCTGCGCCGCAGCCGAGAATCAGATTCCGCAGTTGTCCAGAAGAAAGTATAGTTTCCTGACAGCCGGTCATGGCGACGGTGGAGTTATCAAGTATGATGAGGGTCATGGGGATGTTGGCGACCGCCGCGTCAATCAGGCCGGTAATCCCTGAATGGAGAAATGTTGAATCGCCGATGACGGCGATACTGTATTTGAGGCCCGCGTCCGCCGCGCCTTTCGCCATGCCCACCGACGCTCCCATGCAGACAATGCTTTCAGGAACCTGATACGGCGGGGCGGCTCCCAGCGAATAACAGCCTATGTCCGAATTGATTCCCACATCGGGATGACCGGGCCGACTGTCAATAAGCGCCGCCGCTTGTTTGATAGCCTCGTAACTGTCGGCATGGGGGCAACCCTGGCAAAGCTGCGGCGGGCGATTCGGGAGAGTCGCGGGGTCAAGGCCGGAGACGGTTACACCGGGACGGGGCGGCAGACCCAGGGCTTGGCGCACATTGTCGGGGTCAAGTTCCCCGGTGCGGGGAACGATCATCGTTTCATTTTGATTATCATTTAACCTGCCGCAAATGGTTACCGATTGGGGCAAAAGGCCGCGCAGTTTTTCTTCGATAAAGGGCTGCCCTTCTTCAATTACCAGAATTTTTCCGGCGGCGGCGCCCACGGCGGCGCACAGCGCCCGAATCGATTCAACCGGCAGGGGGTATGCGCCGATGTGCAGCCGCGCCGGGGCTTTTCCGTTTTGTTGGGCGGTTAAATCGGCAAGGTTTTCTTCATAGTAATTTCCGCCCAACCCGGCGGTGATTACGGCAAGATCGCTTGTGCCGGGCAGTTCAAGTTTATTGGCCGGATGCGCGGCAGACCATTTTTGTATCTCACGCTGTTTTGCGACCAGCGCCGCATAATTTTTACGGGCAAAGGCGGGGAGCAGCATCCACCGCTCTTTTTCCGTGGTTTTTGCAACCGGTTTTTGCGCCTCAATGTTCTGTGTGATAATTGCAGCCCGCGCATGAGAAAGCCGGGTAGACAGGCGGAGCAGTACCGGAACCTGAAACCGTTCTGAAATGGCAAATGCTTCGCGGGTCATGGTATAGGCTTCCTGCTGGCTGCGCGGCTCAAGGCAAGGAACCAGAGCGAACGCCGCGTAGAAGCGGGAATCCTGCTCATTCTGGGAACTGTGCATCCCCGGATCGTCGGCAACGGCGATAACCAGCCCGCCTTTTATGCCCAGCAGGGCGGCGTTGATAAAGGGATCGGAGGCCACATTCAGCCCGACGTGCTTCATGGTAATAATGGCCCGCCGCCCGGCAAATGAAACGCCCAGCCCCGCTTCCAGGGCGGTTTTTTCATTGGCGCACCAACGCGCCGGCGGGCCGCCCTTCTCATATTCGGCTATCAAATATTCAAGTATTTCGGTTGAGGGCGTGCCGGGGTAGCCGTACGCGGCGCTTATTCCGGCATGAATAGCACCTAACGCAACCGCCTCGTCGCCCAGTAAAGCCAATTGTTTTTCACTCATGCTGGCTACAGCATAACAATCCGGCCTTATTTGGTCAATGCGCCGGGACGCCCCCGCAAAACTGCTCCACCCCCCGACGGCCAAGCCCTTTCCGAAGAGGCGTTGTTTTAGGGAAAGAGAGAAGAATTTTCACCACGGAGTACACGGAGAACACGGAGGTTTAAGATATTAGTATCTTAATTCTTCTTCCTCCGTGAAACTCCGTGCCCTCCGTGGTTAAATTCTTCCATGTTTTCTTACTTCACATAGCTCTGTGATCTGCTTGCAAAAAATAAACCGCTGGATTATAATAATCTACCATAAACCTGTTTTTTGTTATGACCATTGAAACACCCGGAGCGGATAAAAGGTATTAATATCGCAGGGCAGAGCTTCGTTGTCCAATAAGGAGTTGGGTAAATGACCGGCAACCGGAAAAAAATTATCGCGGTAGATGATAATCTTGAAAACCTGACTGCTCTGAAAGACACTTTGAAAAATGCATACGAAGTATATACATGTCCCTCAGCGTTAAAGATGTTTGATTTGCTGGAACATTTTCTGCCGGATTTAATTCTGCTGGATGTGGAAATGCCGGATATAAGCGGGTATGAAGCCGCACAAAAGCTGAAAAGTGATGAAAAATACAAACAAATACCCTTTATGTTTCTGACTGTCAGGGACGACATAAAAAGCGAAATAGACGGCTTGACCCTGGGGGCTATTGATTATATCCATAAACCGTTTGTCGCCCCGCTGCTTCTCCAGCGGATAAAAACACATCTCTCCCTGATGGATTATCAAAAAATTGAAGTTATTACCATGGCGACAGTAATTGCCATGGAACATATCAGGGATGGTTTTGTCCTGCTGGACGCAGATAATAATTATCTGTCTTCCAATCCCGCTATGGCAAAAATGCTTCCGGGAATTACAAATCTTGCAAAAGGGGAATCCATATTCTCCGCAGCGGGCTGGCCCGAAGAATTAAAAAATAATGAACATAATTTTGTTGAGTTTTCCATTACCAATGAGAGTACCATGTATTTCAAGGCCAGCGTCAGCCCGGTTTTTTTTGAGAACAAGACTCTCATTGCCAGGATTATCCTGTTCACGGATATTACCGACAATGTTAATTTTATGAAAGAGCTGGAAAACGCCGCCTACATAGACGCCCTTACTGGCCTCTATAACAGAAAGCATTTTACCGAACTCGCAGATGTGGATATAAAAAGGGCCGTCAGAATGAATCAGTCAATCTATACGGCAATGCTGGATGTTGATTTTTTTAAAAATGTCAACGATACCTACGGCCACGCCGCAGGAGATACGGTTCTGAAAGCCGCCGCGGAAATTATCCGGCAGGCCGTTCGTTCATACGATCTGACCGCCCGTTATGGGGGCGAGGAATTTGTTTTCCTGTTTGCGGTCGCGGATGAAGCGGAAGTTAATAAACTGGCGGAAAGGGTACGGGAGAACATGGAACGTAACGTTACCAGCTATGAAGGGGAGGAGATAAGGGTTACCTGCAGCATAGGCCTGGCGAAATTCCTTGAAACCGATACCCTGGAAACCGCCATACAGAAGGCCGATGAAGCCCTCTACGCCGCAAAAAACTCAGGCCGTAATCAGGTAAAAATATACGATATTTCTGCTGCGTGAAGTCAGGCGACGTTTGCCCGTATTCCAGTATTTATTATATCTTATTTCCATTTTCCAAAAAAATCAGAAATCTCAAAATATATATTCTTCAATTCTCCGGTATTATTATTTTTAATAAGTAATAAGTCACATGGTAGTGTTTTATCATTTATTTTTATTTCAATTAAACTTTGCATTACAGTTGAATATTCAGGATATGTATATCTGATCCATGCATATTCAGCAGAAATACCCAAAGAAGAATAGTCTGTACAAATTTTTACAAAATCATCCTCTGAAAAAGTTTCAAAAATTACAATTTCAACAGTTTCTTCATCAGGTTCATAATACAAAACATCTTTAATTTGTCCTATTTCCAAAATAATTTCATCATTGCTTGTAAACACTGGTAATCTTTCAGTTGTGTTTACAGAATTATCATTTTCGATATTATTACTTAATGGCTCGGAAACATAATCCTTCGGAACCATATAAGTTTTGCATGATAAAATAACCATAACGAGCAACATCGGACATATAATTTTCATTAAAACTCCATTTTCCAATAATATATTCTTTTGTCTCTTTTGTCAATAATATTTTATTATATATTCCTCAAACAATTTTAGTGCAAATGGCATATAACGTTCCGGCTATAACTGACGCCTGCTGGCTCTTAAAATTGTTGCGCAAGCAACTTCCTTACAGTTACAGACATGTTAGGCGAAGCGCTTTATTTTTAATTTCCTATATTCTTTACCTATCCATTTATATACATTATTTATTTCATTTTTATAATTTTCCTTTATTTCGAAATATTTTATATTATTATTTTCACACATTTTTTTTGTGAATTCATTATCTTTAATAAATTCTTCAATCGTATATCCAAAACCATATCCCCTATTTTCAATAATACTTTCTTTTTCTATTATTATATTATGTAAATATCTTCCGATATATTTTTCAGAAAAACATATTTTACAAAATATTATTTTTGAAATATATTCTGTTTCCAAATCATTTATAGAATATGGTAAATAAACTCCTTCAATTATTATGTGTTGATTATTTTCAATATTAGTCATAATAATGCCTTTAATTATTGGCCATAATTTTTTTGTAATTATTTCGTCTTTTGATTCTGGCTCAAAACCACATTCAGCCCAACCTCTAAATATACCCATTTTTAGATGATCTATTGACAAATATGGAATTTTATATTTTCCCATTAATTTTTGCGACAATAATGTTTTACCTGTATGAGAATTTCCACCTATTAATATTACCATTACATTACCGTTTTTATAATAATTCTATAATAATATTTTGTCAATATTCTTTAATCAAGTTCAAGGCATTTCGCCTAACGCTATTTAAGTGACACTGTTATCCCGGAGAATGACAGTATAATTTATTTCTGGAGATATGGGGATTCGAACCCCAGGCCTATAGATTGCGAACCTATCGCTCTACCAACTGAGCTATATCCCCGATCAATATATCAATTAGGAAGGAGGAATTAGAAAGCAGGAATACCTTGATAGCTCTGTTTGGCTAACATCGCTTTATTCCTCATTCCTCCCTCCTCATTCCTAATTGTTAATTATTGAGCCTTTTCTCAATAGCGTCAAGTTCGGCGTACAATTCTTTGGGCAGCTTGTCGCCAAACTTGGGATAGTGGTTCGCGCGTACGTCGGCGATTTCCTTCTTCCAGCCTTCGATGTCTACCTTGCAGAGTTCCGCCATTGCTTCGGCGCTGATGCCGGCGGGCGGTTCAATGGTTCCCGGTTTGGGCAGGTTGCCGATGGGGGTTTCGACGCAGTTGTCTTTGCCGTTACAGCGGTCGAATACCCAGGCCAGGGCGCGGCTGTTCTCGCCATAACCCGGCCATATAAACTTGTCGTTCTGATCTTTGCGGAACCAGTTGCAGAAGAAGATTTTCGGCAGCTTGTCGCCGTTGCCCGCGGCTTCGGCTTTCTTGCCCAGCTTAATCCAATGATTGAAGTAATCGCCCATGTGGTAGCCGCAGAAGGGCAGCATGGCGAAGGGGTCGCGGCGGATGGTGCCTGCCGCCAAATCCAGCGCGGCGGCGGTAATTTCCGAACCGGTGATTGAACCCATAAACACGCCGTGTATCCAGTCCTTGCTCTGGTTAATCAGGGGGACGGTGGAAGGCCGCCGTCCGCCGAAGAGGAACGCGCTGATAGGCACGCCTTTGGGGTCTTCCCATTCATCGGCGATAACCGGACACTGCCGCGCCGGAGCGGTAAAGCGGGCGTTGGCGTGGGCGATTTCTTCGCCTTTGACGGCTTTGTCGGTTTGCGGGGCGGGTTTCTTTTCTCCTTTCCAGTTGATGACTTCCTTGCCCGGCGCTCCGTGGCCGATCTGCTCCCACCAGATGTCGCCGTCTTCGGTCAGGCCGCAGTTGGTAAATATCGTATTTTTCTTGATTGATTCCATTGCGTTAAAATTGGAGTCGTTGTTGGTGCCGGGGGCGACGCCAAAGAAGCCCGCTTCGGGGTTAATGGCGTAGAGGCGGCCGTCGGCACCGAATTTCATCCAGGCAATGTCATCGCCCACGGTCTGCACCTTCCAGCCGGGCAGGGTGGGGATAAGCATGGCGAGGTTGGTCTTGCCGCAGGCGGAGGGGAAGGCGGCGGCCATGTACTTAACATCGCCCTGGGGGCTGGTAATCTTCAAAATGAGCATGTGTTCGGCAAGCCAGCCTTCATCGCGTGCCAGTACCGAAGCGATACGCAATGCGAGGCACTTTTTGCCCAAAAGGGCATTGCCGCCGTAGCCTGAACCGTAAGACCAAATTTCCCTGGTTTCGGGAAAGTGGCTGATATATTTATTTTCAATCGGGGCGCAGGGCCATTTGCCGTTGTCGCTTTCTCCTTGTGCGAGGGGCTTGCCAATGGAATGGAAACAGGGCACATAGAAGCCGTCGCTGCCCAACACGTCCAGAACCTTTGTCCCCACCCTCGTCATAATGTGCATATTGACTACAACGTATGCGCT
>JAITCL010000142.1 GCA_031283105.1 Treponema sp. | reverse complement strand
ATTCTAAAACCCGAAGGTACAATATGGATTTCAGGTACATACCACAGTATTTACCAATGCGGTTATCTTCTGCAAAAAAACAAGTTTCATATTTTAAATGACATTACATGGTTTAAACCTAATGCTTCACCCAATTTGAGTTGTCGCTTTTTTACAGCATCACATGAAACGCTTATATGGGCGCGTAAAGATAAAAAAGCAAAGCACACATTTAATTATGAAGAAATGAAGAATGGTTTTTTTCCTGAAGATAAATTGAAAAAGGAAAATACACAAATGAGATCTGTTTGGTCAATAGGGACTCCCAAAAACGGTGAAAAAGAATATGGGAAACATCCAACTCAAAAACCATTGGATTTATTAAAACGTATTGTACTTGCATCGACAAATAAAAATGATATTGTACTTGATCCATTTTGTGGTAGTGGAACTACAGGGGTTGCCTGTATGTTTTTAAATAATAGATCATTTATTGGGATTGAAATTGATAAAATATATTGTGATTTGGCAAAAAAAAGATTAATGTAAAGTAAGGTTCGTCACATAACAGGATGGCAACTGCTTTGGCGGTTCGGGCTACAAAAAACCGTAGTCGGACGCGGGCGCGGACTTTAGTCCAAAAAGTCCGGACGCCCTTTGTTATATATTGCCAAAAGAATAAAATTATGAAAGTATAGTGATATGAAACTTTATTCTAAATATAGAATTAGAATATTCTTTGTAATTTTATTAATTGTGCTTGTTTTTGGCATTATATTTTTGAGATCCATTCCGTCTTTTGGAATAAAATTCAATGAGAATAATAATCTGATGAACTATCTAAAAATATCAGATGAAATATATTATAGACAAACGTTAAATAATTGCGCCCCTTATGCCGTTATGGGCATTATAAACATTTTAACGGGAGAAATAAAAGACCCTGAAATGTTGGCAAGGGAAACTAAATGGAGAATTATTAAAAACTTGACGTTTCCACAGGGTCTAATTGATTTATTGCATAAAAATAATATAAAAACAAAGGAATATAGTTTAAAAATATATTCAAATAATGAAAGAATAATATGGTTAAAAAATCAAATTGACAATAGAAATCCAATTATATTGCTTGTAAAAGTAAAGAATATACAACATTACTTTACAGTAATAGGGTATGATAAAAATGGATTTATGCTATATGATTCATTACAGGAAAAACAAAATGAAAACACGCGGAAAACCATAATTGACAAAAAAGAATATATGGGAAATAGATATTATACAAATAATGAAATAATAAATTTGTGGAATGATGGAGGATACAAAATATTTTTTAAAAATTGGGCGGTAGTATGTGGAAAGACATAAACCTACCGTTCTTTTTTTGAAACGATAAACCTGATAATGAGCCAGCGGATTATACCGTATAACATGAAAGCGAAAAAGCCCAGAACCATAGCAAGCTGAATGTTCCAGATAATCAATAGCATCGCAAATACCGCCAACAAGAAAGTGGGAAAACTTTTTTTGCCCCGCAGAAAACGGTTCATTGCATGGGGATAGGGGATGCGGGTAACCATTAACAGTCCCGCCATTAAGGTAATGACCGGAAGCACCCAGATGGTCGCCAGTTCAAAAGCACGGAAAGAGCTGTCGGGCAATTCCATAATTTTGGGTAAAAAGTCCTGTTGAAAAATGACCGCGCTTACCATCATGCCGGCGGCGGCGGGAGACGGAAGACCCGCAAAACTTAAATGGGCCGCGTCATCTTCATTGTTTTCTACATTAAAACGCGCCAGACGGATAATCGCGCACATGGCGTATATAAGGGCGACAAAATACACGACTCGTTCAAAGATCAAGGTATGCCGGAAGTTTTCAAGTTGAAGGCGGGAAGAATGGGCTTCTACCAGTTTAAGCATGAGAAAAGCCGGAGCCGCTCCAAAGGAAATAACATCGCACAGGCTGTCCAACTGGGCGCCAAAACTGGAAGTAGATTTACTTATCCGCGCGACATGGCCGTCCAGCATATCGGCAATCATTCCCAGGAATATCATATAACCCGCCAAAGCAAAGAACGAAATATTAACCTTGGGGAGCAACTGCGGCCTCCACGCGGTATCCAGCCCCCGGCTTGCAAAAATAATCGCCGTTAAACCGCACAAACCGTTCATCAAAGTAACAATGGACGGCAGAATGGCAATGTATTTAAGCCGCCTGCGTTTTTTGGGAGTCTTTAACCGGGGCTTTTTCAATCCGGGTCTTTTTAATTTTTGGATTACTTTTTCATCACTCATATTTATACACGATTAATGGGCTGATGCCCGCGCGAACCTTGTCGCCGATTTTTACGGTAACGTCATACTTTCCCTCTTGCAGGGGAATGTACAACTCCGTCCGGGAACCAAATTTGATCATGCCAAATGCGAATCCCTGAGCATACTCCTGCCCCGGCTCCGCTGTGCAAACAATGCGGCGGGCTATGGCCCCGCTGACCTGCCGCACCAGCAGCCGGTCGCGCGGTTCGGCAAGTCTGGTCATCAACACTTCATTGGACTCGTTGATTCTGCCCGACTCAGGAGACATGGCATTTTTGAACCGGCCTTTTTTGTAGTGAACCGATTCAACACGAACCGAACAAGGCATCCTGTTCAAATGAACATTAAAAATACTGAGGAACATTCCTATACGCAGCGCCTTTCCGCCCAACTCCGGGTTTTCAGTTTCGGCAATATCCGTTATCGTGCCGTCCGCCGGGGAAAGCAATGTGTTCTCATCAAGGGGAATATCCCGCCGGGGATCCCGGAAAAACATCAACATCCAGACAAAAACCGCCACAAGGATTGTTTCCGCTGCGGCAAGCGCAATGCCCCTCGGCAAAAAAACAAACAGCAGTATCATCAAGACCAATGTTACGGCGGGATACACGAGAACCTGCGGCAAACCGTATTTGGTAATGGGTATGTGCATACCGGTATAGTTTAGCCGAAATGGGAAGGATTGAAAAGAGTATGAAATACTGACACCCGCCTTTTTTCCTGATATACTAAACCAACTGAATGGAAAAACAACGGGGAATAGTATTTACCGGCGGTGAGGGGCCTGATCCGCAGATAATCAGGCGGATCATTGACGGCCTTGAGGCGGGGGCGCTGTTGGTTGCCGCCGACTCTGGTTTGATACTTGCGGAAGCGGCGGGGTTAAGGCCGGACTGGATTATCGGCGACATGGATTCTGTGGGCAGCGTTCCTGGCGGCGAAGACCGTCTGTGCTCATACCCGCCGGAAAGAGTTATTCGTCATGCTGCCGACAAGGATTACACCGACACCGAACTGGCCCTTTCCCTGCTGTGGGAAAAAGGCTGCGATGAAGCGTGGATTATCGGCGGCGGAGGCGGCAGGATTGATCACCTCTTTGGCATCAGGGACCTGTTTGAACGGGAAAAGTTTCCCCGCCGCTGGATAACTGCCGCCGAAGATATATACTGTGCAGACAGCGCCGCAGGCGGCAGTTTGACCGTTACCCTTGAACAGGGCGGTGTGGTTTCGGTATTTCTTCTGGGCGGCGGCCCCTGGAAAGCGGAAAGTAAGGGGCTTAAATGGCCGCTGGACAATGTGCATTGGGAGCGGGGGCTGTACGGATTGAGCAATGTCGCAGTCGCGCCGGAAGTTGAGATATATGTCAAACAGGGGCGCTTTATGGTTTTACTGGAGGGAATATGGCGGCACACATAATTGACGGAAAAGCGGTCAGCCTGAAAATCCGGGAGGAGGCCAAACAGCGGGCGGCGGTTCTGCGGGAAAAGGGCACTATTCCCTGCCTTGCGGTTGTTTTGGCGGGCGAAGACCCGGCGAGCCTTTCCTATGTAAAAGGCAAAAGTAAAGCGCTTGCCGAGGCCGGTATGGAAGGCCGCGACATTCGCCTTTCCGCCGCCGTTACCGAAACGGAACTGCTTGCCCTGATTGCCGGCCTCAACAACGATGAAAAAGTCCACGGCATTCTGGTACAGCTTCCCCTTCCCCGGCACATTGACGAAAACAAAGTGATTACCGCCATTGATCCGGCAAAAGATGTTGACGGTTTTCATCCGGTTTCGGTGGGGAATATGATTTTGGGCAGGCCGGGCTTTCTTCCCTGTACGCCCCACGGGGTGCTGGTGCTGTTACGCGAAATCAAGATACCGCTTTCAGGGGCACACACGGTAATGGTCGGCAGGTCAAACATTGTGGGGACGCCGCTGGCCAATTTGCTAACCCGCCGCGATGTCAACGCTACGGTAACGGTTTGTCACACCGGCACGAAAGACCTTATCCGCCATACACTACAGGCCGATATTCTGATAGCCGCCGCCGGAAAACCAGCATTGATTAAACCGGAAATGGTAAAACCCGGCGCGGTGGTGATTGATGTGGGAGTTAATCGTGTGCCGGATAATTCAGCGAAAAACGGTTACCGGCTTTGCGGCGACGTAGACCCTGCCGCCACGGAAAAGGCGGGCTACATTACGCCGGTGCCGGGCGGCGTTGGCCCCATGACCATCGCCATGCTGCTGTATAATGTTATTCAAGCTGCGGAGGCTAAAGTATGAGTGATTTTAAAAGCGACTATCCGTCAACGGAAACGCTGACCAGACTGCGCAATGCCGCGCTCTTTTATTTTATCGCCGGTCTGATTCTGGCTGTCATTCAGTTTCTTGCCCGGCAGTGGGTTATTGCGGCGGTTGCCGGCGTTATTATCTGCGCCGTGGGCGCAGGCTGGCTTATGGCAAATAATCCTGTCAATAAAAGAACCGGCGCACTGATAATAGCGATGGGGGTCATTATAACGCTTTCAAAAACGCCCATTAAGCCGCTCACCGTGCTTATGGGAACTCTGCTCAGCATTACCACCATCGGCTTTTTGGTCATGGGCGTAAAAAACCTCATACTGTACTTTATTGCCCAAAACAAACAGCACTGAGGCGCCGCCCTTGACGTACTTCTTTGAAACCTACGGCTGCCAGATGAACAGCGCCGAATCGGCGGCTTTGACTTTGGTATGCAAAGAGCGGGGTTGGACAGTTGCGCCTAACGGCGAAAGCGCCGATCTGGTGCTGATAAATACCTGCTCGGTGCGGCTGACCGCCGAACAGCGGGCATTGGGACGCATTGCCCTGTATGTCAGCCTCAAGAAAAAACGCCTTGCGCGGGGACAGCATTTTGCCCTGGTGGTAGCGGGCTGCATGGCCCAGCGGATGGAGAAAACGCTTACAGAACAATTTCCCGCAGTTGATTATGTTATGGGAACGGCGAGCCGCTCCCTGTTTCCCCTTATTCTGGAATCGGTTGAAAAAAATATTAACCATAATACTTTCCCCGAAATTGCCGCCGAGGAATCACCTCAATTTTCTTTTTCGTTATCACATCTTGAAGAAGGGCAGTTCCGCAGTTTTGTCCCCATTATGCACGGCTGCAATAATTTTTGCTCTTACTGCATAGTCCCCTATGTGCGGGGCAGGGAAACCTCCCGCGACCCGCAGTTGATACTCGAAGAAATCCGGCTGGTTGGCGAACGCGGAGTGCGGGAAATTACCCTGCTGGGGCAAAATGTCAACAGCTACAACTGGAACAATGGAGAATTAAACTTCGCCGGCTTGCTGCGAACCATCGCCGCCGAAGCGGAAAAAAGCGGAGTCAAATGGCTGCGCTTCCTTTCCGCCAACCCCAGGGACTTTTCGCCGGAAACAATCCGGGTAATGGCGGACAACCCGCTTTTCTGCCGCCATCTGCACCTCTGCGTCCAGCACGGTTCAAACCGGATTCTTACCGCAATGAACCGGGGCTACACCCGCGAACGCTACCTTTCCCTGGTCAAAGAGATACGCTCCGCCATGCCGGAAATCAGCCTTTCCACCGACATTTTGATCGGCTTTCCCGGCGAAACGGAGGACGATGTGCGGGAAACCCTGTCGCTTATGGAGGAAGTGCGATTTTTGTACGCCTATATGTACCATTACAACCCGCGGGAGGGGACTGCCGCCCATGATTTGCCGGAAAGGATAAGCGAAGAAGTCAAGCGGGAACGGCTTTCCCGGGTGATTAATCTGCAAAAAAAACACACTACGGCGCTGCTTAAAAAGCGGATAGGAGCGCGGGAAACGGTATTAGTAGAGGGGATTTCCCGAAAAAATGCCGATGAATTAGTAACACGCACTGAAAGAGATGAAATGGCCGTCGCCCCCGGCCCGGCCTCCCTGATTGGCTCTTTTGCTGAACTTACCCTTTCGAGCCTGCGGGGAAATACTTTTCGTGCAAAGGAGATGTCATGAAACCGTGTTTCATGTTCGATATAATTGTGCGGCCATGCGGCCGCACGGTAAAGGAGATGCATTTATGATCTGGCGTTTACTTGAATTTATCATTCTTTTTGCGGTTTTTTTCCTGTTTATTGTTCTTAATCTGGAAAACAAATGTGATATTAATTTTGGCTTCACCAAACACGAAGCCGTTCCGGTGTTTCTCACCGTGTTTTCTTCATTTTTTATCGGTATGTTGTGCACCCTTCCCTTTATTTTTGCTTCCAAAAGGCGGAAAAAGGCAAAAATTGCCCATGAGAAGGGGTTATTGGCCAAAGCGTCAAAGAAACAGGGTAAAGATTCCGCCAGTGTTACCGCAGATTCCGGTCTTTTTGACAAAACTCACTATGGGATTGATTAAAAACAGCCATGTTGCGGGGGTTTTGTTTGCCGCCGGATTGCTTCTTGCGCGGGGGGTGTATGCCCAGACCCCCGGCCCGGGGCAGCTCGGAACGGAAATACAGAACCTTGAACAAAAGCTGTCTGCCGGCATCTCTCCCGCCGAGCGGCATGACGCCCTGGTGCGCCTTGCCCAACTGCGGCAACTTTCCGGTAACATTGCAATCGCCGCCGTCAACTGGCTTGACGCGGCGGCGGCAGACCCCAATGATGACGCTGCCCTGGTGTCCGGCGCTTTTTGCCTTGCCGCGATAGGCGAATGGGAAAAGGCGGCATTGGCGCTCCGCCCCCTGCTTGCCTCGGGCAGACAGGGGCTGTCCATGCTTCAGGCCCGCTATTTGGATGCCAGCCTGAGGGCATGGACGGCTAATGACGCTTCCACCCTCGCGGTTCTTGCCGGCGATTCTGAATTTGCCGCCCTGCGCCCCATGATTTACTACACCCTCTGGCAAATTATTACCCGTAACCCCGGCGTCCGGGGGGCGGCCAACGCGGAACTGTGGAAATCCCGCCTGCTTGCCGAATTTCCCCAAAGCCCCGAAGCCCGCGCCGTCAGTCCGGAAAAGCAAAAAAATTCTCCGTCTGTCAGTACCGTACAAAGCCCGCTGTGGCTGCTTTTTCCCGGCGCAGCCGGTTCCGTTTCCGTTGCGCCACCCAAGCCTGCCGCACCCGTTGAACCGCCCAAATCAGCAGTATCCGTTGAATCGCCGAAGCCCGCCGCAGCAGTTGAACCACCAAAGCCCGCCGCTACGGGAAACGCGCCTTCTCCCGTTGTCCTGCAAACCGGATTGTTCAGCAAAGAGGCCAACGCCCGCGCCCAGTTTGATGCTTTACAAAAGGCTGGTTTTATCGCCGCGGTATCCCGCAAGCTGGTCAACGGCGCGGAATACTGGGCCGTTACCGTTCCCGGCGGCCAGAATACCAACAAAACCATTCAAGAGTTAAAAAAAGCCGGATTTGATTCGTTCCCGGTTAAATGAAAAAGCGGTTTCGCATAGTCCCCTGTGACATCAAAAAAAAACCCGCACAGCAGGCACTGTGCGGGGCCATTGGAGAGAAAATTATTAATCCACCTTGAACCGTGAAACTTCCCGTATCAAAGAGTCGATGGCTTCGCGGTTTTTGTTGGTCATCTCATTGACATTGTTTACCGCCGCGTTAATCTGATCCGCGCCGGACGCCATTTCATTCATACCGCCGGTTATCTCCTGCGTTACCTTTTCAAGGTTCTGGCTTTCATTCATTACTTCTTTACTGCCCTGCAGCATTTCTTCGGAACTGCTCTTTACCTGCCGGGTAATGTCGTTCACGTTGCTTACGCCGCCAAGCACCTGCTTGCTTCCCTCTCCCTGCTCCTCCATCGCGTTGCGGATATTCTCTTCCTGATCCGAAACCGTCTTGACGCCGGAGTCAATCGCCTCGAATCTGGTTAATACGTTTTCGGTGGACTTGGTTATCTTGTTAATTGATTCCGCTATCTTTTTCAGTACCGTACCGATAGTTTTGGACTGCTCGCCGGAACTCTCCGCCAGTTTGCGAATTTCATCGGCGACAACGGCAAAGCCTTTGCCCGCTTCCCCGGCGTGGGCGGCTTCAATCGCCGCGTTCATGGAAAGCAGGTTAGTCTGGCTGGCAATGTTTTCCATTACCGCGTTAATTTCCAGCAAGCCTTCGGATTCGCGGGCAATTTCCTGAATGTCAGATGCCACTTCCTGCAATCCGTTTTTGCCAATTTCGGAAGCTTCTTTAAGGGTCTTAACATTGGTGGCGTTGTTGACCAGCGTGTTGGTGACCGAACTGATATTGGCTACCATTTCCTCTATGGCGGACGACGCCTGGGAAAGGTTGCGTCCCTGATTTTCAACATGGCCGTTGAGTTTGGTGATATTGGTGATAACCTGTTCCATAGTCGCGTTGGTTTCGGTAACGCTGGCGCTCTGGTTTATGACGCGGCTCTTGATGCTCTGAATGTTAGCGGTAATTTCGTTCACCGCCGCGGCGGTCTCGGTCATATTGCTGGACAGGTCGGTGCCTATATCGGACAAGATGTTTGCCTGTTTTTTAATGAGCAGTACCAAGTTTTTGATTTTCTCAATGGTAAGGTTGAAATAGCGGGAGAGGTCGCCCACCTCGTCTTTGCCGTAGTTGTTTATTCTCTTGGTCAGGTCGCCTTCGCCTTCGGATATGTCTTTCAGGGTGTCCGCTACAGTGACGATCGGCTTGATAGTGCTGTTCAGCACAAGATACACAATTACCGCCGCTATTACAATGGCTATCACTGCCAGAATTATGGTAAACTCGGTAATTTGTTTTACTTCTCTCATGATGTATGATTCCGTCGACCCCAGCATGATTGTCCATGTCTTGCCGGAATTGCCTATCTCAAAAGACTGCATAAACATATGCAGGTCTTCCTTCAGCGAGGGCGAGTAGCTTGCGCATTGAAAATTCTTTCCCTCAAGAACAGCCTGGTTTGCCTGTTGTATATATTTTCCGTAATGCGCTTCAACATCTATGAGTTTCTTTCCCCTTCTTTCGGGTATAAAACTTGACATAATAGTTCCGTCTCCGGCATACAGGACATTCCCGTACAGTTCTTCGGAGGCCGCGATGGCGGCTTCCAGCCTGACTTGCATTGGTATGGTGGTCAGCATACAGCACACGGATCCGACTACTTCATTGGTATTGGGATTGATTATGGGAACCCCCATTCTGAAGACAAGAGTCTCTACTCCGTCGTGCGTAAAAGG
>JAITCL010000088.1 GCA_031283105.1 Treponema sp. | reverse complement strand
ATAACTACCTGTATATGACATAAACCGTCATATAATTTTCTAAACTGTGTTATATATGACACTTTACCCCTCTTGGGGAATAGTGGCAAGATTGGGAATTATCATCTTTTATCGGAAATTTCCCCTATGAGTGACTGTTACCCCCAGCACCTAAGAATTGAGGTACTGGATACATCACACAAAGACACAAAGGTTAGAAGAACACAAAGAAGAAAATAAGGGGTTGTTGTCCGTTAGCTTTTTGTAAGGCTCACGCTTGGATTCCGAACAACAATTCCCTCTCCTCCTCTTTGTGTCTTTGTCTTCTTTGTGATCTTTGTGTGTAATCTTTAGGACTAATTGCAAAGCCTTTTTCTGTGGGAGAAAAGCCTATTTAGACTGCCGTATTTTAATGTGCACCTCGCGGAGTTGTTGTTCTGTAACTTCACAGGGGGCGTTCATCAGCAGGTCTTGCGCGGCGCTGTTCATGGGGAAGGCAACTACTTCACGGATGTTTTCTTCTTCCGCCAGCAGCATGACAATCCGATCAATGCCGGGGGCCATGCCCGCGTGGGGCGGCGCGCCATAATGGAAGGCGTTGTAGAGGGCGGGGAATTTTGTTTCAATATCAGACTGGGTGTATCCCGCCACTTCAAAGGCTTTTACCATCACTTCAGGCAGATGGTTGCGGACTGCGCCGGAAGAAAGTTCCACGCCGTTGCATACAATGTCATACTGCCAGGCAAGAATATCAAGCGGGCTTTTTGTGTTAAGCGCTTCAAGGCCGCCCTGCGGCATGGAAAACGGATTATGGGTAAATTCAACACTGCCTGATTCTTCATTGATGCCATACATGGGAAAGTCTACAATAAAGCAAAATTCAAACCTGTCCTTGTTGATAAGATTCAACTGATTGCCCAACGCCGTGCGAATCTGCCCGGCAAGGTTGTTTACTTTAGCGGGCGCGTCCGCGATAAAAAACAGCGTGTCGTTGGTTTTGAGAGAAAGGTCTTTTTTAAGCGCGTTCTGTTTTTCCGCCGAAAGGAATTTGACTATCGGCCCTTTGAGGCTGCCGTCTTCCATAACGGAAATGTAACCGAGGCCTTTCATGCCGATTTCGGCGGCGAAGGCGAGCATTCTTTCAAAAAAGGATTTTGACTGCAATGCCGCGCCAGATGCGGCTATTCCCCTAACAGGGATATTTTTGAACGGCTGAAAATCAACGTCCGCGAAAAAACCGGTGAGGTCGGTGATGATAAGGGGGTTGCGGAGATCGGGCTTGTCTGTTCCATATTTGAGCAGTGATTCGGCATAGGGGATTTTTATGAAAGGCGCGGGGCTGACCGCTTTGCTTGAAAAAGCGGTAAAAACACTGTACATGACCGTTTCCGCCACACGGAATACGTCTTCCTGCCCTGCGAATGACATTTCAAAATCAAGCTGATAAAATTCTCCGGGGGAACGGTCGGCGCGGGAGTCCTCATCGCGGAAACAGGGGGCAATCTGAAAATAGCGGTCAAAACCGGAAACCATGAGGAGTTGTTTGAAAATCTGCGGGGCTTGCGGCAGGGCGTAAAATTTGCCCCGGTGCTTACGGCTGGGAACAAGGTAATCCCGCGCCCCTTCCGGTGAGGACGAGGTGAGTATCGGCGTTTGAAATTCCGTAAAGCCAAGCTCTTCCATTCTTGCCCGCAGAAAACTGATTATTTTTGAACGTAGTAAAATATTTTTTTTAACTGCGGGGTTTCTCAAATCCAGAAAACGGTAACTCAGGCGGACTTCTTCCCTCGTGTTTTTGGATTCACTGATTTCAAACGGCAGGGCGCGGACTGCCTTGCTTTGAACAACCAGCGTTTCGGCGTGAACTTCAACGGTTCCCGTTTCAATTTTGGAGTTAACCGTTTCCGCATCCCGCTTTTTTACCGCGCCTGTTATGGTTATAACGCTTTCCTTGCTTATCTGCTTTACGAAATTTTCCTCGTGCAGGACAATTTGCGTAACGCCGAATTGATCCCGCAGGTCAAGAAATGTTACGCCGCCGTGGTCGCGGATGGTGTCCACCCAGCCGGACAACGTAACGGTCTGTCCGGTATGTTCTTCCCGCAACTCCCCGCAGGTATGCGTCCGGTATTGATTCATTTTACACTCCACTCCCTTTAAGCATTTCTGTTAATGTTTTTTTCACCATGTCGGGATTTCCTTTTCCGCCCAGTTTTTTCATAACCTGCCCCATTAAAAATCCAAACACTTTTTCTTTGCCGGCGCGGTATTCCGCGGCCGTATCCTGATTTTCAGTTATAACCGCTTTCGCCGCTTCGATAACCGCGTTGTCATCGTTAATCATCATTAAGCCTTTTTCTGCTATGTAGGTATCTGGATCAACATTATTCGTGAATACCGCCTCAACGGTTTCTTTATAGGCGCTGCGGTTGATTTTTCCATCAGTAACAAGTTTAATGAGCGCCGAAAATTTATTGGTTTCCAAATTCAAATCTTCCGGCAAAATGTTCGCATTGTTCATCAGCCGCATAATTTCGCCGGTTAAAAGGTGCGCCGCTTCAACGGGCTGCCCGCTTGATCGCGCAATGGTCTCGAATAAATCGCAGATGTTTTTGTGAACGGTCAGAACCGCCGCCTCGGCTTCGGGTATGCCAAATTGTACGGCGTACCGTTCACGTTTTTGATGCGCCAGTTCCGGCAGGTTTGCCTTGACGCTTGCAAGCCAAGAGTCATCAATCTGCATAGGCAAAAGGTCAGGTTCGGGAAAGTAACGGTAATCCTGCGCGTTTTCTTTTGAACGCATACCGTACGACTCCAGTTTTTCATCGTCCCAGCGGCGCGTCTCCTGAACAATTTGGCCGCCATCTTCCAGTATTTCGATCTGCCGCGCCGTCTCATATTCAATGGCGCGTGCTATTGCTTTGAACGAGTTCATGTTCTTGGTCTCGGTACGTACTCCCAATTCACCGCCCGGAAGGCGCACGGACAAATTGATATCGGCGCGGATGGAACCTTCCTGCATTTTGCAGTCGCATATATCGAGGTACAGCAGCGTCTCGCGCAATTTTTCAAGATAGGTAGTTACTTCTTCCGCGCCGCTGAAATCGGGCTGTGAAACAATTTCGAGTAACGGCACTCCGCAGCGGTTGAAGTCCATAAACGTGTCCGCGCCTTTAGCGTCGTGTACCAGTTTTCCCGCATCTTCTTCCATGTGTATCTCGCGTATGCGAATGGTCTTTTTTTTGCCGTCAACTTCAATGTCAAGATGACCGTTTCGGCAAATCGGGGCATAGAGTTGCGACACCTGATAGGCTTTCGGCAAATCGGGATAAAAATAATTTTTGCGGTCAAACTTGCAGTATTGGGTAATGGCGCAATCAAGCGCGATTCCCAACCGCAGAGCGTACTCCACCACCGAACGGTTAAGAACCGGCAATACGCCCGGCATTCCCGCGCAGACAGGGCAGACATGGGTATTCGGTTCGCCGCCGTAAGCACTAGTACAAGCGCAGAAAATTTTTGACTTTGTTGACAACTCGGCGTGAACCTCAAGGCCGATGACGGTTTCCCACTTCATGTTTTTGCGCCCTCAGGTTTTTTTTCATGGTAATCAGTACGGGATTGATATACCCGCGCCGCGCCGATGATTTTATTTTCCGAAAAAGCGTCACCGATAAGCTGAAAACCGATGGGCAGACCCGCTGAATCAAATCCGCAGGGAAGAGAGGCCGCAGGGAGTCCCGCCAGATTGATTGATATGGTGTAAATGTCACCCATGTACATCTTCATGGGATCGCCGACATTTTCCCCGATCTTGTACGCTGTGGTGGGCGCGACCGGAGAAAGAATCATGTCATATTTGGCAAACAAATTTTTGTAAGCGTCTTTAATAAGGGAGCGCACTTGCAGGGCTTTTTTGTAATAAGCGTCGTAGTATCCCGATGAAAGCACGAACGAGCCGAGCATAATTCTTCTTTTTACTTCCAGCCCAAAGCCCTCGCTGCGGGAAAGACGGTACACTTCAGAAAGCGACCCGGCGTTATCACTGCGGTAGCCGTATTTCAAACCATCATACCGTGAAAGGTTTGATGACGCTTCGGCGCAGGCGATGATGTAGTAAGTTGGAACCATATAATCCATCAGTGGCATTTCAAATTCTTCGATGATTGCGCCTACCGCTTCAAACTCTTTTGCCGCCGCCAAAACAGCGGCCTTTACTTCTTCGTCAATGCCGCCTGAAAAATAATTTTTGGGCAGTCCTATTTTCACGCCTTCAAGACTGGTTTTGGTTTCGCCGAATTCAAACGGCTTTTCTATAACGCAGGTACTGTCCCGCGTGTCCGGCCCTGAAATGATCGACAGTAAAGCGGCGCAGTCGTTAATGTTTTGTCCGATGGGGCCGATCTGGTCGAGTGATGACGCATACGCCACCAGCCCGTACCGCGACACGGAGCCGTAAGTCGGCTTGATGCCGGTAACGCCGCAAAAAGCGCAGGGCTGGCGAATACTGCCGCCCGTATCAGAGCCGAGCGCAAGCGGTATTTCACCGGCAACCACAGCGGCGGCGCTCCCCCCCGATGAACCGCCGGCAACACGTTCAGTGTCCCACGGATTATGTACCGCGCCGAATGCGCCGGTTTCGCTGGAACCGCCCATCGCGTATTCGTCCATGTTACATTTCCCGATAACAACCATGCCGGCTTTTTCCAGCTTCTCGATAACCGCCGCGTTGAACACGGGCGTATAGCCTTTCAGCATTTTAGATGCGCAGGTGGTTTCGATTCCTATCGTTGAAATGTTATCTTTAATGGCGATGGGCACGCCCGCAAGCGGCGAAAGCGTTTCGCCCGAATCAAGTAGCGACTGAATTTCTTGTGCGCGAATCAAAGCGTTCTCTTTTGACACCGCCAGAAAAGCGTTATAGCGGTTGTCGTTTTTTTCGATTATATCAATATATGCGCTTGCCGCTTCAACGACATTGAGTTTTTTTGCTTTGATTAACGCCGCCAATTCCAGCGCGCTTTTTCCAAACATCACCATCAACCTTTTATTAGGACATCTCTAAAAACTTCAGTTTTTATTGGTTCTCATTATTCTACCGTTTTGGGCGCGACGATCATCTCATCATTCCGCACCGGAGCGTTTTGTAAAATCGAAGCGCGGTCAAACGAAGGGCGCACTGTATCATCACGAAAGACATTGACATTATCAAATGGGTGGCTGCGCTCAACCACGCCGTCCGTATCAAGTTCGCCGAGCCGCGCCATGTAATCAAGAATTTCCTGCAAGTCTTTGGTTAATCTGGTTTTTTCATCAGCCGAAAGCGTGAGGCAGGATAAATCTTCCAGATATGCGAGCAGTTTATCGTCTATTTGCACGAAAATTCTCCAATATTTACGTTATAATAGTACAATTCCGGCAGCCTTGCAACCTGCCAGTGTTTTCTCATCCCACACGGAGACCTGCACTTCTCCGACGTGCGCTTTTTCCAGCATGAGCATACATAGCCTTGACTGGCCGATGCCGCCGCCCATTGCCGACGGGAGTTTGCCCTCAAGCAGCATTTTATGGAAGGGCAGTTCACGGCGGTGATCGCAGTTGGCTTTGGTAAGCTGCGTATCCAGCGATTGTGAATCGACACGGATACCCATTGAGGAAATCTCAAAAGCGCATTGCAGAACATCATTCCAAAAAACAATATCGCCGTTTAATGTCCAGTCGTCATAATCTGGCGCGCGGCCGTCGTGCTTTATACCCGATTTTAATATGCCGCCTATCTGCATGATAAACACGGTCTTGTGTTTTTTTAAGCAGGCGTTTTCGCGCTCTTTTGGCGAAAGATTAGGGTAATCGTCTTCAAGCTGCTGTGTCGTAATAAATTGCACATCACGCGAAAGGTTAACGTGCAAAGCCGGATACTGTGCTTTGATTTTGTCCGCAGTATCACAAATAGCGTTTACAATCGCGCTAACCGTCTTTTTTAAAAACGCCCCATTGCGCGATTCTTTGTCGATGACCACTTCCCAATCCCACTGGTCAACATAAATGGAATGAAGGTTGTCCATTTCTTCATCGCGCCGCACGGCGTTCATGTCGGTATACAATCCTTCGCCCACCGGGAAACCGTATTGGTACAGCGCCATGCGTTTCCACTTTGCAAGTGAATGGACAATTTGCGCGTTCCCCTGGGTCTCTTTTATGTCAAACTCAACGGGGCGTTCCACGCCGTTGAGGTTATCGTTCAAACCAGTTTGCGGATCGACAAAAAGCGGCGCGGAAACGCGCTTCAGATTAAGAGCGTGCGCCAGATTATCTTCGAAAGACCGCTTTATAACGCCAATGGCGGTTTGAGTCTCATACACCGGCAAAACTGACCGGTAACCATCCGGTACAATCAACTTGCTCATAGAAACCTCCATAAAAAAGGCGCTATAGACTACAATTCGCAGACATACGTCTACGGACAAAAGTCCACAGCGCCCTTGCTGTTTATAACAGGATTATAATAATAAAAAAGAAACTGTTTGTCAAGACACGGGCGAGGGACGCACAAAGAACAGAATTTAAGGCAAATTTCTTGTCTTCATTCGTATTTTCTGTGGTAAAAAACGTATCTGTCATTGTTACGTTCGCCTTGAAAAAATTTCAGAGGGAAAAATAGATGGGGGAAAACTATAGCAATAACTATAACCCATTATAATTGTCCCATCTCCATTTAAGAAATTCCTTGTTTGTAAAAGCAGGTAAAACAATACGAGGGGGTATACTTGCACCATAATCCATTCTGGCGCGTGTGGACAATTCTATTATACCATTGTCGGAGATGCGTAAATGACCAGAATCAAATAATAAATGAATATCCATACGCATAGCAAAACCATTTTCTACCGTATCTTCGCCATGATATTTAAAGGGTTTAATATGAGCTGCTTCTAAAACTTCCGGCATGGTAACATTTGTAATAACACAACGTTTACAGGCTTGCAAAACTTCTTTTCTGAATTTAGCCTGATTTGGCCGTTTTGCACGAGTGTTTTCCTCTACACGTTTTCGTTCTATTTCAGACGTTATCTCTTTTGCACGGATTTGCTTAACAACTTGAATAAGCGGCTGGTTTGATGTATTTTCAGCTAACATATTTGTTATTTCAACGTCAAGAATTGAATTATACACATACCGTTCGTTCATGTGTGTTTTACCTTCTTGTTTCAAGAGATAGCCATAATTTGAAAGAAAAAGCAAATATTCCCGCGCAATCCTCATGTCATTGTCACGTGTACAGCAATCAGGCCAGCCAACAAGCGTAATTTCACCAGAACGAAACCAAAGAATAAAATTAATGTAATCTTCTAATAAAGTACCTGGATTTGATGATAAGGGAATGATTATTTTTATAAGTTCTTCTGGAATAAGAAAACCTTCGTCACGTGCATTAAGTTCTTTTTCTATGCTTAAAAGTAGACGCAATGGATACAAAACAAGTCCATTGTCATGCCATTGCTGGCATTCTTCCATACTTTGTATTTTAATATTAGGCAATTGGAATGTTTGAATAGTGATAGCGGCAAATTCCGTTTGCGTTATATCACGTTCAGCTACGCGCCGCCCAAAATCAGTCAACCGAATAAGTCCCGTCCGGTCTCTGCCCTCTAGCAAACCTACTGCACGCCAATATTGGCCTGAATTTCTGATAAGGTTTCGTTCTCCTGTCCGTCCGGCAAGATTTACATTGATTGAATCTTTAACATTGTTAGAAAGGTCTTCCAATTCATGAGCAAATTCTGGTGAACTGTATTTTAGTCCTTGGACTTCAAGTTTTCGCATACGAAATAAAACCCCAAGAAGTATAACTGGATCGTTAAGACTTTCAGTACATTGGAGGCTTGCCCACTTCCATTTGAAATCAGGAAAGGGAAGTTTTGGAATGTAGTTTTTATCAAGCATTTTTCGTTCCTTTATAAGTGTTAAAACCTTTAGCCACGGTATAAGCAAGAATTGGCGGAACGGCATTTGCTATTTGACGATATACAGAGGAACGGGTTCCAGAAAAAGTGAAGTCAAGTGGGAATGATTGAATTGTGGCAAGTTCACGGCATGACATTCGCCGCTGGTTATTATAATGGTGTAAAACAACAACGCCACCACGCTCATCACCTCTTGCTGTTACAGTAGGAGCTGGTTTATCACCGTCAATAAGCCGATGTCCCAAATATTTACTTACCATTATTTTATATTTTGAGTATTCATGATTAGTTAAAGCATTGGGCTTGTCGGGATCGGGTAAGTTCTGCAAAGCGTCTTTTACACTGACCCAACGTTTAACTCCATCTGTGCCATTTTCGTTATATTGCTTTTGTGAAAACACATAATCAAAATTAATGTCTTCTCGGACACCCACAATTATAACGCGTTGCCGCAGTTGCGGAACGCCGTAATCTGCAGCATTCAACAACTGATACTTTACTTTATAACCGATGGCAGTAAAATCTTCGGTAATTATTTTAATAACAGAACCTTTAGCAAGGTTAAGTAACCCTTTGACATTCTCAGCAAGAAAAAACAACGGTTGCTTATCTTTTATTACTCTTATCATCTGTTTGTATAATTCGTTTCGTCTATCTGCAACTGTTCTTTTGGTATTAGCAACAGAAAAACCTTGACAAGGAAACCCGCCTATTACAATATCACAATCGGGGATTGTTTCAGAAGCAATATTATGAATATCATCTTCAACAATATGGTTGCCAATATTATTACGATACGTTTCAACAGCATCAGAGTAAAGATCGTTTGCCCAAACAATAGTATGACCAGCCTGTAAAAATCCTAAATCAAGACCGCCCGCCCCGGAAAACAAGGAAACTACTTTCATATTCCTTTTTTCTCCAGTCTGACTAATTCTTTCCCCAAAAGACAGGCAAATTTTACAGGCACTGCATTTCCAATCTGCCTGTAACAAGAATTCATTGTTCCGGCAAAAACAAAATTTTCCGGAAATGTTTGAACGCTTGCGCTTTCGCGTATAGTCAAGCGCCGTTTACCATTGTAATGGGGAATTGCACAAACACCGCCTTTACCATTGCCACGCGCTAAAATGGTTGGTGATGGCTTGTCCGGATTAGTCTGTCTATGCCCTGTAAAATTACGGTACTCAACTTTATACGAAGAATAAATATGGTTCGGTATATCGTTTGCACAATCTGGGTCCGGAAAGTGATCTATTGCCTCACGTATAGATATCCATTTTTTCGGAACACCTAATGCGTTATGTGTTATTCGTGGAAACTGAAAAATTATAAGTGATCCTAAATTTTTTCGTTGTCCAATAATAATAACCCGTTGGCGTGTCTGCGGAACGCCATAATCCGCCATATTACACAATTGGTAGCTCGTGTAATATCCGGCTTCTGAAAATTCTTTGATAATAGATTTTATTACATTACCATTGTTAATGCTCAAAATACCTCTAACATTCTCAGCAATAAAATACTTAGGTTGTTTTTTTTTGATGACATTGTAAAAGTATTTATAGAGCTTATTACGTTCATCATCAACTTGTCTTTGGAGATTAGCAAGAGAAAACCCCTGACAAGGGAAACCACCCACTACAACATCGGCAGTGGGTAAATGTGCTATGCAAACATCTTTAATATCAGTACGGGATATATGGTTACCAATATTTTTTATATAAGTTTCCACCGCGTTTCCGTCTATGTCGTTTGCCCAAATCACGGAGTTCCCTGCCTTGATTAGTCCCAAATCAAGACCACCCGCGCCGCTAAATAGTGAAAGTATGGTCAATTCATATCCTCCCAAATATGTTCCCATGAACGTCTAGTGGTAACCTTTACAATGATATAATTAAATCAATTATACCTTATGGTAGCACACCGTTGCGCGACCGTCAACAACCCGTACTGCCTCAAACCCCTTTCGGCAGTTTCGGGAGCATGATACGGCGGTGGTTAATCATTTCACCGTCAGCGATAAAATGGCCGTCGCCAACGGCATGAAAACAGCGTTTTTCGGCGCGTTTGTTGTCAATCCATGCCGCCAGGCCGTCAACTACAAAAATGTCATGTTTTTTAATGTGGTCGATCACGCGGCATTCGATATTTGCGTAACATTCTTTGATAAGCGGCGCGGATACCTTTTCCGCAGTAAGGGGCGTTAGTTTAAATTTTTCAAATTTATTTATCTCCACGCCGGAACACGTGCCTATCTGTACGGCTTTTTTCGCAAGGTCAACGGCGGGTATGGCGATTACGCACTCTCCGGTTTTTTTCAGGGCTTTATAGGAAAAATTCCACGGGCCTGTTAAAAAGGCAAACCGGGGAGTAAAATCCATTACCATTGTCCATGAAAGAGTCAGTATGTTTTGTTTTCCGCCGTCGGCAGTAGTTACCAAAACTACCGGGCCGGGTTCGAGCAGGGTAAATATTTTTTGCAAAGGTAATTTTTTCATCCCAGCACCGCCCCTTTATCCGCCGATGACACTGCCGCCGCGTATCGTTTCAAATAGCCTTTCAATGGCGGCGGCGTTCTTAAAGGCATAGTTTCTTTACGCTTTTTTAATTCTTCATCGGATATAAGCAGGGTAATCGCATAATGTTCAATATCAATGTGAATTTTATCGCCGTCAAGCACGTACGCCAGCGGGCCGCCCGCCGCCGCTTCCGGGGAGATATGGCCAATAGCAGCTCCTCGTGTCGCGCCGGAAAAGCGCCCGTCGGTTATCAACGCCACATCGGCATCAAGCCCCATTCCGGCAATCGCCGATGTCGGTTGAAGCATCTCGCGCATACCGGGACCGCCGGACGGCCCTTCGTAGCGGATGACCACCACGTCGCCCTTTTTAATCTGCCCGCCATAAATAGCGGCGGCGGCGGCTTCCTCGCCGTCAAACACCCTTGCGGTTCCGGTAAAGTCAAACATTTCACGCCGCACCGCGCTGCGCTTTACCACCGCTCCGTTAGGCGCAATGTTGCCGAACAATGCCGCGAGGCCGCCTGAGGCGGAATATTTTTGTATAACGTTATTATCTTTTATAACCGCATTCTGAATATTTTCCCCAACGGTCTTTCCGGTTACAGTGATTAAATCCCTGTTCAGCAATTCCCCCAGTTCCCGCATAACCGCGGATACGCCCCCGGCGCAATGCAAATCCTGAACATGATGCTTTCCAGCCGGAGCAAGGCGGCAGAGGTTGGGGGTAGTTTTACTGATTTCATTGACGGTGTTCAAATCGGGGCTTATGCCGCGTTCCCGCGCAATGGCAAAAAGATGCAGTACGGAATTGGTTGAACAGCCGAGCGCCATATCCACCGTGAGGGCATTGGAGAACGCCTGTTCGGTCATAATAGCGGAAGGCCGTATGTCCGCTTTGTACAGATTCATCACGGTCATTCCGGCTTGTTTGGCAAGGCGTATCCTCTGCGCGTAGACGGCGGGGATAGTGCCGTTGCCCGGAAGCGCCATACCCAGCGCTTCGCACAGGCAGTTCATGGAATTCGCGGTAAACATACCGGAGCAGGAGCCGCAGCCGGGGCAAGCGTTTTCTTCTATATTAAACAGTTCGGCTTCATTCATCTTTCCGGCTTTGACGCTGCCGACAGCTTCAAACACCGTGTTCAAATCGGAACCGTCAATGGACAACATCGGGCCGCCCGATATAAAAATGGAAGGCAGATCAAGCCGCGCCGCCGCCATCAGCATACCCGGTACGATTTTATCGCAGTTGGGAATAAACACCAGCGCGTCAAAACGATGGGCCTTCACCATGCACTCAATACTGTCGGCGATGATTTCACGGGAACAGAGGGAGTACTTCATTCCCTCATGCCCCATCGCCAGCCCGTCGCACACGCCGATAACGTTAAACTCCAGCGGAACGCCGCCGTTCATCAAAACACCGTCTTTCGCCGCCCGCGCAATATTCTGCAAATGGATATGCCCGGGCACAACTTCATTGAAGGAATTGACAATTCCCACGAGGGGGCGCTCCATCTGCGCGTCGGTATACCCCATCGCTTTCAACAGCGCACGTTTGGGGGCGTTTTCGATTCCTGACTTTATCGCGTCGCTATTCACTTTTTTTCAGCCCAACTCATGTTCTTGCGCAGTTCCGCGCCTACTTTTTCGATAAGCAATTCGCTTTCTTCCTTGCGCCGTTTGGTAAAAGTCGGCCTGCCGTTGGCATTTTCTTCCAGCCACCGTTTGGCGAAAGAACCGTCCTTAATTTCGGCAAGCACCTTTTTCATTTCATCTTTGGCTGCCTGCGTGATGATCCGGTCGCCCACGGAATAATCGCCGTATTCGGCGGTGTCGCTAATCGAATAACGCATAAAAGACAGACCGCCTTTAATCACCAAATCAATAATCAGCTTCATTTCATGAACACATTCAAAATACGCGCTTTCCGGCTGATAGCCCGCGTTTACCAGCGTTTCAAAACCGGCTTTCATCAGCGCCGTAACGCCGCCGCACAAAACGCATTGTTCGCCGAACAGGTCGGTCTCGGTTTCCTCGGTGAAGGTGGTTTCCAAAATGCCGCCCCTGCCGCCGCCGATAGCCGATGCGTAGGCAAGCGCGATTTCTTTGGCGTTTCCGGTCGCGTCATTTTCCACGGCGATGAGGCAGGGGACGCCTTTGTTTTCCTGATACTGGCTTCGTACCGTATGACCGGGGCCTTTGGGCGCAATCATAATAACGTTCACATCTTTCGGCGGCACAATTTGCCCGTAACGGATATTGAACCCGTGGGCAAAGCACACGGTCATGCCCGCTTTCAGATTGGGGGCAACACCGCCTTCGTATATGGCTTTCATTTTTTCGTCGTTGACGAGCAACATCACCACATTCGCCTGCTTGACCGCCTCGCTGGTATTCAGCACGGTAAAGCCGTCCTGCTTTGCCGTCTGTGCGCTTTTTGAGCCTTCATACAAACCCACCAGCACCTTAACGCCGCTGTCCCGCAGATTTTGAGCGTGGGCGTGTCCCTGAGAACCATAGCCGACAATGGCCACCGTTTTGTCTTTGAGCAGCGCAAGATTGCAGTCGCTGTCATAATACATCTTTCCCATAATTTTTCTCCTTATATTTATTTACGTTGCGTCATTAAAATAACTTCCTGAACGTCATGCAGTTTTGAGAGCTGGCGCACCATTTGCGTTTGGATGTACTCATCGCCTTTTGAGGTGATTAAAATGCGCGACCTGTCCGGGTTTTCGGTTTCATTGACGTGCAGGCTGTCGATGTTGTAACCGCGCCGCGCATACAGCCCCGTTATACGATTCAGAACGCCGTAGTGGTTGGACACGATGAGTTCAACGGTAAATCTATCCACAAAAATCACCCCTCAATTTACGATAATGTTTTTAACCGACCCGCCCGGCGGAATCATGGGCAATACCTTTTCGTCCATGTCGATGCGGCAGTCTATAACCGCCGGTTTGCCGGACGGCAGGTTATTCAGCGCTTGTTCAAGTTGAAGCAGGTTTTCCGCAGAAAAGCCCTCCGCGCCGAACGCTTTTGCCAACGCTACAAAATCGGTCTTGCGGTTGAGCGTACTATGCGCATAACGCCCCTCAAAAAATACCGTCTGCCATTGGCGTGGCAAACCCAAAACGCCGTTGTTAAATATGACGACTACCACCGGAAGTTCCTGCGATACCGCGGTGGCAAGTTCGTTAAGGTTCATGCCGAAACTGCCGTCACCGGTAAACAAGACCGTCCTCTGTTTATTTTTCGCAATACAGGCCCCAATCGCCGCGCCCAAACCGTAGCCCATCGCCCCCAGTCCGCCGGAGCTGAGCAGTGTCCGCGGTTTTTGAAAGGTATAATGCTGCACCACCCACATTTGATGCTGGCCCACATCGGTAGCGATGACGGTATCATCGCCGCAAAAACGCCTGACCGTTTCGATAATGTGCTGCGGGGAAAATCCGGGGCTGATATACGCCGCTTGCGCCGAGCGTTTTAATTCCTCAATGCGCGACAGCCATTCATCGTTCCGCTTTTGTGGAAGAACCGGCAACAGTTGCGTGAGTACATCTTTCACGTCGCCGCAAATGTCCATGTGCGAGGCGACGTTCTTCCCAATTTCGGCGAGGTCAATATCAACATGAATGATAAGTTTCCCTTCCCGGTATTCGTTCACATTGCCGGTGGCGCGGTCTGAAAACCGCACACCCAAAGCGATAAGCACGTCACATTCAGACTTGGCGACCGTTGCGGCGTATTTTCCGTGCATGCCCGTCATGCCCAGATTCAGCGGATAATCGTCCGGCAGCGCCGACAGCCCCATCATGCTGAAGCCGACCGGGGCGGACAGTTTTTCAGATAACGCGCGGAGTTCCGCCTCCGCTCCGCTGGCAAGCACCCCACCCCCCGCGTAGATAAAGGGGCGTTTACAATTTTTAATTGCGGCGGCAACCTGCTCAATGTCAAAAGAATACTGTTTTTTTGATTCCACGGCGGGCGGTTTGCCGGTATATTCACAAAAATCAGTCTGAATGCTTTTGGGAATGTCCACCAGCACCGGGCCGCGCCGCCCGCTGCCCGCTATGCTAAAGGCTTCGTTAAGCGTATGTTCAAGCATACCAACATCCCTGACTACATAATTGTGCTTCACGATAGACTGGGTAATGCCCATTATATCCACTTCCTGAAAACTGTCCCTGCCCAACAGCGGGACGGCGACGTTACCTGTAATCGCCACCAGCGGCACACTGTCAAGATACGCATTGGCGATACCGGTTACCAGATTGGTCGCCCCCGGGCCGCTGGTAGCAATTACTACGCCGGTTTTGCCGCTTGCCCGGGCAAAGCCGTCCGCAGCATGGGCGGCGCCCTGTTCATGCGCGGTGAGAATATGATTAATTTTGTCAGCGTTTTTATACAGTTCATCGTACAGCGAGAGTACTACCCCTCCCGGATACCCAAAAACAGTCGTAACGCCATGCGCCAGCAACTGTTCGATGACTATCTGCGCTCCGTTTAGTTTCATTGTTAAATTGAGGGTAGCATAAAAGAAGGGGGTTGTCTATACGTGCGTAAGGCTTTCATATTACCACAAACCTAAAGAATTACGGGTTTATTCAATCGAGAATTCGGACTAAACTCCGCAATGAGAGCGCTACTTTAATGTGGGTTTTCCGCAAGAAAACAAGAAAAACAATGAGGAACCGTTAATTACGAACCGAAGGCTTGGCATAAAGTGAATCAATGGTTCCGTGAGCTTATTATTTTAACAAATTTGGGTAAAAAAGCTCTATACCGTTTTTTAAGAAAATTTCCGGCTCTATCTGTTTACCCTTGCAACAATCTTCTTGAGCTTTATCATTAGCCCCTAAGAGTTTATAGACGACTCCCCGATTATAGTATGCTTCGGCATAGCGCGGGTTTATTTCTATGGCTTTACTGTAATCTTCTATCGCATGATTAAAATATTCCATATATCTATAGCAAATCCCGCGCCTTAAATACGCTTCTGAATCTTTGGGATTAATTTCTATAACTTTAGTTAAGTCTGTTATTGCATTCTTAAATTGACCATTTTTGAATAACAACCAACCACGATTAAACAAGGTGTTTCCATGTTTTGGCTCAAGCAGAAATGCCATATTGAAGTCAGCCAATGCGTATTCGGTAAATTGTTCACCCATTTTGCTATAAACATTACCACGGTTGCTATACGCATTAACATAAACAGGATTTAACAGTAATGCTCCTGTAAAACATTCAACTGCTGATTTTAAATCACCTGTTTTTTCATATTCAAGCCCTTTATTGTTTATCAAAATTGCTTCATTTTCTAACTCAATGTTATATTGTATATTCGGGTAACGCAGAGGAATCTGTTTGCCACGAAGATTACAGGAATAATGTATGTCTATAAAGCCTTTGCATGGCTCTGTATTTTTTGATTCTTTGATAAATTTATATAGGTTTTCCTTCTCTGATTCGAATAATTCAAGCGCATACCCATATCCATAGTAGTTATTTCCTTCTCGCCTACAAAATCTATTAATGACAATAGCTTCCAAGAGAAACTGGCTTAAATAACATCCGGCATAAGCAATACCCTCATCATAGGCTTTTTTATAGCCTTTGATTATTAAATCTTTATTATTCCTTATAGTTTCACCTGTTTCAAAAACTTTTGCTCTTGCATTTAGCCAGGGGGAAAAGAATTTTTTAGAATTAGTACATTTGCTTTCTATGACATTAATAATCGCGTCTGATTTTACGGGATCAAAATCTTCCTGATGCTGATATACCAAACACATATAAATCAAATTTACCTGTTCCAAAAATTCAAAATCATTTTCTATATAAAATTCTTCCGGTTTTCTTTTATCGTTTATCATTGTTTTTATGTCCGTTATTATTTTTTCCTGTTCTGGTTGAGAGATGTGCAGAACATTTTCAAGAGCTTTTTGGGTGTTTCTTAGAAAACAATGCCCTATCAAACGATGAACAAACACTATTCCATTATTTTTTTGAAGGAAGTCCAGAATGGGTTCTAAGGCTTTCCATGTTGGGTTGATTTTTTCATTTTGCCAGTTGTGAATGTTTTGCCTGTAATTAGGAGAATAATCAGATGCATCCAATCTGGGATATTTATCAGCATTATCATCATAATAATTTTCTATTTTACCATGAATAGTCTTTTTATTTTCAAAAGTTTTTTGAAGCATCAATTCGAGTCCTCTTGTTTTTGGTTTCATAAAATCTTCATTATCTTTATATTTATTTCCAAGCTCTAAAAAAATATTTTTAAAATCATCTGACAAGAATCTAATTATAGAATTACTTGAAATTTTATAAACACTCCCATCGGATAAAGGCATTCCATTTAGCAGATTATGGTAAATAAAACAGAACACTTGTTTTCTCAAATGAAACAGTACTGTTTCTGATTTTAGTTTTTCAAAAGGCGTATGCCAAGTGAGTGCAAAAAATAGCTGCCATGTAAATGAATCAATGATTATATATACGATGCGGGGAAGATTATATTTTTCTTTTTTCTCTAAAATCTCTTTAAAGAATTGTTCAATATACCATTGTGGACTTTCGCGCTCAGCGGTAGCAAATTTTTTATAGTAAACTGCTTGACCTCGATACATTCGATCCAAATTTTGTTTAAATGCTTCTCGTTTCTTTTCAGCTTCCTTTTCATTTTCGATATTCTTTGAGATATAATCAAGAATGACATTTTGTCCAATTATGTCAATCAAAAACTTCGATGTTTGACCAAATGTAACATTACCGTATTTATTAATTTCTTCATAACTTTCCATGGAAAGTATATTATATCAAGAATTAAGAAAGAAATAAGCACCGATTTTGGCAAAAAACAGATTTTTGTCGCCAAGATTTTACAGTCAAGATTTCATCTAAAAATTAAATTCTTATTGTATAAACCCATTGTATATGGGTAAAAATTCATTTTCGAGGAGTCAATTATGGCAAAAGGAAGCAGCGGTTCAAAAGGCGGAGGCGGAAAAGGACATGGAACTGGAGGCGGCGGTCGTCCGTCGCCTATTCCCCCAAACAATGGGCCTAACCCAGCCGGATGGCCCAGCACTACCGGCTGCCTGTCAGGAGGCGACAGAAACAATGCGCCTCCAAAAGGCCAAGGCTGAGGGTAATTAAGCCACGGAAACACGAAAGGGAGTTGCTTTTGTCAATAAACTTCCGTGTTCCCAGCTTATTAACAAAGAAACACATTAAGGAGAAAATTATGTTTTTACTTTTTGATAACAATGAAATTTTGAATATGGATAATGTTGCATATATTGAAGCGAAACAATATTCGGGGAACAAAGTTCAGATAATAATTGCTACTACAGCGATTAGTTATTATCAAGGAGACCTTATGTCCGCACCTAATCATGTTAGTTGTTTCAGTAAAGATTTTATTATAGAAAGTGAAAAATGGTTTGAATTACTTGATTCGATAAAACAAGGCCGGGACACTTTTGTCTGTTCCTGAAGGACTATGGGGGAGTTGAACACATGAGAATAATCAACACACTTGATATAGTTATTTTGGATTTTACCGAAGCAATCGGTCTAAATCCGAATGATGCTGAAAATTACTACAAGCGCGGATTGGCTTACAATAATAGAGGTAAGCAAAATGAGGCTATAGAAGATTTTTCTGCAACTATTAAGCTAAAACCAGATTATACAGATGCCTATTTAATGCGCTCTCTTTGCTATAAAAAAACGGGTCTATATAATGAGGCAATCAGCGATTTTAACGAAGTTATCAGATTAAATCCTGAGTATACCAGTTCTGCTATTTTATATGGTTTTATTACAAAGGCCATTGTCGTGGTTATCTTATAATATTACTATGATCTGTTATTTTAAGATTTTAAAAATTTGATTTGAATATGATATAACAACTCAAGCATTAAAATTATATTTTGTTATATCATTGTAATAAATGCAACACAAATTTCGCCTAACTCAGTCTACACGCCCCTAATACACCTCACCCGGAAATCTTTGCAACAACCTCAACTTCAACCAGAACGCCGCGCGGCAGGGCCGATACGGCTACGCAGGAACGCGCCGGTTTGCCGGTAAAGTATTGTGCATATACCTCGTTGAACGCGGCAAAATCATCCATGCTGGTTAGAAAGCACGTCGTTTTTACTACTTTTGAAAAATCGCTTTCTGCTGCCGCAAGTACCGCCGCGATATTTCGCATAACTTGTTCGGCCTGTTCCTTTATGCCGCCGTTTACCACAGCGCCTGTTGCAGGCGATAACGGAATCTGACCGGAGGCAAAGAGCAGTCCATCAACTGTTACAGCCTGGGAATAGGGGCCAATGGCCGCCGGCGCTGAATTGGTAGAAATAATGTTCATGGTTAATTATAACTTTCCGTTGGTATCATGTCTATATAATTGTCAAACGGAAGTCTCTCATTTTATCCACACCTAAAATTCCTGATACGTCCCCAGAAAACTGAACATATCGGTTTCCTGTTCAAGTTCGGTCAGTACCTGTTTTAACTCATCGGAAATAACCGGTGTGTCAATGTCAAAATAAAAAAGAAATTCAAAATTCTGACCGGAGATGGGGTGGCTCTCCAGTTTGTTCATGTTGATTCCGTGCGCGTAAAATTTGGCGAGGACATGGTACAGAGAGCCGGGTTTGTGTTTTAGCGCCAGGATAAGGCTGGTTTTATGCGCCCCCGGATATATTTCCGGCTTTTTTGATATACAGATGAAGCGCGTATAATTGTTGTCGGTGTTTTGAATATTGTATGACAGCGCGGACAAGCCGTACAACTCGGCGCAATCGCGCGATGAGATAACCGCTGCGTCTGTCCGCCCTGAACTTGCCGCCTGTTTTGCGGCCATTGCCGTGTTCGCGCACTCGGTTATTTTAACGCCGTTCCATGATTTTAAAAACCGGCTGCATTGGCGGATAGCCTGCTCATGTGAAAACACTTCTTTGATGTCGTCTAACTTCGCGCCGGGCGCCGCCAGTAATGTATGCGTTATCGGCAGTTTTATACTGCGCACAATATAGAAGCGGTAACGATTCATAAGCTCATACACTTCATTGACCGAACCGGCGGAACTGTTTTCCAGCGGCACTACTCCGAAACGGCACAGGCCGCTGTCTACCGCCTGAAAAACTCCCTCAAAACTGTTGAAATAGGTGATGTCCGCCGGTGAAAACAGTTTGTCACAGGCGGCCTGGGAATACGCGCCTTCCACGCCCTGACAGGCAACAGCAGCCCGTGAAGGGAAACTATCGGGCGTGTGCGCAGCCGCGTCGTCAAGCAGTTTTTTTACCGCCGAATCATAATGGCTCTGCCCTTTTTGATGACTGCGGCTTATCTCGAAAAGGGAAGAAAACAAAACTTTGACATATCCCGCCAATTCAGGCCGCGCCTGTTCGCAAAGCCGGTACAGGATTTTGCGCTGGCGTTCCGTGTCCATGACCGGCTGGGCAAGCTCCATGCGCCGTTCAAACAGTTTCAACAACTGGTCGTCAATGCCGTCTATTTCCTGATTCAGTTCATCAATATTCATGATTAATCCTCGCCTTATTTTTTCTTGTTTACAACATCTAAAATCTTTTTGACATCATGCGCCAAAGAAGCGAAAGCGTCAGGTGTAATTGACTGCGGCCCGTCGCACAAGGCATGGGCGGGGTCGTTGTGGACTTCAATGATCAGACCGTCTGCGCCCGCCGCCGCCGCCGCCATTGAAAGCGGATACACCAGAGCCGCATCGCCCGCGGCATGGCTGGGATCAATAATCACCGGCAGATGCGTCAACCGTTTTAACATCGGTATGGCGGAAATATCAAGGGTATTGCGGGTGGATGTTTCAAAAGTGCGGATACCGCGCTCGCAGAGAATAATGTTTCCGTTTCCACCTGACATGATGTATTCCGCGCTCATCAGCAGTTCTTCAAGCGTATTGGCAAGCCCCCGCTTCAGCAGAATTGGTTTTTCCTGCGTTCCCAGTTCTTTCAGCAGTTCAAAATTCTGCATATTGCGCGCGCCCACCTGAATGACATCTACCTGCTCGAACATGGGCAGATGATTTGTGTTCATTATTTCGCTGACAACGGGCATTCCGGTGAGTTCTTTCGCTTTCAGCAAAAATTCTATGCCTTCGTCCCGAAGCCCCTGAAACGAATAGGGTGAAGTCCGCGGCTTGAACGCTCCGCCCCGCAAAAGATTAGCCCCGGCCTCATGCACCTGCCGCGCTATCCCGCAGATCTGCTCAGACGATTCCACCGAACAGGGCCCGGCGATAAACTGAAAATGGCCGCCGCCAATTTTATGCCCGCCCATATCCACCACGGTATCGTCCGCGTGAAACTTGCGGTTGGCTTTTTTATACGGCTCGCTGATCCGCTGTACGCGCTCTACAATATCCATGCCGCCGATCAGTTCCGCATTAAGGCTGTGCGTGTCGCCAATCAGCCCCAGCACCGTTTGATATACGCCCCGATTTACATTGACGCGCAGCCCCTGGTTTCCCAGCCATGTAATCAGATTTTCTACGCTTTTTTCGTTTGCATCTTGCTTAATAACAACAATCATAACAAACCGACAGTAGCATAAATAATCAGGCTTGTCTATATCACGAAATTCCGATTAGCCGTGCGAAAACGTAGCGCTGTGCGATACCCTGTTTAAATAAATCCGCTCTCCGTAATCTTTGCCGCCCGGAACTCCGACAGCGTCGGCGCGGCAATGCTGACAATGACGGAAAACCCGTATATATTTTTCCGCTTCAACACGCGCTTTGTCAATCTGAAAACAGGCCGGAGGGGCGGCATTTGACATTTCATGGCGGGGAATCAACGGAATAATATTATATAAATCCGCTCCTGCTTCGCTGACGGTACGGGCTATATCCGCGATATGGCCGTCGTTTATTCCCGGAACAAGGACGGTATTCACTTTTACCAATATGCCCGCGGCCTTTATCCTGCGGATTCCCGCAAGTTGTTTTGAAATAAGCAGACGGGCGGCATCCGTTCCTTCGTACACTTTATCCTTGTATCGAATCCTGGCGCAAATGCGCGCCTGCTCGGCGGGGTAGATTTCATTTACCGTAACAGTTAACGTGTTTACTCCCGCGTTGATTACCTCATCGGCTAAATCATCCAACAACAGGCCGTTAGTGCTCATACAGCGTATCAAAGCGGGAAACTCTTTGCCAATCAGGCGAAAAGTTTCCAGAGCGTAGGGCGTAGCCAGCGCTTCACCGGGGCCCGCGATACCTACAACTGTTATTTCAGGCAAGAGCGCGAGCGATTTCCTCACAACTTCAAGAGCCTCAAGAGGCGAGATTACCTGCGCGGTTACGCCGGGACATTGTTCTGTCGTGTTAATTTTTCTGTCACAAAATTTACACTCAATATTACATCCGGGACTGACAGGAAGATGAATCCGGCCTTTGTTGTTCGGTCTGTCCACAGAAAAGCACGGGTGTTTTTGCGTTACTTCAGCTATTGCCGTCATCAGTATTCATCCTTTTACTTGTGAAAAACCGATCCTGGTTTTTGCATAATGCCGTTAAAACATCGTCAACAAATCCGGGCGCTTCAAGCACCCTCATTCCCTTAAACGTCAAATAGTTGTACGCGCTCGGGCCGATTTTGCCGACGATAACCGCTTCGCAGTCATGGAGAATTTGAAGCACCTTGTCAAAAGCGGATTCGTGATGTTCAAAATTATTACAGCACGGCTGTACCTTTCTTGTTTCAATGCAGGTATAATCATTGTCGTTTATTGAAACAATGCAAAACTTTTCCGTTCTTCCAAAATGCCGGTGTATGAATTTGCCGTCGGTGGTAGATACCGCGATGATATGGGGCATAATTAAATGTTCTCGCCTTTGTCGGTAATGTCTCCCGTTTCAAGAGCCAAAAGCTGGTCTGACCATCCTGCCGCCCATTCCCGCAGTTCCGCCGCGTCCAAAGGAGACGGTGTCATGGAGTTTTCATGGGCGGCGATACGCTTGGCAAGTTCAATATAGATTTTTGCCTGATTGGAATCCGGCGCGGCCTCAATGGTGGTTTTTCCGCGCAGTTCGCTCTGCGTTACCGTAACGGAACGCGGCACATATTGCATGATGCGCGTTTTTGTGCGTGATGCGAAATCGTCAATAATATCTTTCGCGTAAGGTTTGTTAATGGAATTGGCAATAATTCCGCCAAGCAAAGCGCCGCCGGAATTGGAATATTTTGCTATTCCCTTAAACAGATTGTTTGCGGCGTAAACCGCCATAAAATCCGAGGAAGAAACGGTAAAGACGTGTTCCGCGATTCCTTCGCGGATGGGGACTGCAAAACCGCCGCATACAACGTCGCCCAGAACGTCATAAATGACAAAATCCAAATCCAGTTTTTCAAAGGCGTTTTGCTGCTTAAACAGCTCTACCGCGGTTATGATGCCGCGTCCCGCGCAACCAACGCCGGGGGCGGGCCCGCCCGCTTCCACACAATAAATACCGTTGTATCCTTCAAATATCACGTCGCTTGCCTTTACCGTTGGTTTTTCACGAAGGCTGTCCAGCACGGTCGGGATATACTCGCCGCCGCGCAGGGTATTGGTGGAATCGCTTTTAGGGTCGCACCCAAACTGCATCACCTTGTAGCCGAGCGTCGAGAGCGCCGCCGAAATGTTTGACGTGGTAGTTGATTTGCCAATTCCACCCTTTCCGTAGATCGCGATTTGCTTGATCTTTTTAGCCATACTTATGTTCCTCCTGTTATGGATAAGTAACAAAATTCATTTGCCTGATGTGATGACATTGCTTCCAGCCCTTACCTTGCCGCAACCGCCGCGCTGAGTAAATCTTCGGTGAGCGTCAACCCGCCGTCAAAGCCGGTATAGCCGCGGTTAATCGCCGCGCGGTTTGATACGGGAAAGCTGACGCTTAAATGCGGTGCGCCGATTTTTAACGCCAGGTCGCGTTCCAGCGAGCTTCCCACCACAAAGGCGGGCGCGATGGTTTCCGCGTACTTATCCGATTCCCGTTTGGGGTACATTTCATTGATGTACCGTATCGCCTCGGACGCGTTGGTGTCAAAGACGACTTTGGGATCGGCAAACAACCCATTACCTTTCAGTTTTGTGGAAATCTGCGCCTGCTGTTCTTCGTTTAACGGGTCGGTAAACTGAATCAGCGCCGGCGACCAACCCAAATCATCGGCAAGAAAGCGGGTCAGCGCTACCGCGTAGTTTACGTCGCCGACAATGACCGAATACTTTTGCAAATCAGCGTCGTTGTACACGTCAACTAACGGCGTAAGGTATTTATAATAACGCCGGGATTCATTTTCAATAATCGCCTCAACATCAACCTCCAATTGCAGGGCTTTCGAAACCGACCGTAAAAGTTCCGCGCTGGCGGTTGGCCCCACAGGCAAAGTCGCCGTAATGTAGGGAACGTTATGCGCAGATTCGTAGGTTTTCGCAGTTTCCAGACCATACACGTCCGAAAGGACAATGTTTAACGCGGCTGAAGATGAATTTTGAACGCCGTCCAATGTGTCCTCATCGGTAAAGAAGGTATTTACCTCAAGCCCTATTTTTTCCAACAGCCGCCTGACTCCGGTAAGGTTTCCCCGCCAAAAGCAGTCCATGTAGGGGACGATGCCTAAAATATTGACCGATTTCTTTTTTTTATCGGCGTTCTTTTTCACATAACGCCTGACAATTTCGGATAAAACAATATCGTAGCCCCAATACGAGTTACCCTTAAATCCGCCGGTATTGGCGGCGACAATATCGGCTCTGTCACTGAATTCAGCCGTTACGGAACGAATGTCGTCCCCGATAATTTCGGTTACGCATCCGGTTATTACCACGTACAGCCGCCCTTCCATCAGTTCAAGGGTGGATTCTATCTGTTCGCGCAACCGGTCTGTTCCGCCGAATACCACGTCATGTTCGCCCACATTGGAGCTGGGAACGGCAAGACCGCCGCAGTATCCGCCTACTTGCAGAGCGCTGCCGCCGTTTTGCGCCCACGCAATATTACCGGCGCAGCCTGCGGCGCAGTGGAGGATTGGTATGGTTTCGGGCAGCGCTTCCAGCGTGGATAACGCTCCGCCGAGGGAACAAAAAAACCTCGGTCGTTCAATGTAGTGGCTCATTTTTCCTCCTGTTCTTCGTAATCTTCGGGTATATCAAGACCAGATTTAATGTAGCTGTACGGATTTTTGCCGTACCAATCCCGCTTATAGGGCAGCCTGGCATATTTGCTCAAATTCTGGTTAAAGACCGGGTTGGACATTTGGCGGTACAGCCGCCGCGCCAGTTCAAACACGCCCCGATAACCGATATACGCAAGCCCCGTGTTATAAATAACATGAGAGGGTATGCCCAGCTTTGAAGCCGTGGAATTGCCGTTCCAGTGTCCCAGAAAAAGATCGGGTTTTATTACGTTTAACAGATTAGCTTCTTCAAATTGCTGTACATTCGCTATGTTAATCGCTAAATCGCCGCTGACATTTTTCAGTAATTTTTCATATTCCACATTGGCGAATTCATCATGATGAAAGGAACGAATGCCCGCTATTTCAAAACCCAAATCGTGCAGCAAGTTGGCGGTTGCCAACGCCCGGAATTCGCCGGCACTGATGACGACACGCTTTCCCTTAAAGAAGACGCGGTATTTGGCAAGAGCGGCTTCAAGCTCCGCTGTTTCCCGTTCAATGAGCCGCTCGGCCTGTTTTTCCTTGCCCAGCTTTGCCGCAACGTCCCGTATCCAGTCGCTGGTGTTGGCGATACCGATAGGCATATGTTTTAATATGTACGGAACATTATATTCCTGGTTCAAATATTTCAGAATATAGTCGTCGTGGGTGGGACAAACGCTGACCGACAGCCCCGCGTATTTCAGGGCATACATAGTGTCCGAATCGGCGAAGCTGGGAAACACATTTACTTTTTGTTCCAGCGCGTTTAAGTACCGTATAAGTTCCTGCTCGTCGGCGTATCCCATTGACGATACGTTAAATAAATTCACGGTATGAGCGCGTTCATAGGCGATGCGCTGTTCGTACAGTCCGTCTTTAATAAAAGGTTCTTCTATATGGGGGTCTTTAAACAAACTGCGGACGATGCCGTGGTATACCGCGTCATAGGCTGTCGCCCATATTTTTGTCCGAAATCCCTCACAGTGAACGGTAACAAGCCGCGCCGTAGTTTGTGATTGCGCCCTATCTACAACGCCGTCCACATCATCGCCGATAATGGCGGGCACGCAGCTTGCGATAACGGTAATGGTCTTTGGCCTGTACAGGGAATCGGCTTCCAAAATTGCGTCATACAGTTTGTTTTCCGCACCCGATATAACATCAGTTTCATTTAACGCTGTTGACAGCCATACCGCGTCCTTTACCGTTCCCTTTCGCGCCATTGTGCCTGAACGGGCGTTGGCGTTCTGTGAATGAGAGCAGGCTCCGCAGCCTACAGCGCCATGAACAATGTTTACATTGTCAGGAAGTGAATTTAATATTGATATGCCCGGCAACAGCAGACATATCGAACCTTGTTCAAATTTTCTGCTTCCGTCAGACAGGCAGCCGCATTTGCGCCCCTTCTCCGCTAAATTACACAAGGTTCCGCCGTACACAATACAAGCGCCTAAACGATCTTCTCTTTTTGGCGGCGCTTTGTGCGTCAGATAATTTGTCATGTTCACCATCCTTCCTTTATACTTTTAATTGAAGCCGGTCAAACAGCGGGGTGGAAAGGTATCTTTCTCCCGTGTCCGGCAGCAGAACCACAACGGTCTTGCCTTTGTATTCAGAACGCTTCGCAATTTCCGCCGCCGCGAAAGCCGCCGCCGCGGAAGATATGCCCACTAAAAGCCCTTCCGTCCGCGCCAAATCCTGCGCCGTTTCAAAAGCTTGCTCGGTTCGCACTTTAAATATTTCATCAATTACGCCGGTATTCAGCACATTCGGAATGAACCCCGCGCCGATGCCCTGAATTTTATGCGGCCCCGGAGCGCCGCCCGAAAGTACCGGAGAATCAAAAGGCTCCACCGCCGCAATTTTAATGGCGGGATTTTTTTCTTTTAAGACCTCGCCAACGCCGGTGATAGTGCCGCCTGTTCCAACCCCCGCCACAAATACGTCAATCTCGCCGTCAAGGTCATTCCAAATTTCAACAGCGGTGGTTTCGCGGTGGACGCGGACATTGGCGGGATTGTTAAACTGCTGCGGAATAAAAGATTTTTCAAAAGCGACCGAAAGCTCCTCCGCCTTTTTAATCGCGCCCTTCATGCCGTCCTTGCCCGGTGTAAGTACCAACTCGGCGTTCAGCGCCTTTAACAGATTGCGCCGTTCCACGCTCATGGTATCCGGCATGGTAAGAATCAGCCGGTATCCGCGGGAAGCGGCGACAAAGGCCAAACCTATTCCCGTATTGCCGGAGGTCGGTTCAATAATGACCGTTTCTTTATCCAGCTTTCCGTTTTTTTCAGCGTCCTCTATCATCGCCAGGGCGATTCTGTCTTTTACCGAACTGAGCGGATTAAAATATTCCAGTTTTGCAATCAACTTCGCTTCCAGTTTCCGCTCTGCCGAAAAATCCGTTAGCTGTAAAAGCGGCGTTTTGCCGATAAGCTCCGTCAGCTTTTTCGCGTATTGTGCCATAACGCTCCATCTCCTTTAATAGTTACTATATTATTATACGAACTACGTCGTACAACACTCACCGTGGCTCAACCCTCCCATTATTGTTTCCAGCGGAGCAGAAACCGCTGCGCCGCATTAAACAAAAAGGTAATACATGAAACAACTATACCGATTGCGATTACACCGACCAGCGCGTTGGTATAGTTTCCGAAATTGGCGTAATTGTTGACGTAAAAACCAAGCCCGCTGCGCGCGCCTATCATTTCCGCCGAAACAAGCAGAATGAAGGATACGCCAAGCCCCTGATTGCAGCCGATAAAAATTTGCGGCAAAGCGGCGGGCAAAATAATGCGAAACAGCATGGTAAATTTGCTGACGCAAAGCATCTTTGCCGAATCGATAAGCCGTTTCTCCACATTATGTACGCCGCTCATGGTGCCGGCAAATGCCGGCCAAAATGAAGCGACGATAATGACGAACATGGATGCCGAGCGAAAAGTAGGCAGAAGCACAATGGCGTAGGGTATGTATACAATGGGAGAAATTGAACTTAAAAATTTAGAAATATACCCGGCTACAGCGCCGACTCGCATATTCCACCCCAAAAACAGGCCGAGCGGAATGGCTGTCACAACCGCAATCATATAACCCTGAAAAATGAGTAAGAGCGAATCCTTTACGTTTACCAGCATCTTGCCTGAGTCTGCGGCAAATTTATCCAACACCGCGCCGGGCGGAGGAAATACCGCCTGTTTCGCTTCGCTCACCAGGGACAGCTTGACTGTCGCCAATATCCAAAAAATGAAAAAACCGTAAATTACCCCGGCAATATCGGTTAATACCTGGCGCGTTTGGTCTTTTTTTGGTACAAAAGAAACCGCTAACAATAAAACTTCCAGAAACGCCATGAAAATTAACGTATAACGCGGATGGTCGGCAATACGGTAGGCTTTGTCGGGGATCAGTTGAATCAATAAAAATATAATGAATAAGCCGTTGGTAACCGTAAAAAGGCGTTTGGCGATATGGTTCATATTATAAAATCCTCATTGGCGGACGGCCCGTTATTTTCATCGTAAAACAAAGCCATAAGCATATTACGCAGATGAACATACGCGTTTGTCTCTCTCAGCGTAGCGTGGACGCGCGGACGTCCAAAAGTAACCGCAAATTCTTTCGCAACCTGCCCCGGACTGTTGGTCAGCATAATAATGCGGTCGGATAAAAAAATCGCTTCGTCAATGTCGTGCGTTACAAACACGACGGTTTTTTTTGCCGACCGACCGTCTCCTTCCCACAGGGAAAGGAGCAACTCCTGCATATTGGCCCTGTTTTTTGCGTCAATTGCGCCAAACGGTTCATCCATCAACAATATGTCGGTATTCATTGCCAACGCCCGCGCGATAGCGACACGCTGCCGCATACCCCCGGACAGTTGATACGGATTCTTATGCCCAAAATTCGAAAGCCCCACTTTCCTCAAAAAGACATCGGCGGTTTTATAACGTTCCGTGCGCGGCGTTTTTCTGTTAACCTGCTTTAACCCAAAAGCGATGTTGGTGCGGGCTGTCATCCAGGGGAACAGGGAATAATGTTGAAGAACAACGCCCCGGTTGGTGCTGGGGCCGGTAATGATGTTTCCGTCTATGGTAACGCTTCCGGCGGAGGGGAAATTAATACCCTGCAAAATACTGAGCAGGGTACTTTTCCCGCAGCCTGAAGAACCGATAATTGAGACGAACTCACCTTCGCCGACGCTGAAAGAAATGTTCTTTAACGCCAGGAATTTACCGTTTTTATCTTCATATTCGGCATATACATTGTTAACGTCTATTTTACTCAAGACCAGGCTCCTGTATGCTTTCCCTGATTGAAATTGTCCTTGTCATAAAAATCCTCCTGATTTCTGTTGATGTTGTTTTTTATAGTCATTCAACTTCTTGACCGCGTATTCTAACGGATAAGGCGTTTCCAGCGCACTTATTCCATAACTAAGCAGAATGCGGTGCGGATGGCCGCCTATTTTACCTGTCAACAGGTAAATACAATCGGACAAAAGTTTGGCGATATATTCTACCCTCGTGCCATTGCAGGAACATCCGTGGTTTGACTTCGGCTGGTTGTCGTCTTGAAAGTCAACTTCCTCTATAATCCGCTTTTCTGAAAGAGTATATTCGCCGCTTTCAGAGTCAACGGTATATATTGAGAAATAACCGGCTTGCCCGAAATGCAGGTCTACAGCGCCGCCTGATGAAGTTGTAACCGCAATTTTGTATTTCATACGCCTCATTCCACCAATGTTTGCCTGACAACATCACGGCGGCGGAATATGCCGGCGTATAATTCTTCCATAAGGCGTATGCCGCCGTTATATCCGGCAAATGAACGGCTGGTTATAACATCGTTTAACAAGGGAAGACTCAAGTGGTAAGACAGATTACCTGTTTCCCTGGCAAGCGTGTCTTCCCACAGGCTTCCGAATATGGCGGCTTTTTTGGAGCCGTTCAGACGTTTCCGTATATCGGACTGTATTTTTCCGCCGTCATTTTCAAATATGATTTTGCCGTCAAATTCATCGCCTAACCTGCCAAATGTTTCCCGTATGTTTTTCTTTGCGGAATCCTCCTGCGTATCGGTAATATATATGCCTTCGGGAGTAAATCCAAGTTCGTTTACCAAAAAATCACTAACACCTATTGCGTATGACGAGTCGGAAATGAGATACAATTCATAGGGTATGTTGTTGCGAAAGTCCGCGAAAAAGTCAGCCAGCGATACAAAATAATGGTAAAACCGTTTTTCCTCACGCTCAATAATTTTTTCGATCTTTTCGCCGTTTATTCCGGCAAACGCCGCGACCTCGCGCAATACGCGGCTTGCTGCCGCCGCTCCTGTCGGGATATAGGGAATGTGCAGATACGGCGTTCCATATTTTGTTTTCAGCAGTTGAACGGCGCTTTCCCCAACCCACGCGGAAAGAACAAGATTAAACTCCGCGTTGGGAATGTCGCGCCATTCGCTTACTCCGGCGCAACACGCGCCAAACAGTATATTTACTTCAAGCCCTATAAGTTCAAGTATTCTTTTGATTTCCTCCAGGTCACCGCGCCAAAATGGGTTCTGCGGCGGAACAGAAGCAAAAACATTTACCAGTCCTTTGCGTACCTTAACTTCCGTACCGCCTGAGTCTACAAATTGTTTTATAATCTCTTTCAGGACAAGCTCGTGTCCAACATAACTGTTTCCGCGAAAACCCGACGTATCAACCCCGATAACCGGAACGCCTTCCCGCGCGAATTCAGAGGCAATTTGTTCTACGTCATCACCGATAATCCCGGCGGTGCAGCCCGACATTACCACGTACAAGTCGCCTTTTAGAACCTTCAAAGCGCCGTTTATAAATTTTTTCAGCTTTTCTCCGCCGCCAAATACAACGTCATGCTCGTTGGTATTGGTACAGGTTACCGTTCCGCCGCCGGCGTATCCTTCCCCCTGATGTCCCGCGCCTGTGCCGGAAAACATAAATGTTTTCGCCACGCATCCCGGACCGCAGTGGGCAATGGGAATGGCTTTGGGAATGGCAAGTACCGTATGCTGCGCCGCAAAAGCGCACGAGAACCGGGGTTGTTCTATGTATCCGCTCATACCACGCCTCCTTCAAAGTAAAACGGATTATCCTGCGCAAACCACCAATCGCTGTACGGCGTTATAAAATGCCGCGCGACATTTTGCAAAAGTTTTTGCGCTCTTGTCGCCTGATAAAGCCGCCCGCCCAAACGGAGTAATCCGTCGTAGCCGGCGCTGATATTCACGTCGCCGTCAAGGATGGTCGTGATTCCGAGTTTTGCCCCCAAAACCGCCATATTTTCATGCCGCACTATCATAATATCCGGCTTTAACTTTTGCAGAATTTTATATACCTGATACGGTTGTTTGTTGCATACGCTGAAATTTTCTACGTTTCCGTGGCTTTTCACCAGGTATCCCAGACTGTCGGTAATTTCATGTCCGCCGTCGGTAATTTGGTCGTGGTGAAGCGTCGTAAGGCCAACTAAATCTATTCCAAAATCAATCAGCATATTCGCGATTGAGTGCGCGTAAGCGTCCCCGGCAAAAATATACAGCTTTTTTCCTTTCAATTTTTCACGAACCGCCGCAAGCGGTTCTTCAATACGTTTATGTTCGCGTGATATGTAATCCTCCACAAGGTTTGTTTTATCCGTCAATCTTGCCACTTCACGAAGCCACTCGTCCGTCCATTTTATGCCGAAAGGCGGCGGCGCTTTTACTTCGGGAACGCCGTAGTATTGCTCCAAAGCTTTGGCGGGATAAGTGGCGAGCGTTTGGCAAATGTGCGCCGTACACGCGGCTTCCGATAATCGCTCCAACTGTTCAATTCCCGCCAGAGGCATAGCATAATTCACGCGCAAGCCGAGCGGCGCAAGCAACGGAGTGAATGTGTCAGTCCCCTGAAAATTAATCACATTGACTAAATCCGCCTGTTTTTTGCGGGGTTCTTTTACTATTTTTCGCAAAATTCCATGATATGCCGCGTCAAACCCTGTAGACCATATCCGCGATTTAAACCCCTCGCAAAATACGGGGACAACGGGAATGCCCAGCTCTTTTTGCAGGCTATCCGCCGCGCTTTCAATATCATCGCCTATTATGCCCGCGGCGCAGGATGATTGCACGAATATTGCCGTGGGGTTAAACCGCCGTTTCGCCTCGCGTACTGTTTCGTTTAATTTTTCAATGCCGCCGTACACCGTATCTTTTTCGGTAAGATTAGTCGAAAGCACATTAAGCCTTTGCGCCTCCAAACCGCGCGCCTCGTTCGAGACATTTACGGCCAGTTTGTACATCGCGGGCTGAGAACAGCCAATGGGAGAATGTTCGACGACTGCGGCGCCTCTTAAGGGGTATGTCTGGGATTGAGCGCACCCCAGCGAACAGTCGCTGCATTGGCCGAATGAACGCTCATTAATCGACAACGATCTTGTCTTTGATTTTTCCGCCAAATCTTTCGCCGTTCCGTTATATGAAATAACAGATCTAAGCCGCCTTTCACGAACCTCTGCGGAAGATAAATCCAAATTTACCATATTCATCACTCCTATATGCGATAATCGTTTTTAATGTTGTCCATAAGCCCGTATTGCATCAATATTTCTTCCAATCTTTCCTGCGTCATTGGTTTAGGGATTGTAAACATTTTATTTTCTTCAATATTTTTTGCGAGCTGGCGGTATTCCTCAGCTTGCGCGGCATTCGGGTCGTATTCGATTACCGTTTTTCTGTTTATTTCCGCGCGTTGAACCACATTATCACGCGGAATAAAATATACAAGCTGCGTGCCAAGTTCTTCCGCAAACGCTTTAAGCAATTCAATTTCCCTATCGACATTCCGGCTGTTGCATATAATACCGCCTAAACGTACCGCGCCGTTAGACGCAAAACGCTGTATTCCTCTTGAAATGTTGTTCGCGGCATACAACGCCATCATCTCACCGCTGGCGACTATGTATATTTCCTTCGCTTTGCTCTCCCGAATAGGCATTGCAAACCCGCCGCACACAACGTCCCCCAAAACGTCATAGAATACATAGTCCAAATCTTCAGTATACGCCCCTAAATTTTCAAGCATGCCGATCGCTGTTATTATCCCACGTCCCGCGCAGCCAACTCCCGGTTCCGGACCGCCGGACTCAACGCAGCGAACACCGCCGAAGCCCGTTCTTACCAGAGCGTCAAGCGGCACATCTTCACCGTGTTCGCGCAGCGTATCAAGAACCGTTTTTTGAGCCAGACCTCCCAGCAGTAAGCGCGTGGAGTCCGCTTTCGGGTCGCACCCTACAACCATAATTTGCCTGCCAAGCTGGGCCAGTCCCGCCGTAAGATTTTGCGTCGTGGTCGATTTTCCTATTCCGCCTTTTCCATAAATTGCTATTTGGCGTATTTCTTTTTCTGCCATCTGATTAATTGGCCTCCTTTTTCCCCGGTTCTTAATTGGCGGAATTAAAATGCGTTTCAAGCGATTTATATATAGAATCGTTTGGATTCTCGGCTAAAACCCGAGTCAGTGCTTTCCGGTAAATATCAAGGTTATACAGTTTCTCAATATCGTAATCCGCGCCGTTGGAGTAACCAAACTCCACAACGCCTTTCTTTAACGTTGCCGTGGCCTTTTTGTCAGGATCAGGATGGGAAAACGCGTGCCCGCCGTAAATCTCATACTCAATATCCTTCTTGTCAATAGGCGTATACTTTGCCACATCCTCAACGGTTTTTTCGTGATTTTCCTGCGAGAATTTATACGCCTTAATAATCGCGCGTTCAAAAGCGATATAGGTGTCCGTTCTGGCGGCTAACGCGCCGGTAAGCGCAACCTGGCGGCAGCAGGGCTGATTTTCAAAAACGCTTACCTTATTGCAATAATACACGACCGTGTGTCCCAAATTTTTCGCGATAGACGCGTAAGGGGTGTAGACAGAAACGCCGTCAATCTGATCGCCTGCAAGTGCGTTGAATGCGTCTTTCTGGCTTTCAAAATAGATAATGTTTACTTTGTCCGGGCCTTCGCCGATTCCAATGCCGTTTTGTCTCAGAAGAACCAACAATTCATAATCCTGCATACTGTTTCTTACATTGGCGATATTGCGCCCCTTCAGCACGGTAATATCACCTTCCCTGAAGCCCGTCGGTATGTATTTGCTTTTGAGTACATAACCGTGACCGTTGGTCATTGCGCCGCCAAATATGGTTATGTCATGCCCCGCGGCTTGATTGGTAATAGTGGGAACCGAGCCAATAAAAGCCGCGTCCAGCTTGCCCGACTCCAGACCGGCGACCAACTCTCCGGAACTGGAGAAAAACGTTGGCGTAACGTTAAGTCCCTCTTCCTGAAAAAACCCTTCTTCCACGCCTACAAGACCGAATAAGTGCGATGTACCAACCAAAAGTCCCAGTTGAAAAGCCGTCTGTTCTTGCGCGTTTCTTGCGGTTCCCGTCTGGGTCTTTGCACGGCAGCTTGTAAAAGCCGCCAATAAAGCACATAAGGTAACCGCGATTGGAATTTTTTTTGTCCTTGTCATAATAATCCTCCAAAATGTTATAATGTGGTTCGGCAGTATTCCTGCCGAAAATCCTTTAATTAACGCCGTCCAAAAATACAAACGAGGTTTCAAGCAGCCTTGCCGTGTTTGTTTCATCGTTTAACAATTTTATGGCTTTGAACTCGTTTATGGTATTTTTAAGCGCGTCATAACCGCCCTGCACGGATGGCTTGTAGCTGTAAGAGGCGAGTAATGAAGCGTTAAAGTCCACGTCTCCGGCAATATAATTTTTTTCGATTTGTATTTTTGCCGCTTCCACAGGATTTTTTTCAACCCATTCGCTTGCCTTGAGTACGGCTCTGGTAAATTGTGCCGCAATTTCAGGATGCTTTTCCGCCAAATTCGTAGTAACAAAGCTCAGGCAGCAGTATTCGTTTTTATACAATTCACCCGAAGCGGTATCCAAAAGGACTTTCAGGTTATATTCTCTTTCCGCGACTGAAACACCCGGATCACCGCCGGCAACCGCGTCAATGGCCCCTTTTTCCAACGCTATGTACAAATCCGCATTTGAATAAGCCATGAAATTTACTTCAAGATTATCGCCGGTTACGCCGATCCCTGCGGCGGCGAGAGCGCGTTTCGCGATAAGCGCGGGGGAAGCCATAAGGCCGGGGACACCAACGTTCTTGCCTCTCAGATCGGACAGGCTTTGAGCGCCGGAATCGCGCGGTACAACAATCTTTATACAGCCGGTATGGATTCCGCTGGTGAATTTCAAAGGGAGACCGTTTTCAAGCGGCTGAATAAATTTAGCCAACAGCCCAAAGCCCGCGTCAATCTGGTTACCGGCTATTGCTTCGGCGGCTACGGCGGACTCTATCTTTATTGCCTCAAACTTTAAGCCTTCCGCCTCGAAAAATCCTTTTTCGATGGCAATGTGAAGGGGCGCAAGACATAAATCAGACTGAATGCCCACACGAAGCACATAATCGCCGCCTTTGACCTTTTTTGAACGGCAGCCGGTAAGAGCCAACGTAACCAATAATACCGTTACAACAAACGCCCAATTTTTCTTTTTCATATTAACCTCCGCTTATAAAAAATAATTTGGTTCTATAACATTTCCGCCGAAATTCAGCAGATTCAATATTTGAGTCCGGTACTTTAAAAATTCGGGATCGCTTCGCGCCCTTGGTCTCGACAGTTCTATTTCGATAATTTTTCCCACCTTGCCCGGCCGCGGCGTCATAACGATAACCTTGTCGGACATATATACCGCCTCGTCCACATCATGAGTAACCATAATCATCGTCATGTTTTGTTCGTTCCACACTTTGAGCATCTCATCCTGCATATTCATCCGGGTAAAAGCGTCCAGTGCGCCTAACGGTTCGTCAAGCAGCAGCAGTTTGGGATGTCCGGCCAAAGCCCTTGCCAAAGACGCCCTTTGGCACATTCCTCCCGATAATTGATGAGGAAACGCCTTTTCAAAACCGTTAAGTCCGGTAGTGTGTATAAGGTTTTTTACGTCATTTTTTTTACGCTTGTATATCTTTCTTACCCTCAGACCAAAAGCGATATTGTCATAAATATTCAGCCAGGGGAACAGCGTGTGGTTTTGAAAAACAAACCCTCTCTCACAGCCCGGCGCGGTTATTTTTTCACCGTCAAGCAAAAGATCGCCGTAGTTTGGTTTTTCCAGTCCCGCAATAAGCCTGAGCAATGTCGTCTTTCCGCATCCCGAAGGGCCGATCAGCGAAACAAACGAACCGGGAACAATATCCAGCGAAACACTCCGCAGAGCCTCAATGGTTTGACCGTCCGGCGCGGCAAACTGTTTCCTGACATCTTTGAGGTTAAGGGCGCCTACCATTTTATGACCCCTTTTTGCCACAGCAAAAGTTTGTCGCGTAATTTAAACAAAAATGTTACTAAAATTGAAAATACGACCGCGATAATAATCAGCCCCGCGTATACATTGGCATAGGAAAGCATATCCTTTTGCCAATTTATATACCAACCGATACCGTACTTGGCTCCTATCATTTCCGCCGTTATCAAAGTAATAAATGACGCGCAGGTACCGTTGAAAAGTCCCAAAAATATATGCGGCATGGCGGCAGGCACGCCGACTCTGAATATCTTGCTGAAATTGTCCGCGCCCAAAGTGGCGGATACCTCAAAATAAGAATTGTTTATGTTGGATATTCCGCTGCTCGTCATAATGGTCGTGGGAAACCACACCGACAAGGCAATCAGGAAACTGCTTGCCGAAACTGCGGAAGGAAAACTGACCAGTACCAGCGGTATCCACGCCGTTGACGGAATAGGCCCCAATACCCGTATGACCGGGCTGATCCAATAGCTTACCCTTTTACTGAACCCGATGCAGATGCCGGTGGTTAAACCCGCCAACGCGCCGAATACATAACCGCAGCCGAGCAGCCTTAATGAATACCCCAGGCACTTCAATAAAAGCATGCTTTCGTTGACAAACACGCCGAATACCTTATCAAGCGACGGGAAGAATAAGACCGGCAATATGGCAAATTTTCCTGTCAGAATATTTAGTACATTTAAAAATAAAACCGCCGCGGCGATAAAATAACTTTTATATTTGATTTTAGTATCAATATTTTTATTGAAGAAAGAAGCGGTTAAAAATACCGCGTATACTCCCAATCCGGCAAAGAGCGCGTAAGTAAAATACGGAGTCTTGACCGCCGGGTGTTTTTGCGCGTTTTCCACGATGATCTGGATAATCACCGCGAATACGAGAGATACAACAGGGAGCAGTTTGCGCAAACCAACACCGCCTTCAGTTACCCTTGCCATTTTTACCCAGTCCTTCCTATTACTGATAATACCTATATGACCTATATAACATGGGTATATTATATGATATAGCATCTCTTTTTTTATCTGTCAATAGGTTTTTGAAAAAAAATCATTTTTCCCTAGGTAAATAGTAGGTATTAGTGAATTATCATGTTAAAACAATAGATTTTTATGTATAAAACAGCTATTTAATATAAAATATACAGATATGAACCTTCAAAGACAGGGAATTATACCCTTTACTTACCGATTTCCCGGCAAATCAATTCGCCCATCTGCCGCGTTCCCACCACCTGGGTTGTTTCGGCGTCTTTAATATCGGGGGTTCTTGCGCCAGCTTGCAGTACGGCATCTACCGCGTGTTCAATCGCCGCGCACTCTTTTGGTAAGCCAAACGAATATTTGAGCATCATCGCCACGGACAATATAGTCGCAACCGGGTTTGCCTTGTCTTGCCCTGCAATATCGGGCGCGCTGCCGTGGATCGGCTCGTACAGCCCCCGTTTGGAATCGCCCAATGACGCGGAAGCCAGCATACCGATTGAGCCGGTTATCATCGCCGATTCATCGGACAGAATGTCGCCAAACATATTGCTGGTAACCACTACGTCAAACTGTGAGGGGTCTTTTACCAACTGCATAGCGGCATTGTCAACGAGCATATCGCTGACTTCAACCTGCGGGTATTCCACCGCCATTTTATGTACAGTCTCGCGCCAGAGGCGGCTGCTTTCCAGCACATTAGCCTTGTCAATGCTGATTAGTTTTTTTCTTCGCGTCATTGCCGTTTCAAACGCGACTTTGGCAATGCGCCGTATTTCCGTTTCATGGTAACGCTCGGTATCAAAGGCCTCCACGCCGTTTTCGGTAGTGCGCCTGCCGCGCTCGCCAAAATAAATGCCGCCGGTCAGTTCGCGGATAATCACCATGTCAAAACCCCTGTCCGCAATGTCGGCGCGTAAAGGGCAGGCTTTTTTAAGCGGCTTGAAAAGAACCGCGGGGCGAATATTGGCATACAAGCCCATAGCGGAACGAATGCCCAGCAGCCCCGCTTCCGGGCGCAAATGTCCCGGCAGCGTATCCCACTTTGGCCCGCCAACAGCGCCAAGTAACACGCTGTCGGATTTCAGGCATACGTCTATCGTTTCCTGCGGCAGCGGTACGCCGGTTGCGTCGATGGCGCATCCGCCCATTAAAACATCAGTAAACGTAAACGAATGATTATAGACGGCTCCGACGGTTTCAAGCGCCTTCATCGCCTGGGTTACGATTTCGTCCCCGATACCGTCGCCTTTTATCACCGCTATGTTAAAGTTCATTTTTTTGCCATCCTGTTTAATAAACCGCCTGAGGCGATTATTTCCTGTATGAAAGCCGGAAATGCCGGAACGGTAAATACTTTATCGCCGGACGTGATTGCGCCTTTATCAAAATCAATCTCAACCGTATCGCCGTTTTGTAAGGCTTTTGCCGCCTCGGCGCTTTCCATAATCGGCAAGCCGATGTTAATCGCGTTACGGTAAAAAATCCGCGCAAAACTTTCCGCCACCACGCAGCTTATGCCCGCCGCTTTAATGGCAATGGGCGCGTGTTCCCGTGATGAGCCGCACCCAAAATTTCTGCCGCCTACGATAATGTCGCCTGACTGCACTTTTTTGATAAAGTTTGCGTCAATATCTTCCATGCAGTGGAGTTTTAATTCAGCCGGGTCTGACGTATTCAGATAACGCGCCGGAATGATAACGTCCGTATCAATATTATCGCCGTATTTATGAACAGTGCCTTTTGATTTCATTATAAATCCTTCCCCAAATAGCCTTTGAGCGCGACTTTTGCCGCAATGTACGGGCTTGCCAGATATACTTCGGATTTGGTATGCCCCATGCGGCCCACAAAGTTCCGGTTGGTAGTGGCGACTGCCCGTTCCCCCGCCGCCAAAATCCCCATGTGCCCGCCCAGGCACGGCCCGCAGGTAGGGGTGCTGAAAACAGCGCCGGCTTCAACAAAAATTTCCGCCAGCCCGTTTTTAACACATTCCAGAAACACTTTTTGAGTCGCGGGAATGACAATGCAGCGGACTCCGGCGGCAACTTTTTTTCCTTTCATAATGTCAGCCGCTGCTGCCATATCTTCATAGCGCCCGTTGGTACAGGAGCCTATGACCACCTGGTCGATTTTTAATGGTTCGCTGATTTCATCAATGGTTATAGCGTTTCCCGGCAGATGCGGAAAAGCGACGGTGGGTTTAAGGGCGCACAGGTCAATATTTAAAATTTCGTCATAGTCAGCGTTGGCATCGGCTTCAAAAACCTTGTAATTAGTCACCCCTGCCTGTTTCATAAATGCTATTGTCTTGTCATCAACAGGGAAAATGCCGTTCTTCGCCCCCGCCTCAATCGCCATGTTAGAAATGCACAGGCGGTCGTCCATGGAAAGGCCCCCTACCCCTTCACCGGAAAATTCCATCGATTTATACAATGCGCCGTCTACGCCGATTTTGCCGATGATGTGCAGTATCAAATCCTTGCCGCTGACATTCGCGTTCAATGTTCCCGTTAGGTGAATTTGTATCGCGTTTGGCACCTTGAACCACGCCTTTCCGGCTGCCATTCCTGCCGCCATATCGGTACTGCCCACGCCGGTGGAAAACGCCCCCAGCGCACCGTAAGTGCAGGTGTGCGAATCCGCGCCGATAATGCAGTCGCCGGCTTTAACCAGCCCTTTTTCGGGGAGCAGCGCGTGTTCTACGCCCATTTCTCCCACGTCAAAGAAATGCACAATACCGTGTTTGCGGGCAAAGTCCCGAACCTGCTTGCACTGTTCGGCGGCTTTAATATCCTTGTTAGGCGTAAAATGATCCATAACGAGGGCGATTTTTCCTTTTGAAAATACGCTGTTCAAGCCCGCCTTTTCAAACTCGTTGATGGCGACTGGAGACGTTATGTCATTACCCAGCACCATATCAAGGTTTGCTTCGATTAACTGTCCCGCCGCCACTGTATCAAGCCCGCAGTGCGCCGCGAGTATTTTTTGTGTCATAGTCATGTTATAATTTATTCACTCCGTTTAAATAAGCCAATATGCTTGCCTCGATAATATCGGTGCTAACGCCCCTGCCAACGGTCTTTTTATCGTCCATTGACAATTTGACAATGACTTCTCCCAGCGCGTCTTCGCCTTCCGTTACCGCGCGTATGGAATAATCATCAAGCTGAATTTTTTTATCAATGATGCTGTCAATGGCCTTGTACGCCGCGTCCACCGGCCCGTCGCCGCCGGAAACTTTTTCAATAATTTCATTGTCAACTTTCAGGCTGATTGTCGCGGTCGCCGTTATTTTACTGCCGCTGTTTATGACAAAGTTGTCCAGTTTATAATGCTGATTGGCCGGTTCCAGCTTCATGGCGACCAGCGCGTCCAAATCGCTGTCTGATACTACTTTTTTCTTGTCCGCCAAAATTTTGAACCGCGCAAATGTGTCGTCAATCTCCTGCTGATTGAGGCTGTACCCTAGTTCCGTCAGTCTGTCGACTAACGCATGTCTGCCTGAATGTTTGCCCAGCACCATTTTGTTTTGGGGAATGCCAATATCCTGCGGCGACATAATTTCATAGGTGGTGCGCTCCGCCAGTACGCCGTGCTGATGAATCCCCGCTTCGTGGGCAAAAGCGTTATCCCCGACTATCGCCTTGCTGGGGGCGACCGGAACGCCGGTAATGGTTTGAATCAACTTGCTTGAGTGATAAATCTGCCTTGAGTCTATCCCGCAATCCACGTTGTAATAATCCTTGCGCGTCCGCAAATTCATCACGACTTCTTCAAGCGATGTATTGCCCGCGCGTTCGCCTATCCCGTTTATGGTACATTCCGCCTGCGTCGCGCCAGCCTTAATAGAAGCAAGCGTGTTACTGACGGCAAGCCCCAAGTCGTTGTGGCAATGCACGGAAATCTCCGCTTTTTCAATACCGTCCGTATTATTCTTCACATAACTTATATAGGCGGCCATTTCTTCCGGCGAGGAATACCCCACGGTATCGGGGACATTGATAACGGTCGCCCCGTTAGCGATTGCCCTTGAAAACACCTTCGCCAAAAACGCTTTGTCGCTCCTTGAAGCGTCCTCCGCCGAAAACTCAATGTCATTGCAGTATTTCTTGGCATAGGCAACCGCCTGGCCTGTTCTTTCCAAAACCTCATCTTCCGACATTTTCAGTTTATACTTCATGTGGATAGGCGAAGTTGCTAAAAAGATGTGTATGCGCGGATGAACCGCGTGCTTGACCGCTTCGTATGCGCGGTCTATATCCTGTTCCACCGCCCTGCACAGACTGGCGACGGTGGCGTTTTTTACCACTTTGGCAATTTCGGACACGCTTTCAAAATCCCCCGGCGACGCTATGGCGAATCCCGCTTCAATAATATCCACATTGAGTTTTTCCAACTGCGCGGCAACCTCTAATTTTTCCTGAAGATTCATACTGCATCCCGGCGATTGTTCGCCGTCACGCAAGGTGGTGTCAAAAATTTTAATTCTGCTGGACATTAATCTCTCCGTTTTTCAGTTTACAGGATTATACAGAATTACGCAGGGTTTGACAAGCATGAGAGAGCAATGAATAATGAGGAATGAGGAAAGAACAAAAAGTTAAGAGCCTTGACAAAGTGGCAATACCTCAGCAATTTTTCCTGTATAAAGACAACGCCGGACAGGTGCAGGTCAACGCGCTTTTTCGTGATGAAACGCTTTGGCTTACGCAAAAGGCTATGGCTGAGCTGTTTGAAGTGGAAATCCCTGCCATAAGCAAGCATATAAAGAACATTCTTGCTGACGGCGAACTAAAGGAAAATCAAGTTATTTCCAAATTGGAAACAACTGCCGCCGACGGGAAAAACTACAACACCGCCTTTTATAACCTTGATATGATTATCGCGGTTGGTTACCGCGTCAATTCCAAAAAGGCGACTGCCTTCCGTATTTGGGCGACAGAAGTACTGCGTGAATATATAGTCAAAGGTTTTGCTTTGGATGATGAGCGCCTGAAGAAAGTCAACAAATTTGGGGCTGATTATTTTCATGAAATGCTTGACCGCATAAAGGAAATCCGCATAAGTGAGCGACGCCTTTATCAGCAGTTAAAGGATATTTACGCTCTTTCCGCGGACTATAACCAGGATTATCGGGAAACCCTTGAATTTTTTGCCCGCGTACAAAATAAAGTGCATTATGCTATAACGGGTCACACCGCGCCTGAAATAATCCATGCCCGCGTAGATTCCCAAAAGAACAATATGGGATTGACTTCATGGGAAGGAAGCCCGAATCGGCGTATTACCCGCGCCGATGTTATTGTCGCAAAAAACTATTTGCTACACGGTGAACTGGATGATTTACGTTATATTGTAATCGCGTTTTTAGACTATGCCGAACACGAAGCGAAATCCGGGCGGCTTATCTTTATGAAAGATTGGGAAGGTGAACTTGACCGTATACTGGAATTCAACCGCAAAGCGATTTTGACCGGAAAAGGAAAAATATCACGCGAAGAAGCGGAGAAAAAAGCCCTCGCCGAATACGCGGAATACCGCGAACGTATTCGTCCTTTGGAACAGCAGGAATGGCAGCAGGAATACTTGCTTGATATTAAGGAACTTGAAAAAATGGAAGATGAAATTAAAATGAGAAAAGAAAAATGAAACCCACTGCCGAACGCCGCTTTATTCCTTCTTATGCGCTGTCATTTACCGCTTTTGCGGTTGTTACGCCCTATCTTTCAATTATGGTGCGGGATATGGGTTACAGTCCGGTTTGGGTGGGAATACTGCTGGGCGTTTTTGAAGGTTCTGCCATAGCCGGCCCTTTTGTATTCGGTTATTGGGCGGACAAAACCGGCAATTTTCGGCCTGCAATAATAGTTACGTATATACTTTCCGCTCTCGTTGCAATTCCAATGGTACGATGGATTCACCCCGCGGTCAGCGCCGTGCTGCTTGCGGCGCTGGCCTTTGGCTTCCGTTCCACAGCTTCTCTACTGGACGCGATAACTACCATTCAAATCGGGAAAAGCGGCGATTACGGAAAGATACGGTCGTGGGGATCGATAAGTTTTATTATTTTTTCGCTGTTTCTTCAGTGGACTCCGTTCCTTAAACCCAACAGCGCGGGGAACATAGCGTTGTGGATAGTGCTCACTTCACTTGCCGCCATAATTCCCATAATCTCTCTCCCCCGCGCCTCGCTTATTTCGACTGAACATCACACGGAAAAAAGCGGCGGCGAAGGAAAGGGGATACCGCTTCTTTCGATTTATTTTATCGGCGGCTTTGCGATTATTTTTCTGTGCCGTTTTGCCATGTCATCGGTCTACACCTATTTTCCCCTGTACCTGACCGAGACGCTGCAATGGAATGCGGTAGGGCTGATGTTCGCTTTGTCTTCGGCATCGGAAGTTCCCTTTATGTTCATCTCCGCGATGCTGCTCCGCCGATTCGGCGCACTGACGCTTCTGGCCTTTTCTGCGGCGGGAATTACCGTACGGCTTTTGTTGTGGGCGCTTTTCCCTTACAAGGCCGTCATCATCGCCGCGCAACTTCTCCATTCCCTGTGCTTTGGAATCTATCACCCCGCTGCGGTGCAATTTATTTCATCAGTCTTTCCGGCCAAAAAACGCGGCAGAGGAATGCCCGTCTACCTCGCGCTTGGATCGGGACTACCCGCGCTCATCGGCAATATGATAGGAGGCGCGGTGGTGGAATCCGCCGGATACCGCCCGCTCTTCGCCATTTACGCGGGTGTCGCGGGGGCGTCGGTGGTGATTTTTTTCGTTATGCGAAGGAAGAAAGAAGAAGAATTAGAAGGGAACAATACTACATTATTTGCTCGTCAATAGGCTTGCCACCGGGGACCATCGGCAGCACCCGCTCGTCCTGATCAATGATTGCTTCAATCAGGGCGGGCTTTCCGTCAGCGTTATGGGTAACGCTTTTGCGTAATGCGTCAAGAAACGAAGTTTCATCAGCGGCGCGGTAAGCGGGGACATCGTAGGCTTCGGCAAGTTTTACAAAATCAGGGCCGCGGTCGTCAAGGCCGGTTTCGGAATAACGGCCCCCGTAAAAAAAGTTTTGCCACTGCCGCACCATTCCCAATGTCCGGTTGTTAAAGATAATAATCAGTATGGGAAGCCGGTAGCGCACCAAAGTTGCCATTTCGGCGCAGTTCATTCTGAAACAGCCGTCGCCGGAAAAAAGCGCCACCGGATGACCAGGGTTGGCGATTTTGGCGCCCATTGCCGCGCCCATGCCGAAGCCCATTGTCCCCATGCCGCCGGAGCTTAAAAAAGAGCGGGGGCGGTTAAAGGGAAAAAATTGAGCCGTCCATATCTGATGCTGGCCCACATCGGTGACAACAATCGCCTGTGCGCCTAACGCTTTGGCGGTTTCCTGTATCACAAAGCGGGGATGCAGCGCCGTTTTGCGGTGATGATCCCGCGGTATCTGCGTTTTCCATTCTTCAATTTCATTGTTCCATTCGGTCGCCATTTTGGGGGGAAGTTTTTTAATCAGGCGGGACATCACCGCTTTCAGATCGCCTACAATAAAAACACCGGCTTGTATATTTTTGTTAATCTCCGCCGGGTCAATGTCAATGTGTAAAATTTTCGCGCCGCGGGCAAACTTTTCAACCTGGCTGGTAACCCTGTCGGAAAATCTTGCGCCCACGGCGATTAACAGGTCTGACTTTTGCACCGCCTTGTTGGAAGCGGCGCTGCCGTGCATTCCAATCAGCCCCGTACAAAGCCGGTGGTCGTGGGGAAAGGCCCCCATTCCCATAAGACTCAGGGCAACCGGCGCGTTAAGCAGTTCGGCAAGTTTTTTCAATTCCGCCCCAGCCCCGGAAAGTATCACCCCGCCGCCGGCATAAAACACCGGCCGTTTTGATTCTTTGAGCAGGGCGGCGGCTTTAACAATATCGTCATCGGTAAATGTTGCGCGTCTGCTCCGCTCGGCAAGACGGCCGGCATAGCCGTTAGTTGATTCACCATCCGAGGGGTGGGTATCATACTCACAGCAGGCAACGGTAACATCTTTTGGAATATCAACTAACACCGGGCCGGGTCTGCCGGACTTGGCGACAATAAACGCCTCGCGGATAACTTCGGCAAGGTCATGCACATCTTTAACAATCCAGTTGTGCTTGACAATGGGCATGGTTATTCCGGCAATGTCCACTTCCTGAAAACTGTCCTTGCCGAGCAGGGGGACGCCCACGTTGCCGGTAATGGCGACAATCGGCGATGAATCCATAGCGGCGGTGGCGATACCGGTTACCAGATTAGTCGCCCCCGGGCCGGAAGTAGCGAGGCAGACCCCTACCCTGCCGCTTGAACGGGCATAACCATCCGCGGCGTGGGCGGCGTGCTGTTCGTGGCTTACCAGAATGTGCCGTATGCGATCCTTGTGCTGGTACAGTTCATCGTATATATGAAGAACCGATCCCCCCGGATAGCCGAAAATCGTATCAACTCCCTGTTCAATAAGGGACTCAATGAGAATACGGGCGCCGGTGTACTGCATGGCTATTCTTTGCGCCTTTCCATGTCGCCGATTAATTTATATTCAATCGAATCTACCAGCGCGGCGCGGCTTGCGTCTATGATGTCCGCCGAAACTCCCACGGTATTCCAGCTTCGCTCGCCATCGGTGGATTCAATTAAAACGCGAACCTGCGCGGCGGTCGCTTCCTTGCCGTCAATCACCCGGACTTTGTAATCCTCCAGCCGCACCTGCGCCAAGCCGGGAAAGAAACGAGTCAGCGCCCGGCGGAGAGCGCCGTCCAAAGCGTTCACCGGCCCGTCGCCTTCGGCGGCGGCGATCTCGTGCTGGCCTTCAACCAGTACCTTCACCCAGGCATGGGAACAGGCAATCGTTTCGCCGGTGGGGTGTTCGCTCATGACGCGGTATGCCTCAATATGAAACCGGGGCTGGTACAAGCCCAGTTCCCGCCGCACCAGAATTTCAAAACTCGCATCCGCACCTTCAAAAGACCAGCCTTCCGCTTCCAGATTTTTAATTTTTTCAGCTAACGCAGCGCTTACCGGGTGATCTTTGGTAATCGCCGCGTCAATTTTTTTTGCCCGCTCGGCAATTGCCGAACGCCCGCCAACCTCGCTGAGCAGAATATGCCGGTCATTGCCCACCGCTTCGGGATCAATATGTTCAAAAGACCGCCGGTCTTTCAGAACGCCGTCAGAATGCATTCCGCCCTTGTGCGAAAATGCGTGCCCCCCCACATAAGGCATATCATCGTTAATCGACACATTGGCAATCTCCGCCACCCGCCGCGTCAGCCCCGAAATGCGGGCAAGGTTTCCCTCCGGCAGACAGCGCAGCTTCAGCTTGAGTTCCATGCTGGGGATCAGCGCCGCAAGCGCCGTATTGCCGCAGCGTTCCCCAAAACCCACCAGCGTCCCCTGCACATGGGCGCAGCCCGCCTGCACCGCGCTGATGGTATTCGCCAGAGCAAGGCCGGAATCGTTATGCGCATGAATACCAATACACGGTTGGGGAACAGCCTGCTTTACTTCGCGTACTGCAGCGGCGACAGCATCGGGAAAAGTACCGCCGTTAGTGTCGCATAACACAATGCGGTCAGCGCCTGCATCCGCCGCCGCCTTTATCGTGGAAAGGGCGTAAACGGCATTCGCCGTATAGCCGTCAAAAAAATGTTCGGCATCGTAAATTACCGTGCGTCCCGCCGCTTTCAGAAAAGCGACCGTCTCCGCTATCATGGCGATATTTTCTTCCGCGCTCACCCGCAGCACTTCACTAACGTGCAAATCCCAGCTCTTGCCGAAAATCACCACACCTTCGGTTTCCGCTTCAAGCAGACTGCGCAGTTGGCCGTCGTCCGCCGCTTTTACTCCCTTTTTCCGCGTCGAGCCAAAGGCGCACAATTTGGCAGTACCAAGCCGGAGCGGCGAGGCAAGCCGGAAAAATTCCAAATCTTTGGGATTGCTTCCCGGATTCCCCGCCTCAATCCATGCCACGCCAAGTTCATCAAGCGCCTGCGCCACGGCAAGTTTGTCCCTCACCGAGAACACAATCCCCTCGCCCTGCGCCCCGTCGCGTAAAGTAGTATCAAGTATTTCAATGTGCATTTTTATCCCTCAAATCCCATTCTATTGTATTAATTGCTGAAAAACGCTCTTTTTCCCTATTTTATTACCGCAAAAACTGAAAAATTATGCAAGGGGATACTCATGCCGTATAATAGGGGCAATTCGGTGTCTTGACACACCGGCCCCTGTCTCTCTATAATTAAAATAAGCTTATGGGTATCATAACTACACAAAAAGTCGCTACATACTATGAGCGATACAAAGGCATTGATGTTACTTTCACCAAGGATATGATCCAGACGACAGGGCTTATTACTGAACAAGTCCATTTAAAGTGTGGAAGCGACTTCTGGCCCTGCGTTTTTTTCGCCACTTCCTTTCAGGGGGCGAGAATTGTCGCCAACACGAAATCCGGCTTGCTGGGAAAACTCCAGCAGGCCAATAATCTGGTAAGTCTGCGGTTATGCTTTAAAAATCCGGAAATGGAAAACCCGGTAACATTCTTTGTGGCAGGCCGCGTAATGGGCACGATTCCCTATAAAAACTCCAATGAAATTTCCATGCTGACCATCCAGTTTACCCAGCGCCCGCCTGATGATCTGATAGAGGTTATAGGCCGCGTTCTGGATGCCAACGTCAATTCAGCAAAACGCAAAGATGAGCGGATAACCATTACCACTGAATCCCAGCGGAAGATAAAATTATTCGCCAAAGAAACAGCGGCTTTTGTTCAGGGAGTGCCCCGGCGCTGCATACTGCGGGATATGTCTTTTTCGGGCGCCAAGGTGATAATGATGGGGGTCGCCAAATTCTTGGTCAACAAGGAAACAGCCCTGCGCTTTGACTTTGACGACCCCCGGGAAACTTTTCTGGTCAAGGGAAAATTTATCCGTTCGGAAAATGTCGAGGGGAAAAAAGAAATGATAGCCCTTGCTACGGAGTTTGACGAGGCGTTGGTTCCTATGGGCTACAAGATACGGATCAACGAGTACCTCAATACCCTAAGGGCGGACAGCCGCGTTCAGGAAAACGAAAATACTCCCGCGGATAAATGACAAACAAATTTTATGTCAGACAAACGGCACAATAGAGTACTCTTTCTTTCGGTTCCTGAAAGCCTGCGAGGTCAAATTGAAGGCATGGCCAATGATGGCTTTTCAATTAACCCGGATATTCCCCTCCCCGTTGAAATTCCCGAAGATGAAACAAATTTAAATCTTGAAGAACTTTCATGGGAGATGATTATTGCGGGAATGTTATCTGTCATCACCGCCGGGCCGGAAAATTTGGATTCCGGTCAAATGAACGCCGCGCACTGGATTAACTACTACCGCCATTTTGTTCTGGCGGTGCGGCCTTTAATTATGGGCGAATTTACCGAAGCGGCAATTCTTAAGGCGCATAACGGCGAATTTGATCTTGCCCTGGAAATACTTGACAGTCTGCGGGGACTGTTTCCCTCATCGCCCGCCGTGACGCTGAACCGCGCACTGGTCATGGAAGAGCGGGCGGCGGCGCTCCGGCGGCGGGACAGCGCGGAAACAGAAGATGCCTTTCAGGCGGCACAGGCGGCCTATACCGAAGCCCTGTCCCTGCATCCCCCTTTTCCCACCGCCCAATTTAACGCGGGGTTTTTTTACCTGAGCCGGAAAGATTTCCGCCGCGCACGGGAATGTTTTTCACTGTATGTTGACAGCGGCGAAGACAGGGAAAAAACAGAACAGGCGAAATCCATTATTAAAGATATAGATGAAAACGGTCTTGAAGATGAAAGTTTTATTAACGCATATAAATTCATTCAGCAGGGAAATGAAGAACAGGGGATGAAGAACATCCGCGATTATATTGAAAAGTATCCGTCGGTATGGAACGGCTGGTTTATTCTGGGCTGGGCGCTGCGCCGCCTGGGCAGATGGGAAGACGGCGCAGTCGCTTTCAGCAAGGCCATTGAACTGGGCGGCGCCAACAGCGATACCCGCAACGAACTTGCCATTTGTTTGATGGAATCCGGCGACTTCAAAAGCGCCCGCCGCGAACTGGAATCCGCCCTGCGCGATGATCCTGAAAATATAAAAATAATTTCCAATATGGGTGTGCTTGCCCTGAAAACCGGCAATGACGAAGAAGCCGCCGCTTTTTTCCGCACCGTGCTTGAACTTGACCCGCAAGACCCTATTGCGCACAATTTTTTTAACAAAGAAGAATAGAACCACGAATGAGTGGTCGCTGAGTGGACTACAAAGCTGTGCGATGTGAGAAAATCAAGGAAGAAATTTAACCACGGAGGTCACGGAGTACCACGGAGTTTTGATACGATAATCCTTATTCCTCCGTGTTCTCCGTGTACTCCGTGGTAAAAAATCTTAAATAAATGTATACGGAGATAAACGCTAACGGCTGTGGTCGGGCAGGGCCAATGCCAGCACTTCTTCAAAACGTTCAACCGGGTGAAAGTTTATGTCTTTTTTTACATAGTCGGGAATTTCGTCCAGATCGCGTTCGTTCTGCCGGGGGATAATGATGTGCCGGGCCCTGTTCCGCCGGGCGGCAATGGTTTTCTCCTTGAGGCCGCCTATGGGCAGCACCTGGCCGGTCAGGGAAAGCTCGCCGGTCATTACCAGTTGGCCGGTTACAACCTGTTCCCGCATCAATGAGAGCAGCGCCGTCGCCATCGTTATTCCCGCCGAAGGGCCGTCTTTCGGCGTTGCGCCTTCGGGAATGTGCAGATGAATGTGATTCAAATCAAACCAATCATGGGCCACATTGTAGCGTTCTACTGCCAGCTTGCGGGCCACGGTCATGGCAATGGCGGCGCTTTCCTTCATCGTGTCGCCCATTTTGCCGGTAAGGGTCAGCCCTTCCTTTCCGGGAACCGAAGTCGCCTCAATGACCAGCGTATCGCCGCCCATGCTGGTCCAGGCAAGTCCCACCGACATACCGGGACGGTCAGCCTTTTTAATATCACCTTCCGGGAACAGCGGCTTGCCCAAATGTTTTTCAATAAGTTTTTTGTCGATGGTAAATTGCGCGTTTTTTGTTTCTTTTTGTGCGGTAGAATCCGCCGGAACGGTATCCGTTGAAACGGCGGCATCGTTTCCGGCCTCTTGATTTTCAACTATCTGCTTTGCCAGCTTGCGGTGAATTTTGTCAAGATTTTTTTCAAAATTCCGCACGCCGGCTTCACGGGCATAGGCGTTGGCAATATGCAAAAGGCTGTCCTTGGTGTACTTTACCTGATTTTTTTTCAGGCCGTTTTTTTCCAGACTCTTGGGAACCAGATACCGTTTGGCAATTTCCAGTTTCTCTGTGTCAATGTAGCCGGGCAGTTGTATAATTTCCATGCGGTCTACAAGCGGCTGGGGAATCGTATCCAGCGTATTGGCGGTGACAATAAAAAAGACATGGGAAATATCAAAGGGAAGGTCAAGGTAATGATCCCGAAACGCGGAATTCTGTTCCGGGTCCAGCACTTCCAGCAGGGCGCTGGCGGGGTCGCCCTGATAGCTTGCCCCCATTTTGTCAATTTCATCAATCATAAAAACCGGGTCTTTGGTTTTAACGATTTTAATGCCCTGAATGATTTTGCCCGGCATCGCGCCAATGTAGGTGCGGCGGTGGCCTTTTATCTCTGCCTCATCGCGCATCCCCCCCACTGAAAAACGGAAAAACTGTTTGCCCAAAGCGCGGGCAATAGATTTGCCGACCGATGTTTTTCCGACGCCGGGCGGCCCCACCAGACAGATAATAGACCCTTGAGAAACCGAAATTCCCGCAGGACTGATTTCCGCAGAAGGCGTGGCTTCTTGAGAAGGCTTGGCTTTCGCAGGGGATGTACTTTCCGCTGAACTGCTTCTCAGTTTCCGCACGGCAAGGTATTCCACTATCCGGCTTTTAACGTCTTTAAGGCCGTAATGGTCAGCCTCCAGAATCGCCTGGGCGTTCTTCATGTTAAAATTTTCAGATTGGGGTTCACTCCAGGGAAGGCTGACAATCATATCAAGATAATTGCGCGTAACAATATATTCCGCGGAATTGGGCTCCATCAGGTTAAACTTTTCAAGCTCCTGATCAACTACCTCTTTTATTTCCCCTTCAAATTTATAAGCGTCAATTTTATCCTTGAACCGCTGGTAATCAGAGCTTTTGGCGTCGGTGGTCATTCCCAGTTCACCTTTTATCGCTTTAAGTTCTTCTTTCAAAAAATAATCCCGCTGGGATTTTTCAATTTTTTCATTAATTTCTTTTTGAATCTTTTTTTGAATCCGCAGCAGTTCCTGTTCTTTCTTAATGAATACCAGCACCTGCTCCATACGTTTGCGTACATTGAGAATCTCAAGAATCTTTTGCTGCTCCGCCCGGTCGATGTTCAGAATACTGGTAATGAAATCGGCAATCTTACCGGGATGATCGATATTGATCATGTTAAGGCGCATCTCTTCGGAAAACAGGGGGTTGTTTTCTGAAATCTGCTTCATCTCGGAAATAAGGGCGCGGGTAAGGGCCTTTACTTCGCTGGTATCATCTTCTTCTTCGTTAAGGTACTCCACCGCCGCAACAATGGGGTTGCTTGCATGGAGGACCTTCTTTATCCGAAAACGTTTAAGCGTGGAAATAAAAATATTCAGCCCGCCGTCGGGAAGGTTAATCTTTTTGATGATTTTTGCCACCGTCCCTACTTTGTACAAATCGCCGGCAGCGGGCGTTTCGGTCTCATTTTGCAGCATCACGAGGCCGACCAGCGCGTCGCCGGTCACCGCGTCATCGACAACTTTAACATCGACGGGGTTTCCTATCATGATGGGGGTAAAAATCCCCGGAAAAATCGGTCTGCCCATCAGCGCCACCACCGGCAGTCTGGGGGGAAGAATCTGGTCAATCGGCACTATTTGGTCTGACATAGGGTAGCTCTACTATCGCAAAAAAAACGAAAAAAAGCAACATGACGCTTACGCAGGGCGCTATGCGAGATGAGAAAGCAGGGAAGAATTCTCACCACGGAGTACACGGAGAACACGGAGGGGAAAGAAAAGGGGAGCAAACAATACGCTCCCGCCGGCTGGTCTCAGGCGGCTTGCGCTGATTATATTACCTATTATCAGGGTAAATGCTATTACCCTGTAACAGTAAAGATGAGCCGGAGGGGGCGGGCGGGTAGCGGAAACATTTGGAATTCCCCGCCGGAGGAGACCAGCGGGTAATAGTAACAAGTGAGGACAGTAAAAGCCCAGCACCTCCATACCATAATTTTTCGTACTATCACGATTCACATGATTAATGGAGGTGCTGGGAGGCTCCATAGGCGGGTTCTACAAGCGTTTCCGCTCGCCCGTAGCGCCCCCTCCGGCTGATCTGTACAAAACTAAATGCTGTTGCCCAGCAGCTTAATTCTTGCCAGAATATAATCCAGCCGTTCGCGTTGCAGGACGGTGCGGCGGTAGCCGGTACCGGCAAGTTTTTCTGTCTCGTATTTGCCTCTTCTGACAAAACGCCGGCCCTGGCCTTTGGCAAACCAGTACACCAGGGCTATGTCTTCGCCGCTTAACTCTATCGCGTCCAGACCTTTTTTGCCGATAGCGCAGCCGCAGTTAAACAGGCAGGGCACCGGCAAATCGTCGCCGTACAGGCTTTGCCGCAGTACGTCCCGGCGTTCCTTGCGTTTCAGTTTGCTTAAATCCCGTTTCAGGGCGGCAACCTCGGCTTCAATCCGCCTGCGTTTTTTTTCCGGTGAAGCGGGATAATCACGGCACAGCCGCTCAATTTCGAACTTGATGTAGTCAAAGCGGCTCAGAGAATCAAACAGTGGCCGGTGGGTATGCCCGATAATTGATATGCAATGATTGTCCAGTGAAAAATCGTAAGCCGCTTTTTCATAACGGAAACGCCGGTAGGGGTTTTGGCTGGAAGAAATATTTTTGATGCCGAAAGGTTTTAACACATAACGAATGGCGGCGCCGACAAGTTTGTTGTAATGGGCGTACAGTTTTAATGACTGATGCCCGTGATAAACATACACCGGAATTACGCCGGTATTGATTCGTATTACATTGTAAAGCGGGTAATAATAATTTTTCATAAAAAGCAATTCTTCATCATGATTGCCAATGAGTTTGTAGAGGCGGTTTTTTCCGGCAAAAAGATTAAATACCTTAAAAAGCCGCTCCCAGCGTTCCGTTATGTGATTCAGGGAATAGCGTTGCAGTTCCTCAATATCGCCGTTCAAAATAAGATACCAGCCCCGCGCAAAATAGTAATGCTCCAGCAGGCTGATAAGCAGCTCGCCGTTGCGGGCAAGGTCATCATTTTTGCCTGAACCCATGTGCAAATCGCTGATGATAAGCGCCCTTCTGCCGCCTGTTGAAAGGTCAAGCACGGCATCGGGGCTGAAACGATGATTGCTTATGTCTTTGAAAAAATTTGTTTCCGCCATTATGTCTGTCCCCAAACCAATTCCCCGGCGGTAAAGAAAAGCAATTCCCCGCCGCCGGAAGACGTTATCTGTAATTCACCGCCCGGCCCAATGCCGGCAAGGATGCCGCTGACGATGTTCCCCGAACCGGCGGCGCCATCGGCAAAACTCACCTGCTCGCCTTTTTTATACAACCGTGATTCAATGCGGCTTTTCCAGTCCGCAGTGATGTTATTGGCCGCTTCGATTTCATTATATAAACGGGCAAGGATTTTTTCCAGCAGCGTAAAACGTTCCTCGTTTGCAATTTCCCCGCCCGTGGCAGCGCCCAGGGCGAGGTTTATACTTGTCGCCTTATCCCGCAAAAAATCAGGGAATTGTTTTTGCGCCACATTGACCCCCATGCCGATATGCACGTTGCCGCCGTCCGCTTCGGCAAGAATGCCGGCCAACTTTTTTGCCGGTTCCGCGCCGGCGATGAGTATATCGTTGGGCCACTTGATCAAAACCCTGCCGGCAAGAACGGGGGCAAAATCTTCGACAGCAAGACTCAGGGCAAGACCTGCCCGCAGGGTCAGCGCCGGAGGGATGTCTTCAATGCGGGGATAGCGTAACAGTATCGTAAAAGGGAGGCTGGCATCCCTCTCCATGTCCCAGGGACGCCCCTTAATCCGCCCCCTGCCCGCCTTTTGAAAATCGGCGGCAATGACCGTACCGTGCGGCTCGCCCCGCCCGGCCAGCATACGGGAAACTTCCATAGTACTGTCAACGGTATCTTCATGGTAAACCGGCGCGTTAAAGGGATTATGAACGGCAAGCTGCCTCATGGTTGATTATACAGGACAACAGCATTTTTTTTCTATTACACATACTGCGTAAACCGGCACTGGGGGACAGCGCGGGGCTGCCAAAACAGATGTGCAAAAATCCCCAGTTGGAGGGAGCGGGCGGGCACACAGCCGGCGGGCGGAAACCTTGTAGAGTCCGCCTACGGAGCTACCCAGCACCTACACCACCATGCGAATCGTGATAGTACGAAATAATTGTGGTATGTAGGTGCTGGGCTTTTATTGTCCCTACCCTCGTTACTGTTTCTCGCAATCTCCTCCGGCGGGGAATTCCAAATGTTTCCGCCCGCCGGCTGCGCGCCCGCCCACCCCCTCCGGCCAGCCTGTACCATCATAGGGGGCGCATTGTTTGCTCCTCATTACTTGCAATAATATTTCCCCTTTGTTACAGTAAGCTCATGCGTATAGTGTGCCTTGATCTTGAAGGGGTGCTGGTTCCCGAAATATGGATTGCCTTTTCCGAAGCAACGGGGATACCCGAATTACGGCGGACAACCAGGGACGAACCCGACTACGATAAACTGATGCGTTTCCGGCTGGACATACTGACGCGCAATAACCTGAAACTTGCCGACATTCAGCGGGTGATTTCCGGCATGGATCCGCTGCCCGGCGCGGTGGAATTTACCAATGCCATTCGGGAACGAACCCAGCTTATAATTCTTTCCGATACCTTTGAACAGTTTGCCAAACCGCTCATGGCAAAACTCGGCTGGCCTGTTCTTTTGTGCAACAGTCTGGAAACAGGGAAAGACGGCGCGGTTACCGGCTACCGTCTGCGGCAAAAGAACGGCAAACGTGAAGCGGTCAAGGCGTTCAAATCACTTAACATGACCGTTTTTGCCGCAGGCGATTCTTTTAACGACCTTGCCATGATCCGCGAGGCTGACGCGGGCTGCCTGTTCCGCGCTCCCGAATCAATTAAAAAAGACTGCGCCGATATTCACTGTACCGAAACTTATGACGAATTGTTAACTGAAATTGACAGCTTCCTGGATTCCCCAGTTTCTACTTGACTGTCCATTCCGGCGTATTGCGTTTGTTGTAGGAAACATCGGTCTTGAACTCGCTGATGGGTACCCACTGTACCAGAAAACTCACTTCGTTATTTATTTCATACTGGTTTTTGCCGGGAGGGCGATAGGGAGACATAGTCCAACCCAATATGGCGTTCCAGTCGCCCAGGTAATGGGTTGCGGCAATATTAAAATTTTTCATTTTAAAGCCGGAGGTTTGTCTGAGCTGCTCATCATCAAACCTGAAAGAGTTCATGAGATCAAGGAATACGTTGTTTTGGGGGCCTTCGGGAATGTCAATCGGCGCATCGCTGAAAAAAGGCATATTCCTGAAGTACCGGTAGACGTAAGCATTCTCTGAATTTGTTGACAGAGACAGATCAATGAATTTATTAATCCCCACCGTAAAGCCAAGGGAAAAGGTAAAAGTAGAACTGGTATAACGCTGAAGATCGAGAAACAACCGGGAACTGGTATTCAGGGTAAGTTGCATCCGGTCATTCCAGAGCTCTTTCATGTTGGTATTCTTTGAATAATTCAGGGTAAAGTCCCTGGATTGGAGCGTTTCTTCGCCGGGTTTCTCGATCCAGCCGCCGACAATTTCAGCGTTTGGGTCAGGCTGAGTATACTCATAACCTTTCATACGGGCGGCGGCATAAGACGCGGTAAGCCCCCATTTTGTCAAATTCAACGTTGAAGTAAGCGTTGTCACCTCTTTTTTTTCGGTATCCATAACCATGCTCTGGGTAAAATTGCCAAAAGTCCCAAAGAGGATTCGCTCGGTAGCATATAACGGTTCCAGTTTTCGTTTTTCGTCATCGCCGGGGAAAAGAATCCGCATATTGGCATCGGTCTCGGTAACCCATATTCTTATACCTGTCCGCCATGCAAGCACAGAATCTTTGGGGGGGAGATCGGTGATAATCGAAAAGGTTTGGGTCTTGTCCATTACCAGCGCCGATATATTGGTCGAGAATTGATGATTGTCTATCTTCTCCTTGGTCCATTCGCCGCGATCCAGGTCCCAATGGGGATTATCCCCTGTGCTGTTTTCTTCGTCAAATTTCGATCTTACCGCAAGCCCCTTCAGATTGTATTGCAGATTGGACAATCCAAATATGGGATCCCGGTACAGGGGACGCAGGGTTGAAGAAAAGTCATAAGAAGTTGAAAAGAACGATTGCTTGTATTCCTGCAGCTTTGCTTTGTCTATTTTTTCCTGAGTAGTAGAGTCTGCATCAGGAAGAAAATCCTCAGCTTCTTCGTTCAGGTAGCCGTATTGCCGCCATGTTCCGTTTCCGGCATAGGAAAAGCTGTTGGAAAAAAAGTTTTCAGAGTGATTCACATTGACCGTTGTACTGGCATCGCCGCCAAAACTGTTCAAGATGGAACTCATATCCCCCCAATCAATCTCGTCGTACTGCTTCCATTTAGCATGGTTAAATTTAAGCGTTGAGGCGCCTGAAGGGACAACCCGATAATCCAAACTCAATTTTACGCTTCCGGTTCTGGGCAGTTCAAAACGCTGGCTTAATTCAGGAGGAACAAGTTTGTCGGACTGATCTTTTTTTTTCGTATCTTCCTTTTCCTTATTTTCAAAAGGTGAGCGGGGAACCCCTATGTCTTTCAGCGGATCAGGCAGTTCGGTTTCATCGGTTTTGTCACCGGTCTGACCGGCGGCGCTCCCTCCAAAACTTAACGGCGTACCCGCAACCGATACGCTCATTGAATACAGTGTGGCGGTTTCGGGAGTGTAAAAAATACTGCTGGGTGATCTAATATCTTTAGTTGCATCTGTTTTTTTGTTAAATGACACGGTGCTGGAAATGTTGGAAATGGATATGCTGTTAACGTAAGGCGACATTTTGGGAAAGGCGGGGTTAACCTGGCCTGATAATTGCCATGTATAGCTTCCCAACTGGTTTTGCGCAATTTCCTCTTCCTCCATAGCCGCGCCTTTCTGTATCATGTTGACCCAGTCCATCTCTTCCGCGCGATTTAAAAAATCATTGTCCACCATAGGATCGGAATAATAGGGAAGAGACCATGAGAAACCGCCGTATTTTCCGCTGACTGCGCTATTGGTCTTAAACCGGTAACGAAAAGGAACCTCCTTTGAAAACAAATTGGAGTAGTTTCGGTCGGTACTGCCGTCATAATTGGGGTAAAACGGGGTGTAAATCCCATTGTAATCGTAAACCGTCCGTGTCAGGCCGATGCCCATGCTGAGGTTAAGAGCGCTTAACACCCCTTTGGCCGGCATATCAAGGTCTAAACCGATGTAGCTGCCTAAATTGGCATAGTAATCAACCATTGTTTTCAGGCTTGTCGCATTGGGGTTTACCAGCTTCTTCCCCGTACTGCGCAGGTACATACCTTCCCGTTTTTTTTCCATATCGTTTGAGTTACCCAAAATTCTCGTGAGAGAACTCTGCGTACTGCTGTCTACCTTTGGTCTGCCCAAAATGTACGTTGTTGTCTGAACAAAAGTCCCCTCTCTGGTACGGTATCCGATAACCGGATGGAATATCAGCTCATCCGACGGATAAAAGAAGAAGGGAATATACAGCACCGGTATCTCGCCTACTTTCAGCACCGCGTTAAAGACCGCAAAATCCGAGCCCGGCAGCAGCCATATCCGTGAAGCATTCAGCGACCACAGCGCTTCTTCGTTACTTGCGTTCCTGATGGAAGCCTTGCTTAAAACAATTACTTCCTCTTCATCGCGTGAAATGACGGTTCCGGCAAATTGATAGGTGGTACTGTCGCCCTGTATTGAACGTTCCGACGCGCCGCCCAGAAAAACACTTGACCAGTTATCAAGATCAACCGTGATGGAATCTCCGCGGAAAGTTTCAATTTTATCTCCTTCTTCCTTTATATATTCAACACCCCCGCTGGCGGTAATAATATTTCTGCTGCGGTTAAACAGAATGTTCCATGCCCGTATCCGGTGAACCGCGTCGCCGTCTTTCAGGCTTATTCTCACTTCCCCGCTGAGGCGGGCATAGTCCTCGTCTATTGCCTCAATCTTGAAGTATTCAGTGGAACGGGCGGATTCAATCGTGATGATTTTACGTTTGTCTTCGCCATCCGGCGATCCCTGCAACGCTTGTTCGGATATTTCAAAATACTCCCGCAGCCGCCGCGCAAGATCAAGACTGGTTCCTCCCTCAGACAGCCCCAAGCTGCGGCACCAGGAGGCAAGCTCTGAAAGGGTTGAAGTTCTTATGTCCATATTAACGCGATTCTGTTCCGGAGTTAATACATGAATTTCAATTTCGGGCGGCGATTCTTCCTGAGGCGGCGGCTCCTCCCCAGGAAGCGCTGCCTCCTGAGCATACAGGTTTATTACCGGTACGGCAAAAAGAAAAAACAGTGTTAACAAAATTGTCGCCGGCGTTGATAGGCCCCGGACCCTGCCGCTTATTTTCATCCGGAATTACGCCGCCTTTTGGCGGGTCTTTGCGCGCGCTTTTTTATGCGTTCCAGCATTTCCCTGATATACGTTCCCGTATAGGAAGCGGTATCGGCGGCTATCTGTTCCGGCGTGCCTGTCGCCACGACTTGCCCGCCCTTATCGCCGCCTTCCGGCCCCAGATCAATAATGTAATCCGCCTGCAGCAGCACATCAAGATTATGTTCGATCATTATCACCGTGTTGCCCTGATCCACCAGCCGCTGAATCACGTCCATAAGCTGCTTTACATCGGCAAAGTGCAGACCGGTTGTCGGTTCATCCAGAATATACAAAGTGCTGCCGGTGGAGCGTTTTGAAAGCTCCAGCGCCAGCTTTACCCGCTGCGCCTCGCCGCCGGAAAGGGTCAGCGCGGACTGGCCGAGTTTCACATAACCCAGTCCGACCGAGAGCAGTGTTTGCATTTTGCGGGCAATCTGGGGAATAGGGGCAAAAAACGCCGCCGCTTCCTCAATGGTCATGTCCAGCACTTCGGCAATGTTTTTGCCCTTGTAGCGGATTTCAAGGGTTTCGCGGTTAAAACGCTGGCCGCTGCACACATCGCAGGTAATGTACACATCGGGCAAAAAGTTCATTTCGATTTTAATGGTTCCGTCGCCTTCGCAGTTTTCACAGCGGCCCCCCCGCACGTTAAATGAAAAACGCCCCGGCTTATAGCCGCGCATTTTTGATTCGGGCAGACCGGCAAAAAGGTCTCTGATAGCGGTAAAGCCCCCGACATAGGTTATCGGGTTTGAGCGGGGCGTTCTGCCGATGGGGCTTTGGTCAATATCAATCACCTTGTCGATAAATTCCGCGCCTTCCAGTTTTTTATACGCCCCTTCAATACGGTTTGAGCCGTACACCAGATTTGCCAGCGCCGGGTACAGCACGTCGGAAAGCAGCGTGGACTTGCCCGAACCGGAAACGCCGGTAATGCAGGTAAAAACACCTAACGGAAATTCCACGTTGATATTTTTCAGATTATGCTCACTGACCCCTTTCAGCTTAATAAAATTGCCGCTCCCCTGCCGCCGTTCCGCGGGAATCTCAATGGTAAGGATTCCCGCCAGATACTGTCCGGTAAGGCTTTCCTCAACCTGCATCACATCTTCCGGACTGCCCTGGGCGACAATCTGCCCGCCGTGTACCCCCGCGCCCGGCCCCAGATCGACAATATGATCCGCGGTACGCAGGGTTTGTTCGTCATGTTCCACCACGATGAGGGTGTTGCCCAGGTCGCGCAGGTGGAGCAGGGTATCAATAAGCCGCTGATTGTCACGCTGGTGCAGGCCGATGGACGGCTCATCAAGAATGTACAGCACCCCGACAAGACTTGACCCGATTTGCGTCGCCAGCCTTATCCGCTGGGCTTCGCCGCCTGAAAGAGTCGCCGCCTTCCGCTCAAGGCTGAGGTAGTCTAGGCCCACATTCTGCATAAAGCCCAGCCGGGCGCTGATTTCCTTTAATATCTGATAAGCGATTTTTTTTTCATTCTTGCTGAATTTGACCGATTCAAAAAAACTCAGGGAGTCCGTTACCGAAAGACGGGAAAGTTCCCAGATATTTTTTCCGGCTACGGTTACGCCTAACACTTCCGGCTTGAGCCGCTTGCCGCCGCAATCCTCGCAGGGTTTTTGACTCATAAACTTTTCAAGCCATTCCTTAATGCCCGGCGACTGGGTTTCAAGATAGCGGCGTTTAAGGTCTTCCAGTACGCCGGGAAATTTTGACTGATATTCAAAATGCCCCGTTCCTTCGCGGTTATCGTAACGGACTTTTATCTCATCTCTGCTGCCGTAAAGAATGGCATCCTGTATTTTTTTGGGCAGTTTTGACAGGGGCGTATCCAGGCTGAATTTATAATGTTTGGCAAGGCTGTCAAAACGGCTGCGGTGCCAGGCGCTGTCGGGGTTATAGGGAACGACTCCGCCCTCGTTAAAGGAAAGGGAGGAGTCGGGAATTACCAGATCGGGGTCAAATTCCAGCTTTGCCCCCAGACCGGTGCAACTGGGGCAGGCCCCAAAGGGGTTGTTAAATGAAAAGAGGCGCGGCTGCAATTCGGGAATGGAAACGCCGCAGTCCGGGCAGGCGTTCTTTTGCGAAAAAAATTGCTCGGAATTTTTGCCTTCATCGTTTACCAGAACCAGCAGCAGCCCGTCGGCGGTTTGCAGGGCGGTTTCCGTCGATTCCGCCAGCCGCGATCGAATATCCTGCTCAATCACGATGCGGTCAACCACAATTTCAATGCTGTGTTTTTTTTGCTTGTCCAGTTTGATGCTTTCGTCAAGATTCACCGGAACGCCGTCAATTCTTGCCCGCGCAAAACCTGCCTTGCGGGCATCCTCAATAATTTTCTGATGTTCGCCCTTCTTGCCGCGGATTACCGGAGCCAGCAGTTGTATCTTCGTCCCTTTTTTAAACTGTAGAATCGTATCAATAATGGAATCCACCGGCTGTTCGCGGATTTCCCTGCCGCAGACCGGGCAGTGGGGAATGCCGATACGGGCAAAAAGCAGCCGGTAATAGTCGTAAATTTCGGTAACGGTTCCCACGGTGGAACGGGGGTTACGGTGGGTGGTTTTTTGTTCAATGGAAATTGCCGGGGAAAGCCCTTCAATATAATCGAGGTCGGGCTTGTCCATACGTCCCAAAAACTGCCGCGCATAGGCAGACAGGCTTTCCACATAACGGCGCTGCCCCTCGGCAAATATCGTATCAAAGGCCAGCGAACTTTTTCCGGAGCCTGAAAGCCCTGAAATGACAATGAGTTTGTCCCGGGGCAGCTCCAAATCAATATTTTTGAGATTGTGCTCCCGTGCGCCCTTGATGATAAGTTTATCCATGATATGCTGCCAGAATAGCGGTTTTTGAATTAATTTTCAAGAATCGTTATTTCAACGCGGCGGTTTTTACGCTTGCCTTCTTCGGTACGGTTATCCGCAACCGGTTTGTCGGAGCCATAGCCCCGCACTACCACACGGTCAGGAGAACGGGCTTTGCGGGCAATAAGGTAATCGGCGACAATGGCGGCGCGTTCTGTTGAAAGTTTTTTGCGTCCCTCGGCGGTACCGGCAAGGGCGGTATGGCCGCCGACCAGAATATCCCGCTCCTGATAGCGCTGAAGTATTTCGGCGATTTTGTCGAGTTTTTCCCGCTCACCGGGGAGCATAACCGCCGTGTCGGCCTGAAATTTAATATCGTCAAGGCTTATCGTTATCCCATCGTCTACCACCCGTACGCTTACATCGGGAATACCCAGGCGGTCAATATCTTCCGCTATTTCCCCGGCTATTTTTTCCTTGTCCATGCGAATTGATTCAACAACCTCCGCCTCCGCCCTGCCCAGGTACTCTATTTTTCTGCCGTTGGAAAATTCAAAGACATAGCCAAATTGTTCGTTATAGGCAACCGCCTGTCCCTGAACGCTGTCCCAGTATACCACCTGATCCGATTCTCCCTGTATCCGCCTTGGCCAAATTTTGCCGGGAACCGCTTTGGGCTGTAACTGTATCCGGTAATTGACCGAAAAAGCCGGGTAACTTTTTCCTTTCCATTCACGTTCCCCCAGGTAAACATAATGGGCGGTAAAGGGAATACGGTACGGTTCCTTGATGCCGAAATTATCACGGAAGTCATGCACCTCGTGCCCTTCGTAAGTCCATGACTCGCCAACTTTTATGTCCCTGCCGGGAAAGACCGGCACATCGCGCACCACGGGCATAAAATACTTTTTATCTATGGTGATGCGTCCCAGGCGATCCCGTTCAAATTCGGATTCGTATTCCCTGGCCCACTGGTAGCTCCGGTAACTCCGGTTCGGTACAGTTCCCGCCCGTTCCGAAGTCTGAAAAACCGCTTTATGCTTCCCCTTCCCCCCCGACTCGTCAATAACTTCACCGGTAATCCGGTTAAGGATTTCAGCCTTATGGCTGAAAATATCATCTATATACACTTCTTCACTTACGGTTGATACAATACGGTAACGGTCGCCTTTCTGGTGCTTGTAAAAAAAATCTTCGGCTCCGGCCTTAAAAGGAAAAAGGCACAAAAACAGAACCGCGGGTAAAAAAGACAATTTTAAAAATTGAAAACCCGTTTTCATAAACTCTCCTTAATGAAGCAAAAGCCCGGCTTAATACCGGGCTTTTGCATAGAGCAAGAAAGATTTTAAATAAGCCTGAAACCTTACAGGGCGGCCTTTTTGGCCGCGGGTTTCTTCGCCGCAGTCTTCTTGGCTGCGGGTTTCTTTGCCGCAGTCTTCTTGGCCGCGGGTTTCTTCGCCGCAGTCTTCTTGGCCGCAGGTTTCTTTGCCGCAGTCTTCTTTGCCGCGGGCTTCTTGACAGTGAGTTCTGCCATCTTCTTCTCCCCCCTTACAGGTTTTTTACTGCCCTTCACCTTGGCAGAGGCGGGTTTACCAGTCTTCGCTGTTTCCCCTCCCTTTACATTCTTTCCGGAATTATTTATAACCGCTTGTGCGCCGGCAAGACGTGCCAGCGGCACCCGGAATGGTGAACATGAAACATAGCTTAACCCCGCTCTATAACAAAAGTCAATAGTAGCGGGGTCGCCACCGTGCTCTCCACAGATACCTATTTTGAGATCCGGCTTTACAGCGCGTCCCATAGTAATGCCAACGCGCATCAAGCCGCCCACACCGTCTTCATCAATGGTCTTAAACGGATCCACATCAAGCACATCCTTCTCCAGATATACCGGCAGGAATGAAGCGACATCATCGCGGCTGAACGCGAATGTCATTTGGGTAAGGTCGTTAGTCCCAAAGCTGAAGAAATCCGCATACCGCGCAATATGGGCGGAACGGAGCGCCGCGCGGGGAACTTCGATCATCGTGCCGATTTTTACCGGAAGCTTTACCTTCTCTTCCGCGAAAACTCTCTCAAGAATCTTTTCCGCATTGGGGCGGAGGAATTTAAGCTCGCGGGCGGTAACAACAATGGGGATCATTATTTCAGGCTG
>JAITCL010000073.1 GCA_031283105.1 Treponema sp. | reverse complement strand
CCGGCGGACAACCAAAATAACGGCGAAACGCTTTTGAAAAGCCTGAATGTGTTTCAAATCCATAATCAATTGCTATGTCGATTATTTTACGTCCCGAATTAAGTTCGGAAGCGGCATAGACAAGCCGCCTGTTTCTTACATATTCCATAATCGAAGAACCGACACCGCGTTGAAATATCTGGTAAAAATAATACGGAGAAAATCCAGCCCGTTCCACCAATTTTTCAACACTCATCTTTTCTTTTATATGTATGTCAATATACCGTAACATTTCCTGTAAAATGCTAATATGCTCCAATTTATTTCCTTCCTTTTAGAAACCAAAATAACCAAACAAAGCGAATAATGCCATTGTACCTACACATAAGGGTTATGAATAGGAGTAATGTACAATAAAACCCCGTGCCAGGGACGACGCGGAGAGACGAACAGAATTTGGGCAAAAAGAATTTTGTATTATTTAATATATTAGCCTTGTACCAAGTCAAGGGCAAACGGCATTTAACAGCGCAAGGCTCAAGCCCAGACGTTCCGCCCAGACTGCCCATGAAGGTTCAGGAGCCGCCGTGCCGGTAAGCAGTAAGCGGTTGGGCGCATCGGGCGCATTTTCTTCCCGCACGGAAGATTCCGCCAGTAATGATTCTATGCGTTGCGCTATTCCCTTGACCGATTCAAACACGGCAATGCCGGGGGCGGCTTCCCGCCGAAAATCTTCTTCCAGAAAAAGAAAGTGAGTGCAGCCCAATACCACCGCGTCAACACCCTCTGTACGGAAGCGGTTCACGTAACGCCGCACGATTTCCCTTGTTTCTTCCGGCGGCGCGGAATCGAGGCGGCTTTCAACAAATTCAACCAGTTCCGGTGCGGCGACGCCCACAATCTCAACACTGGCGTATTGGGCGGCAAGTTCCCTGATATACGATTCGTTAATGGTCAGCTCCGTACCCAGTACGCCGATTTTGCCGGTTTTTGACGCAAGCGCGGCGGGCTTTACCGCCGGCACTGTTCCCACAAAGGGAAGCGCGGGAAAATGTTCCCGCAGTTGCGCAAGCGCCGCAAGGGTGGCGGTGTTACACGCAACCACGATGATGCAGGGATTGACGGTTTGAATAATTTGTTCCACAAGTTTGATTAAAACTGCGGCAAGTTCCTCTTTTTCCCGGCTGCCGTAGGGAAAATGCAGACGGTCGGCGAGGTACACAATGCTCTGGCCGGGATTGCGCCGGTGAAAATAACGGCAATAAGGAATGCCGCCAATGCCTGAATCCAAAAAGAGTACTGGCTTCATTACATTAAATAAATAAATTATCAAAAGCGGCTTTCGCCGCGCCGGCTTTTTCCATATCTTTTTTTTGCCCCGCTGTTTCGCTCCGGTATTTTTTGTCCAGGGAGAACCAATCGCAAAAATTGGCACGCTCTTTATCCGCTACCGGTTCCGCGCTTGTTTCCGAACAGTCCCCCCGTGCGCCGGAAAGATAGAAGCGGCAGTTCCGGCAGGAACGAAGACTTTTTCCGCATACGGCGCAGAGCAGTGAACGGCCAAAAGGCTCCTGTTCGGCTACCGGTGAGCCGCAGTACCAGCACATAAGGTATGATAACGCGGACAGCGCTGGTTGACAAGCCGGAAAAGTGGTAAAATTGGGTGTGTTTATCTTTACGGGAAAAAAACGTGACAAGGTAAAAGAAATTACCAGCAGGTGATTAAGATGAAAAAATGGTTAATGTTTGTTGTTATGACAATATTTTTACTCTTTGATCTATACACCATAGAAGTTAAGCTTCCGGACGGGTCTACATATTCCGGAGACTTAAAAGACGGTTTATTTGATGGATATGGGAGACAAATATGGCTGACTGGTGATAACTATGAAGGACAATATAAAAATGGGATGTTTAATGGGAATGGTAAAATGATATGTATATCTTATGTATATATTGGCGCATTTGTGGATGGTCTTTTTGACGGTGAGGGAAATATTGTCTATAGCAATGGAAGCACTTACAAAGGCAATTTCAAAAACGGTTTATACAATGGTTTGGGCAAACTTGTCTATCAAAATGAGGATATTTACGCAGGAAATTTCGTTGATGGCATAAAAAACGGAGAAGGGCATTATTCTTTTAAAAATGGGGATTCATATACCGGAAATTTCGAGAGAGATATGTTTGATGGCAAGGGAATATATCAGGAAGCAAACGGGAATTACTATGTTGGATTTTTCAAGAATAATTTATTTGATGGTGAGGGAAAATATATTACAATGCAAGGGAAAGAATATAAGGGTATATTCAAAGATGGAAAATTCCCCGAAAATTATTATAAAAATGAATTTTCTTTTTTATACTATTGTACGCATATTTTATTTTTTGTAAGTATTATAGTAAATGTATTTCTGATTATTAAAATCAAGAAAACAAAACATAATGGTAGTGTCAAGAAACCAAATAACATAGGGCAAAATAGTCATTGAGGGGTAGAAAGAAAAGACGCGCACGAGCGCCATGCGCCAAAATCATCTTAAATGACAAACTGTGTTCCATATAGCGCCGCTAATGCTTTTTTAGCCAACATCGGCATTACTGTAAGCGGTGGCTTTTATTGTGCGCGGTAACCGGTCGCATTACTTAATGTAACGCCGCTTAGTGCGGCGCTGTTATTTGGTTATCTATTCGAAAGTTTTGCTTTCATTCGTAATCACCTCCCTTTCCCCTCCGTGTTCTCCGTGTCCTCCGTGGTAAAAAATTCTTCCTTGTCTTTCACACCATCGACACTCCGGTGACAGTCACCAATTCGAAAGTTTTTTGTTTCATTCGTAACTGCCCGTTCCTGTATCAGGCGTCATATACGTTAACTGATAAAAAATAAAAATATATTGCCCCCTAACTCTATAAATATGGTATTATCTATCAGAATTAAGGGGGAAAAATGAAAAATGAACAAACGCAGGAACGCCGGACTTCGATAAAAAGCCGGTATATTCTTTTCTCTGCCGCGCTTTTTTTAGTTATTTTTATCGGTGGGAGCGCGGCTTTTGGCTTTTCAATGTGGCAAATGATCCATACCACCGCAGGATACCAACTGGCGCAGGCAATGGAATTGGAACGCGCCAAACTGGAAACATCGGTTAACGGCGAAATTGCCATTGCCCTTAAAATGGCAGGTTCTCCGCTGATACAGCGTCACTTTCTCAACCCCAAAGACGGCGATTTAAAAATAATAGCCTTTGAGGAAATAGCCGGATACCGCCGGGCTTTCGCAAGCGAATCGGTTTTCTGGGCCAGCGATGTTGATAAAGAATTTTACTTTGCCGAAGATAATCATTATACCGTTGATACCGAAAATCCCGATAACTATTGGTACAGAATGACCCTGTACGAAACGGATAAATTTAATTTTAACATCAACTACAACGAGGAAATGCAGCAGACCATGCTGTGGGTCAACGCGCCGGTTTTTGACGCGCGGCGCAAACCACTCGGCATGGTGGGAACAGGTATCGACCTCACGGAATTTGTCAACACCATATACCGGAATTATAAAGGCGGAGCCGATTTATACATCTTTAACAACATGGGGGAAATAACCGGTAGCCGGGACGTAAATCTCATTACCAATAAAACAAAGCTGGACAAAGTGATCGGCGCTACCGGCGCGGAAATTCTTGGCAGGGCAAAATCAGATGAAACCCAATTTTTCAACGTGCCTGAAGGCGTTGCCGTCCTGATTAACGTACCGTCCCTTAACTGGCATATAACCGCTATTCTTCCGCTTACTGTTGCCGATGTCCTGAGCAGCAGCATGACATTCCTTTTTCTGGTGATGATGGCGGCAATCGCGGTTGTCTTCATCATTTCCTATTTATTTATCAGCGGCATGCTTAAACCCATGAAGCACATGGTACAGATGCTGGACCAAATAGCGGTGGACTGGGACCTTACCCGGCGGCTTGAATTAAAGCGCCATGACGAAATTGGAACGGTGGGGGAATTCTTTGACCGGACTTTTGACAAAATCAAAAACTTGATCGTTACCATAAAAGAGCAGACGAAAAAACTTCATGAAATCAGCAATTCTCTTACCAGCAACATGACCGAGACAGCGGCGGCAGTCAACCAAATCACCGCCAACATTCAGAGTATCAAGGGCCGCGCCATAAACCAGAGCGCCAGCGTTACCGAAACCAATGCCACTATGGAACAGGTGATAACGAACATCAATAAACTTAACGGCCATGTAGAAAACCAAAGCGGCAATGTTTCCCAGGTATCATCTGCCATTGAGGAAATGGTGGCAAATGTCAATTCAGTTACCAACACGCTGGTTAACAACACCGAAAATGTTCAGACCCTGAAAGAAGCCGCCGAAGTAGGCCGCAGCGGATTACAGGAAGTGGCAACGGACATTCAGGAAATAGCCCGCGAGTCCGAAGGTCTGCTGGAGATTAACGCGGTAATGGAAAACATCGCCAGCCAAACCAATTTGCTTTCGATGAACGCGGCGATTGAAGCGGCTCACGCCGGAGAAGTGGGCAAAGGTTTCGCCGTAGTCGCCGATGAGATACGCAAACTGGCGGAAAGTTCCAGCGAACAGTCGAAAACCATCGTCACGGTACTGAAAAAAATAACTGGATCAATCACCAAGATAACCCGCTCCACTGAAAGCGTTCTTAACAAGTTCGAGGCGATTGAGTTAGGCGTCAAGATCGTTTCGGACCAGGAAGAAAACATCCGTAACGCGATGGAAGAACAGGGAGAGGGGAGCAAGCAGGTTCTCCGAAGCGCGGGCAGTCTGAGTGAAATAACCCAGCAGGTAAAAGGCGGTTCCAATGAAATGCTTGAAGGCAGCAAGGAAGTGATAAATGAGAGTCAGAACCTTGAAAAAGTAACGCAGGAGATAACCGGCGGCATGAATGAAATGGCATCCGGCGCGGAGCAGGTAAACGCGGCGGTAAACCAAGTCAACGAGATAAGCGTAAAAAACCGCGAAGCCATCGACATTTTGCTAAGGGAAATCTCGCGGTTCAAAGTTGATTGACGAAAAGTCTCGCGCGTTTTTACCACGAATAGCACGAATAGATCGAATAATACCGAATATTAAACTCCCTCTTCTTCATTCATGCTATTCGTTCTATTCGTGTTTATTCGTGGTAGAATCTTCTCTTCTGTTCGTGAGGTTCGTGGTAATATTATTCTGAAACTTTAAATTGCTGAATTTAAACATTGATAATCTTCCAAAAACCATGTTATTATTTTAAGGGAACCTCCAAAAACTTCAGTTTTCAGAGGTTTTCATAACTTAATAAAGAGGGTGAAAAAATGAAAAGAGGACAAACGCAGGAACGTCGGACTTCCATAAAAAACCGGTTTATACTATTCTCCATCGTTCTTTTTTTGGTAGTTTTTATCGGCGGGAGCGCGGCTTTTGGCTTTTCAATGTGGCAAATGCTCCATAACACCGCAGGGTTAGAACTGGCGCAGACAATGGAGCTTGAACGGGCCAAATTGGAAACATCGGTGAACGGCGAAATCGCCCTTGCCCTTAAAATGGCGGGTTCTCCCCTGATACAGCGCCACTTCCAAAATCCCGGGGACGGCGGGTTGAAAACAATCGCCTTTGAGGAAATAGACGGATACCGCCGGGCTTTCGCGAGCAACTCGGCTTTCTGGGCAAGCGACGTTGACAAAGAATTTTACTTTGACCCGGATAACCATTATACCGTTGACGCCGAAAGCCCCGATAACTATTGGTACAAAATGACCTTGTACGAAACGCCAAAATACAATTTTAACATCAATTACAACCCGGAATTACAACGTACCATGCTGTGGATTAACGCGCCGGTTTTTGACGCGCGGCGTACGCCTATCGGCCTTGTGGGAACAGGTATAGACCTTACGGAATTCGTCAACAATATTTACAAGAGTTATAAAGGCGCCGCCGAGTTGTACCTCTTTAACGAGCTAGGGGAAATAACCGGCAGCCGGGACTTGAGCCTCATTACCAATAAAACAAAGCTGGACGGGGCGATTGGCGCCACGGGAGCGGAAATCCTTGAAAGGGCGAAAGCGGGCGGAACCCAATTCTTCAACGTGCCCGAAGGCGTGGTCGCGATGGTTGGCGTGCCGTCCCTTAACTGGCATATCGCCGCCATCCTTCCCATCTCCTTGGCGGACGCGCTGAACGGCAACATGACAATCCTCTTCCTCGTCATGATGGCGGTCATCGCGCTTATCTTCATCATTTCCTACATATTTATCAGCGGCGTGCTCAAACCCATGAAATATATGGTAAAGACTCTGGAAAAGATAGCGGCCGAATGGGACCTTACCCGCCGGCTTGAATTCAAACACAATGACGAAATAGGCATCCTCGCTCAAAACTTTAACTCAATGATGGAAAAAATTAAGGGCCTCATAGGGACGATAAAATACAAAGTCAACGCGCTCACAAACAC
>JAITCL010000069.1 GCA_031283105.1 Treponema sp. | reverse complement strand
CTGCTTCTTTTGCGGCTCCTTCCATTGCCTTTTGGAAATCAGATAATACAATGGAATTCGAATTTTGTAGAAAAAATTTACCATTTTCTTCAAAAAAGAGTATATTATCGCCTGTTTTTAAGTTCATTTTTTCTAGAACATCCCTAGGGATAGTTATTTGACCATTTGGCGTTATTTTAGCAAGCTCCATACTAATCTCCTTATATTGATAATATATTACATTTTTTATGCTATGTCAATAGATTTTTTGATTTATTTTAAGATAATTTTAGGCAAACTTGCACATAACGTTCCGGCTATAACTGACGTTTGGGGCAGGTAATAGGGCGTTGCGCAGCAACGACCCCTGCCCCAAATGTGGCGGAACAAAACACCACAAAGGGCGCAAGCCCGACTGGTGTTTTGTGTAGCCTAGCCGCCGTAAGGCGGCGTACAGTTACAGACCTGTTAAGCGCAGTATGCCCGTACACCATTTTATTTTATAATTATATTTTTTATCTCTTCAATAATTTCATTTATATTTTTATTATCTGTATTTATTATATAATCTCCAGGATAAGAGCCTAATCTTAACCAATAATATGACACTTCATTATTATCGCCCCTTTTTTTATGCCGCTCAAATAATGTTTTTTCACTACACATTAATGATATTCCAATAATGTCATAATTTTTTGCTTCTATATTTTTTAAAATATTTTCTCTAATATCCTTATCCGTAAAAATAACAGAAGAACAAAATACATAATCAAATTTTGAATTTAAATAATTTGATAAAACATATGATACATTTTTATCTCCATTTCTAAGCCTTGAATCTTCTATTGAAAAAGGATTTACGCACCAAACCCAATCACTGTCTAAATAAGCACTATTATTAAATTTTTCATATAATTTATTTGCTACAGTTGTCTTTCCAACACATGGAGAACCACTGATAATTATTAGTTTTTGCCTCATTAAATAACTCCATAATTTAAATTATTATTTTATCTTTTTAAAAATTATTGTCAATATATTCACAATAATTTTATGGTATATTTCGCCTATCTCCCTGTACATACCACCCTACCCATTTTGGGGAATAGTGTCAAAACGGGAATTTCCCCTGTAGGTGACTGACACTAATTCAACCAATGGCATTGGGCAGTTTGTAAAAATTTTCGCCGGCGAATGAAGAGAGTTTGCGGGCAAGAATATCACTGCTTTCCTTTGCCGATTCGCCGATGACCGCCCGTACCTGATAACGCATCGCAAGCGAGGCGAGAAGCCGGGCGCGGATCATCGGGCGCCCGTTTGCGGTATAGCCGGTTTTTTTCGACCAGGAGAAAGCGCATTCGCCCGATTCCAGGCCAAAGCACCATTGGGCGGATAAGGGTTCTTTCAGTATTTCCCCAATGCAGTTTACCGCCCGCGCCGCGGGATGCGCCATTTCGTTCCGGCAGACCCGCTCGGGCGGCGAGCCAAAACAGGCCAGCGCAATATCATTCTCAAAACCCAGTATCAGCGCCCCTTTCCGCTTAAAAATTCGGGAAAATTCTTCCTGAAATTCAGCGGCGGCTTGCGCCGTTTTAAGCGGCGTCCCCCGGTCTTCCCTGCCGGACATGCCGGGATTTTTAACGGCGATTATCGCCGCCTGAGTACACAAGGTTTCCGAAAGCAAGGGTCTGCCCGCCTTGAGCATCTGCTTGAGCATATCGTTGCTTACCGCGGGGCCGTACGCAAGGCGGAAACGCAACATTCTGCTGTAGCCGATGCAGAAGCGGGAGACGGTCAAAAACAGGGTTCCCCCCAGACAGGCCGCCATTGATATAAACGGATCTATCCAATAAGTGTTGATAATAAAATGTGTGCCAAAACCGGCGCCGCAGATCAGAGTCATGATGGTTCCCGCTATCAACACCAATACTGGCCTTAAGGTATGAATGCAGGCAAGCGCGATAAATGATACGACCACCGACAAAATGAGAATAAGACGGCTTTCACCCGGCGTAATACAGCGTCCGGTCAGCAGGGCATTGGCAAACAGCGCGCTGACGTACATCGCCGAAGATTCCGGTGTATTCCCGGTTCCCGCGGCATAAAATGCCGGCCCCATTATGCAAAACGAAGCATGAGCCGCGTTGGTAAGTTCCGCGCGTAAGGTAATATGTTCGCGGTGTTTTTCCCGCAGGGCGGCAAATGCCCGGATTAGTTCATCCCGCAAGCCCTGCAGCCGGGCGACTCCCTTTTCATCAAGCCTTTCAGTGGCTATTAACATCTCGTAGCCATTAACCAGAATCATCTCTGAGGGGCCGTTCAACAATTCATCCAGAGCGGCAATATACTCATTCCGCGCGTCAATCCAGCCGGCGCGTTGTGCGGGTTCCGGGGTTTTAAGCAGTTGTTCTTTCCGGGTTTCGGCATAATTAAACAGGATGAGGGGCATACGTTCCGGCGCGGTTTCGGTATAAACGCCCAAAGCCTCGGCGTCTTTCAGCAGCCGCGCCAAGGTTCTGCCGCTTTGATCATAATCACGAAAATGGTTAAGCGTCACGCGGCGGAAATCGCTCTTCCCCGGTTTTTGTTTTTCAATGAGGATATTCCCGTCCCTGTCCAGGGGAAAGCGGTATTCCATTTCCTCATCCTGCACCTCAAAATGGTTGACCAGAACCGATCCCGTTTCGCTTAACTCCACCGCCGATCTTTTCCAGCGGGATTTCAGGGCGTGGTAGACAATATGTTTCACCGGGGCAATACGCCTCAGTACGCCGTCCCGGTCGGGGCGGGGCCGCGAGTACCAGGGAATATCCCCCGCCGGCGTATCCCGCAGGTCTACCGCCGTTACCGCCCTGCCAAAAACCGCCGCAGCCTGGGCCGCCAGCGCCGACCCCGCTTCGTCCTGCCGTATAATCGCCGCATTGAGCCTGTCCCTGCCCCGCTCCGCCAGTTCAACCAGATTTTCAACATAAACCGGCGATTCGGCGGGAGGTATCAAACCAAGCCTTATGGCCTCAAACAGGCTGCGTATATTCCTTCCCAAAAGGTTATATTCATCGTTAATACGGTAACTCATCTCCAGCCCGGTTTCCGCCATGCCCGATCCGGTTCCCAACAGCGGAACTTCGACCAGTAAATCCGACGCGCCCATCTCGCTTAACGCCATCAGCACTGAAAAATAATCCCCCGGTTCTATGACTTCATCGGTCTCAATCAGCAGAATCTCCCCTGAAACCGGCGGCGGGGTGCGAAACCCCCGGAGAGCGTCATAAACCGGGCCGAGCCGGGGCCCGTCAAGGGCATAATTCAGCAAAAAGGTAATTGACAGGGCGATACACCATGAACAGATGAGAAGGACGAATGACCGTTTTTTTGATATAAATGATGGCATTTACCCTTTTATTTTCGGCAGAAAATGCCTATACTTATAGAGAGGGGCAAAAAAACCCCAACAACTCAGAAGGAGCTATATATGAAAGTAACGCCAAAATTCCTTATTTGCGCCGTATTGATACTGGCGGCGCTTGTTATGGGCTGCGCAAAACCGCCCACCGAAGAAATGAACAATGCCACCGAAGCGGTGACACGCGCCGAAAACGACAATGATGCCGTCACTTATGCGGGAAATTCCGTTACCCGCGCTAAAGATGCCCTGGCGCGTATGAATCAGGAAGCCGCCGCCAAACGCTACGATGCCGCAAAGTCATACGCCGCCGAGGCGATTGCCGCCGCGGAACGCGCCATTAACGAAGGCCGCGCCGGGGCAGCCCGCGCCAAAGACGAGGCTTCCGCCCTGATCTCCCAGTTGAAGCCCCTGATTACGGAAACTGAGCAGGCGATAGAAGCCGCCCGTAAAGCCAAACTGAACCTTGATTTTTACGCCATAGACCGTGACTTTGATACGGCGCAGTACAACGCCAATGAAGCGCAGGCGGCCTATAACGGCAGACGGTATCAAACTGCCATTGACCGGGGGCGTTCCGCCCGTTCAGAGCTTAATGGCATCAACCAGCAGCTTTCCGATGCGGCATTGGCTACTTCACGGAAAAAATAGAGTTTCTCTCCAGCACCTAAATTTTTAGGTGCTGGTCAGGGGCGTACTATTCGCAGACCGATAATGCCGTCGCGGAATGCCGGGGCGGAACTGCCGCGGGCGGCTGAACGGAGAATCCGCGCGGTGTTGTTCCATGAACCGCCGCGCGCCACCCGGTAAGCGCCGATATCCACTCCCTGCGGGTCTTTCTGGGCATCTGCCGTATAATTTCCATGCCAGTCCCAGCACCATTCCCAAACATTGCCGTGCATATCGTATAAACCCCACGCATTGGGCTTAAAACTTCCTACTTCAACCGTTTTTTCCCGGTATATCCCCTCGGGGTTATTTTTGTAGGGATGACGTCCGTCATAATTCGCCTGATCGGTGGTAACATTTTCCCCGGCGTTGAAGGGCGTTATACTCCCCGCGCGGCAGGCGTACTCCCATTGGGCCTCGGTAGGCAGACGGTAACCGTTGGCCCCCTTAACTATTTCAACGGCGTCCCATGCCTCATCAACGGCCGGAAACACCGGCGCCGCTCCCCATACCGATGGGTCGGTACTTCCCTCTATGCGGTACGCCGGATTCAGCTTCCTTTTTATGCTCAATTTGTTGCAGAATATCAACGCGTCATACCAGCTTACCTTCTCAACCGGCAGTTGATCGCCGATAAAATTGCTGGGATTGTCTTCCATGACCTCTTTCCATTCTTTCTGGGTTACCTGATACTTGCTTATGTAAAAATTGGTCAGCGTTACCTCATGCTGCGGGCGTTCATCATGAAAACTGTTTGTTTCTTCAACAAGACTGCCCATAGTAAAAGTGCCGCCTTTTACCAGTACCATTTCAGGAATTTCAGAGGACCTGGCGGGGCTGGATCCGCAGGCAGTAACCATAAAGCCGCACATAAGGACAAAAATTGAGAAAAAAATGTATAAGAAACCTTCGTTTCTCGTGATACCCTTTATTCTTGCCATATTCCAAATCTCCTTTTTTATTAAAATAACCTACCAACAGGTCATTTTATACCAAAATCGCAGATTCTGTCAATGGCAAAAATCGCCACCCATTACAAAAATCCCCAGCCGGAAGGTGCGCTGCGGGTCACTGTCACCCATAGGGAAATTTCCTATAAGACCGCAAGCGGCGGGCAGACAGCGCAGGGCGGCAAAAAACCGGGAGAATCTGCCTACAGAGCCCCCCAGCACTTAAATAATCATGCACATCGTAATACCGTGAAATCATGTCGTATTTAAGTGCTGGACTATTACTGTACACCTAGTTTTTGCTTTTACTCCCTGGTCTCTTCCGGCAGAGAATTCCCGGAATTTTTTTGCCGCCCCGCCTGTCTCCCGCCTCATACCATACTACGCGCAACTCAGTCGGTAGAAAAAAAAGAAGCCGCCCGCCCCCTCCGGCTGGGGTTTCAAGTGAAACTAAATTCTTTCATTTGGGAGACTGGCACCCGGCGTGGGCATTTATAATATTGGGCTGGGTAATATTCTGTAAAGAGTATAGTTTAGTATTTACAGTACCAGTCACAATTGGGCAATAGTTTCCGTAGAGAGGCCGGTGACGGCTTGTATCTGTTCCACCAAAAAGCCCATCGTTTTCATCTTTTGGGCATATTCAAGACCTGCTTCGTTGCGGCCTTCTTTCCTGGCATCCTTAATTCCGGTATTCCAATCAAGTTCGCCCATTATTAGAGCAGTTTGTCGTATGTATTCCAACTCGTTCTGGGTGAAAGTTCCCAAAGTTTCTACTGCCATCGCTATGCCCTCCTCATGATTGATTATCTCAATGATTTTAGCTTTTTTCCCTTCATTTGTCAAATATTGAAAAAATACCGCCCAAGCTTCGGCGTTTGTCATTTCATTAACAGGCTTGTCGGCTATAAGTTTCGTTTTTACCAGTTCAACCGTGATTATTCTGGTTTTTCCGCCCAGCGAGACGCGGGTATCGGGATCGTAATACAGAAAATTATGCGTAAGGTTTTCATCCGGGAAAAATTTATTCTTTGCCAGAATGGTGATTTGATAAGTTTCCTTCAAATCATCATAACCTTTATCTTTCCCGTGAATATCCTGTCCGGTGAATAATTTTGCCGCATGGTACTCAAGACGTACGGGTTCGCTTGCTCTGGGGTTGAACGACATTTCAACGTTGACAGGTTCGCCTTTTTCTGTTTTACAGGCTACGTCGAAGCGCAAATGCCGTTGCCTCAGGTCGTCAATGGGCGGCTCATTGGCGGCGATTGCCTCCACCGCGACAGTGCGTCCGATAAGCGCTGAAATCAGGTCTGACAACGCGCCTTTTGATTTAGGCGTGTCTTTGGTAAATACCGCTTTGAACACCGGATCGTAACGGATGTCCAAAATACGCGTTCCATCCCCAAAAGGGAAGAGTTCCCACTCATACTGAGCAGGATTTTCATTTTTTGTCTTCATGATAACTCCTCATATATATAGGGTCGATAATGTGGTTTTGCATTAGTCTTTTGGAAAAAAAGTGAATAATTTGGGGGTTGTTCATTTTGGAGGGCTTTAACGAAGGCGGACACAAAGTAATTACTACTCCCCAGTTCCCCGCTCCCCATGTATAATGAACCATGAAAGAATTACAGCCTGTCGCTGAATTTACCCGCAGAATCAGGGAAAACATTGAGACGGTTTTTTTGGGTAAAACCGCCGTGGTCGATATGCTTATAACGGCGTTTCTTGCCCGCGGCCACGTATTGCTGGAAGATGTGCCCGGCACGGGGAAGACCATTCTGGCGCGGGCCTTTGCCGCCAGTTTGAACCTCCGTTTTGCCCGAATCCAGTGTACGCCGGATTTATTGCCGGCGGATATACTTGGCGTGTCGGTGTGGCGGCAAGGTGAGGAATTTGATGACCGCAAGGGGCGTTTTGTGTACCGTCCGGGGCCGCTGGTGAATCAATTTGTGCTGGTGGATGAAATAAACCGCGCTACTCCCCGCACTCAGTCGGCGCTTTTGGAGGCGATGGCGGAGGGGCAAATTTCCATTGACGGGAAACGCTATGCCCTGCCTGAACCTTTTTTTGTGGTGGCTACGGAAAATCCCGTGGAATTTGAGGGGACTTTTCCCCTGCCGGAAGCCCAGAAAGACCGTTTTCTGCTTTCCCTGGGCATCGGCTACCCCGACCCTGAATCTGAATCCCGGATACTGGAAAGCCAGCGCCGCCTCAGCCATCCGGTTACCGACATTAAGCCCGTGGCCCAGGCAGAAGAAATAGCCCCACTGCAGGACGCGGTTAGCCGTATCCACGTTGACCCGGTGGTCAGGGATTACCTGCTCAGTTTGGTGGCGGCAACCCGGAAAGAACCTCATCTGCGAATCGGCATATCCCCGCGGGGGAGTCTTGCCCTGTACCGTTCGGCGCAGGCGTATGCCGCTCTGCGCAACCGCAATTACGTTACCCCCGAAGATGTCAAGGAAATGGCGGGAAGCGTATTCCGTCAGCGGTTTCTTTTGTCTTCCGAGGCGATTGTCCGGGGCGTTGCGCCGGAACGGATTATTCAATCAATACTGGATTCGACTCCCATCCCCGAATACCGGACTTCTCCATGAATCAGGCTTCCTCGTGGACGGCGATACACATCCGCAGGAAAAAATTGTTCAAATGGGGAGTCGGCATCTTGATTCCCGTTTATCTTTTTACGCCTCTTGCCCTGATTCAATGTATGTGCCTGTTTCTTTTGTTTTTGTTGATAGGGTCGCGGCTGTACAGTGAATACCTGATACGGAATATCCGGGTAAGCCGTCGTGATGCGGAACTGCGGGTGTTCCGCTATGAATGGGTGCGGGTGGAATTACAGGTGGAAAACCGCGGACTGCTTCCCGCTTTTATGCTGGTTCTTTCCGATGCGCCGGGGAATTTGTCGGTGTTGAAATTCCGCAAAACCCTTTGCACTTTGACGCGGCGTTCATGGACGTTGATGAGTTGGGAGGGCCACTGTTCCGACCGGGGAGTCTCTACCCTCGGCCCCGCTCTGGTGCGCGGCGCTGATCCTCTGGGCCTGTTTCCGTTTCAGCTAACGGCTGTTGAAACATCGCGGCTGTATGTGTATCCGGTTTTCCGTTCAATTACACTTAACGCACCCGGCGGTATTCCGCTGGGAAATATGATCAGGGCCAATCCGTTATATGAAGATATTACCCGCTGCCGCTCCCTGCGTCCGTATAATCCGGGGGATGAACCCCGCCGCATCAACTGGAAGGTGAGCGCCCGTACGGGGGAATTCATGGTTAATGAATACGAAGCAACCGCTTCATATCCCCTGATGATTTTTCTGAATGTCGATAAAAATGAATACCCGGTCAAAAAACAGGGGGTCTTTATCGAACGTGCCATTGAAGCCGCCGCCGCCCTCTGTTTGAGGGCCGCGCAGGAAAAGCAGGAACTGGGTATCGTTTTTTATACTTCTGCGGGGGACGGGGGCATTTCCGTTATTGCGCCTTCGGCGTTTACCCTGGTTCCGATTCTTGAACGACTGGCCGCCCTCAACTGGACGGCAACAGCGAATGTCACGGTGACACACGGCAGCGCACAGGCCATGCTGGAACAGGGCAAATATCTGTCCTATGGAACCCGCTTTTTGTATACCGGCCCCGATCTGGGGGACGAGGCGTATATCAGCCTTAACTCGTTAAAAAAATATCATCTTTCCCTGGAATACCTGATCATTGACGAGCGGGCCATGCCTGCTCTGGTTCCGGGAAATTCCCGCCGCTATAAAATGAAGGAGGAAGGCCGTGAAATCGTCTGAAGGCGGCTTGCTGTCCAACGGGCCGATTTACACGCTGTTGGCCCTGTATATGCCCCTGTCGGCGCTCATTGCGCTGGTTTTTCTGGCGGGGGCGTTTCTGCCGCTTCCCGCGGCTTTTATCATCATCAGCGCCGCTCTCAGCGCGGTTGCGGCTTCTGTATATTGCGACTTTATGAAAGACGTTAAATCCAGCCGTATTGCAGCTAACATCCGCGGCGGCATAATCAGCACGGTGATTTTTTACATTGCCGCTTCGCTGGTGCGCCGGGGAATTCCCGTAGCGGAGCGTTTTCAGCCCGGTCTTGCCAACAGCGTCTCTTCCCTGGGGGCGCTCTATGTCTGGCATTCGGTTGTTTCACTGAAACAACTCTTCAGCGCCCGCCGGCGTTTTGAGGAATATACGGCATTGTACCGGGGTGAACAGTTACAAAAAGCGTTATTCGAAGATTCAAGCCTGTTGATTTTTACCGATGAGGAAATCATCAAGAAACGGCGCAATTATGTGATACAGCTTGTCATCATCGCCATCTTCACCCTTGTTAATGTTTTTAACAAAATTCCCGTACCACTTGCCCTGTATATTCTGTTAACGGGGATTCTGGCGGGCGGGGTAGTTATATGCGGTTTTTTTGAAGTTATGCGCTGGGAACAGTATTATGCCGGAGAAGGGATCGCCCTTTCCATCCTTGACCGGCTGAAACGTATCGGGGGTATGGGGATATTCACCCTGCTGTGCATTGCCGCGGCGGTTCTTTTGGCCTCGGATAAAAACCTGCTTCCCTTTTCTGTGGTCACCGGTTTTATCGCCTGGCTGTTTTCCTTGTTCCGTTATTTGCTGTTTTCGTCTGCCGGAACATTTGAAAGCCGGCCTCTTGAACCTTTGGACTTGACCCCGTTCCTTCCCCCGGCGGAACAAAATGATGCGCCCGGCCCTGTGTGGAAATGGCTGCTGGAATACGGCATCATGATTCTGAGATACGGCGTTATCGTCCTTGCGGCGGCGGGTTTTATCCGCTTTATGATTTCCCCGCTGTTGAACCGGGGCAAATCTTCCGGGGGGAATTTGACGTTCCGTGAAAAGTTGATTCGTGTCATTGCGGAATGGTGCGCCGGTCTGGCAGCGGCGCTGGCTTCTTTGCTCGCCCTTTTGAAAAACGGCAGTACCCGGCGGAAATTAAAAAAACACAGCGCCGAAGAAATGCGCCGTACCGCCGGGGCGATTCTGAACGCCTATTCTGTGGCAAAAAAACAGGATATGAAGCGAAGCGTAACGCTTTTTGCGCGGCTGATTATCTGGGGCGGCGCAGTCCGCCAGATGGTCTGGAAACCCGCCCACGCTCCGGGAGAATATTGCCGTCTTTTAGCCGCATCAGTGAAAGAACCGCCGGACGGCGATTCTCTGCTCAAACGCATAAACGAGGGAATTATCCGCTGCGGGGAACTTTTTGAACAGGCCCTTTATTCCGCGGAAGTGCTTTCCGATGAAGAACGGGAAGAATTTAAAAATTTGATAGAGGAAATTACCGGGGCCATTCTTTAAGAAGAATATAACCACGGAGAACACGGAGGAAGAGGACAGGGGAAAGAGGAGCAAACAACGCACCCCTCCGGTTGGTCTCTACCATCACAGGGTAACAGTATTTACTTTTTTACAAACCAATAGTGCGTAAACCGGCACAGGGAACAGCGCCGCCTTATTCCACCCTATAACCAATGAGCAGGGTATATGCTGCCACCCATGCCGATAGAGACCAGCCGGAGGGGGTGAACCCCCTATGGTGAGACTATAGGTACCTGTAAGATGTATGCCTAGTAAAGTAATTTGGGGGCTTTTGGAGCAAACCTTATAGGCAGCCGCACAAGCCGTTTCCGCAGGAAATGGCTTGTGCGGTGCTTGTTAGAATTGCCCCCAAGTAAAATCTTTAGGCATACATCTCAATCACTTCGACAAGCTCAGTGACCAGC